>JAFMJN010000134.1 GCA_017853435.1 Planctomycetota bacterium | reverse complement strand
CCCTCTGGAACGGGAGAGACGCCGTCGATCGGGCGATTGAGCGGCGTCCCAAGTTCTTCCTCTTTCGAGGGTTACGAACTTTCAAGATCCGTTACGGCAACTTCTCCACCATGGCCCGTCGCTCGGTACGCTCGCCCGGCGTCAGAACCACGTCTTCGACGAAGGTCACTTTGTAACCGGGGCGAACGAAGCGGATCTTCACCCGTTCCGCGGGGATTCTCGACAGGTTTACCCGACCGTTCAGGTCGGTCTTCTGCGTCGGGGTATCGGCCTTCGCGTTCACCCGCGCGCCCGCTTCGTCGAAGATCGTGACGTCGAGCGCGGGGATCGGCTCGCCGAATTGGTCCACGGCGATGGTCGTGAGCGACGCGGCGGGTTTGACCACCTCGTTGCGCGTCAGGGTCTCCCCTTCCGCCACGGTGATGAACGCGTTCGCGGGACACACCCATTGGTCCGATTCGTAGCGCAGTTGGTACTGACCGGCGGCGACGCCCACCAGTCGCCACTCTCCCGCGGCGTCGTTGCGCGCCTGAAGAGACGGCGGTGCCTCGCGACGAGCGGCACCGGGAACGGGCGGGTCGATCCGGTCGAGGAAGACGAGAACGCCCGGAGTGGGTTGCCCCTTCGGAGTCGTGAGTTTTCCGACGACGACGGCACCCGACTTGAGGCGGATCGCACCGACGTCGGACGTCGAGCCGTCGACGGTAACCTGCGGTCCGGTGGTCGGGGCGAAATTGCCCGAGGAGACGAGGATCCCGTAGGTCCCCGGCTCCAAATCCTTCACGCGGAAGAAGCCGGCCTCGTCCTCGAATTCCGTCGCGACCCCCGAAAGACCGCCCGTGGGGGCCTTGCGGTCCGGCTGGCGCACCGTGGGAATGATCGGGTCGAGAGAGACGCTGAACTGCTTCACGGGCGCCCCGGACGCGTCGACCACGAAACCGGTCACTTCACCGAGTGGGAGCAACCGTACTTCGATGCCGGATGTGTCGGCGGCGACCTCGTCGATCGGTTTCGACGCGAGACGCGGACGCGTCATCGTTCCTTTGAGGCGGTACCACCCCGGGAGCATCTTCGAGAGTTTGAACGTGCCGTCGGGCCCGGCGACGGCCGAAGCCACCGGGTCGTCCTTGGACGCCCCCCAAGCCTCGACCAAGGCACCCGCGGCTCCTTGGCCGTCCGGCGTCAGCACGCGCCCCGTGATCGCCTTCGCACGCGACAACGTCGCGTCGAGCGTCTGCACGTCCTCCGCGTCGCGCAACTGGACCGTCTGTGCGGTCACGGAGACGTGGTCGGCCTCGTCGAATCGCAGCGTGTATTGCCCGGCCCAGAGGCCGCGGAACGCGTACGTGCCGTCGGAGCCGGTCGTTTCCGCGAGGGCTCCGGCCTGACCGACGTCGCTCGGGGGAACGAACCAGGCGAGCGAGTACGCGGGACGTTCGAGAGTCACCACCGCACCGACCACCGGAACGCCCGAGTCGTCGATCACCTTGCCGGAGATGACGCCGCCCCGCGGCAATTTGAACGTGAAGTCTTCCTTGATCTCGCCGGGACCGCAAACGATGTCGGGCGACGTGCCGAGGGCCGCATCACGATGGATGGCGACGACGGCGTACTTTTGACCGACGTCGAGATCGCGGAGCAGGAAGCGCCCCTGCGCGTCCGCACCGGTTTCGGTTTTCGGAAGCACCGAATTGGTCAGCATCGCGTTGCGCGCCAACCACACGCGCGCGCCCGCCGCGGGCGAACCGTCCGGGAGCGTCACGATGCCCGCGACGGCTCCCGAGGGTTCCATGAAGAACTCGAGGCGATTGGGGCGCTCGGGCGTCGATTGCTCGGCGTCGGTCAGTTCGCGCACGTCCGGAGGAGCGGAGTAGCCCTTCGTTTCCAAGGAGAAACGAAGACGTCCGCGCTTGATTCCCGTGATCCGGAACACGCCGTCGGCGCCGGTCGTCGCGTGATAGCGCGGAACGATGGAGTCCGTTCCCTTCACGGCGACGTTCGCGAGCGGCTTCGAATCGCGACGATTGCGCACCACCCCTTCGATCACGAGGCCGCGCTTGAGTTTGAAGTCCTGGACGTTGGGCTTGCCCGAGGGAATCTCGCGGAATTCGTTCGCATCTTCGTAGTCGACGTGATGGAACAGGAACTGGACGTTCTTGTCGGGGACGCCTTCGTAGGCGTAACGACCGTCCTTGTCCGTGTAGACGTTCTCGTTCCAACGGAACTGGGTCGGAGCATCCGACGTCACCTTGCCCGTCGCGAACCATCCTTTCACGCGAACGCCCGCGATCGGTTGTCCGGTGTCCACATCGACGACACGCCCGGAAAGGGGCACACCCGACATCATCGCGAAGTCGACTTGACGTCCGGTCGGAATCGTGTCCTTGAATTGCGAGATGAAACCGGGCTTCAACGCCCGCATCGCCTGCACTTTCTCGCCCGGCGGGAGACCGGTGAATCCGTAGCGACCTTCCTTGTCGCTCGTACTGGTCGCGACGACCACTTCGGTGGCCCACTGGTCGACGGGCTTCGTGCTGCCCTGCTCGAAATCCCAACGGATGATCTGAATGGTCACGTCGGAAAGAGAATTTCCGAACGCGTCGCGCACGACACCTTCGATGGCATCGGGAGTCGCGGCGGGACGGACCGGCGCCAGCGTCATGACCGACTCCGTCTTGGTCGGAACGGATTCGGGGCGCGACGTCGCAACGTCGGTCGGGCCCGTCGGTTGCGTCGGCGTATGGCCACCGTCGAGCAGCAACGACACACCCCACGCCGCGAGGGCGACGACGACGAGAATGAGAACGGCGAGCGGGCCCTTCGACGGGGCTTGGGAAGGCGCGGAGGGGGCGTTCATGCGGGGGTAGTCCTCGAGGGCGGAAACGTACCTACCCTAGAACGTAGCGCGGTGGCAAGGGCTCCGCCCATAAAAAAACGCGCGGACAAGGCGGAAAAGGCGTCTGAAGCCCCGGGGACGGGACGTCCGAAAAGAACCGACGAGTCCCCGCCGAGCGCCCTCATGCAGGAAAACCGCCACTTCCCCCGCGTCGCCGCCCAATGCAACGTGAAGTATCGCCTCGTCGGCGACGATCCCCAGTTCCTCGACATGACCCGGCATGACGGCGTCGTTCAAAACATCTCGGGCGGGGGTGTCTGCGTCGAGGTCCATGAACTCTTGAATGCGGGCACGATGCTCGCCGTCGACCTCGAACTGCCCGGCCTGCCGACTTCCGTGATCGCGCTCGGAAAGGTCGTTTGGTGCCGGCCGGCACCGCCGACGTACGAAGCCGGTATCGAATTTTGGTGGATCGGGTGGCGCGACGAAGCGGCTCAGACGCAGATCCGCCGATTCATCGCCCAAAAACTTCGCGCCGACGTGACGACGAAAGCCTAGACGTCGACCTCGGCACCCGCGTAAACGGCCGCGATCCGGTCGGCGAGGCGTCGTCGGTCGAACCGCTCGCGCGCCGCACGGACGACCTCCTCGGGGAGGCGCGGCCGCACGAGACTATCCGCCACGGCTTCCGTCAACGCGACCGTGCTCGCGTCCACGACGCGCCCCCCACCCGGCACTACGACACCCGCGACGCCTCCGACGTCGGGCGCGACGACGGGCACTCCGAGCATCTGAGCCTCGATCAACGAGAGAGGCGTGCCTTCCGAGCGCGACGTGAGGAGAACGACGGACGCCGCGGCGAGGATGTCGAAAGGCGGGACGACGTTTCCGTGGAACGTCACGCGTCCGCGCAAGCGCGGATCCGAGGCGACACGGCGCTCGAGAGACGGACGCAACGGACCGTCGCCGAGAACGTCCATCACGACGGGTCCCGGCAAGGCGGCCAAGACGTCGAGTGCCCGTTCCGGATACTTGACGTGGACCAATCGCGCGGGCAGCACGATGCGTGGCGGAAAAGACGGCGGTGTGACCGCGTGCGATCCCACGTCGGCCGCCGGGGGCACGATGCGGATCTTCCCCGCGACGCGACGCCCGAGGCGTCGCGAAAGTTCCGCCGCTTGCCGTGGGTCCTGACACACGAGATCGGTGGCCCAACCGACCGCGATCCATTCGGCCAAGACCGACAGGGCGGTCCCGATCGCGCCGAAATGCCCAGAAAACGTGAAGCCGTGATACGTGTGAACGACCCGCGGCACGCGCGACGTCCACGCGGCGAGACGCCCGAGAAATCCGGCCTTGCCTTGATGCGTATGCACGACGTCGGGGCGCTCGGAACGCATCAGTCGTCGCAGGGCGAAGAACGCTCGAACGTCGCGCCACGGATGAATCCCGCGACGAAGGGTGGGGACGGTGACGACGGCGTTCCCCGAAGGCGCTTCCCCGTCGCTCTCGCCCGGTTCGGTGACACCCGTCACCAGCACGCCGTCGATCCCCCGCTCGGGCAAATCCGCCGTGAGCATCGCGACGTGGCGCGTCGGACCGCCGACGTTCAGTCGGGTCACGATGCGCATCACCTTCGTTCGTCGCGCCATGCGGGAATCCTAACTTCCCTCCCCGACCGTGGAACGCGTCCTCCCCGGAGGCTAATCTCGCCCCATGGAGGCCTCCCCGACGCGCTTCGTGACCGCGACGATCCGTCGTGTGATCTACCACGCGCAGGACAGTGGGTTCGCCGTCGCCGAAGTCGTCACCTCCGAAGGTGCGACGTTCACGGCCGCGGGGCTTCTCGGCGACCCGACACCGGAATCGACCTACAAACTCGAAGGCGGTTTCGAAGACCATCCGCGCTTCGGTCCTCGATTCAAAGTCGCATCCGCCATCCCGGTCACCCCCGACTCTCTCGACGGCATGCGGCGCTTCCTCGCGTCGGGGCGTTTCGAAGGCGTCGGTGAAACCACGGCGGCGCGCATCGTCGACGAACTCGGTCTAGCGACGTTCGACGCGCTCGCCGGCGACGGCGACATCCGGATCAAAGGACTCGCCGGGAAGAAGCTCGCGGCGCTCCGTGCGGCGGTTCGTGCGGCACGGGTCGAAATCGAAACCCATGCATTTCTCGCGGGCATCGGGCTCGGACCCGCCCTTTCCGCCGCCGTCATCCGCGCCTACGGCCCGATGACCGCGACGGTCACCAAAGAAAATCCGTGGAAGCTCGCGGAAGACATCCGCGGCATCGGGTTCCTCACCGCCGATCGCCTCGGACGCCAACTGGGGTTCGCTCCGAATCATCCGTTGCGGTTACGGGCGGGACTTCTCCACGCGCTTCTCGAAGCGACGGAGCAGGGACACACCTGCCTTCCCAACGGTCTGTTGGTGGAGCGTGCCGCGGAACTCCTCACGGTCGATCACGATATCGTCTCCGAAGCGCTCCGTGCGGCCGAAGGCGACGACGCCGTCGTCGTCGAACGCGCTTACGCCGACACCGCACGCGCCTACCACCCCGACTTGCACGCCTTCGAAGTCGAAGCCGCCCACCGCGTCTCGCGACTGCTCTTTCGCCCCGCCTTGCTCGACGAAGACGACCTTCCCGCGGAAGTGCCCGAACACCTTTCGGACGAACAACGCCGAGCGGTCGCCCTCCTCCTCAAATCTCCCGTCGCCCTTTTGACCGGCGGACCGGGAGTCGGCAAGACCACCGTCATCGATGCGGTCGTGCGTTGCATCACGGCCCTCGGAAAAAGTGTTCAACTCGCCGCGCCGACGGGCCGCGCGGCACGCCGCATGGAAGAAGCGACGGGCCGCGAAGCCGCGACGATTCATCGCCTCCTCGGTATCCAGCCCTCGGACTCCTTCGACGACCGACCGCCGCCGGATCCCATTCTCGCCGACTGCCTCGTCGTCGACGAAGCGTCGATGCTCGACCTTCCGCTCTTCGTACAGATTCTCCGCGGACTCGTCGGAAAGACGTCGCTCATCCTCGTGGGAGACCCCGATCAGTTGCCCTCGGTCGGTCCGGGCAACGTTCTGTCGGATCTCGTCACGAGCCGCATCGTGCCGTGTGCGTCGCTGACCCGCATCTTCCGCCAAGAACGCGGCGGCCTCCTCGTTCGCAACGCCCACGCCGTCCGAGAAGGATCGATGCCGGACGACCCCGAGCCCGGTGAAGTCACCGACTACTACTTCATGGAACGCGCGGACGCGACCGAAGGGGCCGCGTTGATTCGCGAACTCGTTTCGAAACGCCTTCCCGCGAAGTTCGGCTTCGATCCGTCGGAAGACATTCAGGTATTGACGCCGATGCACAAGGGGGCGTGCGGGACGGAATCGCTCAACACGCTTTTGCAGGAATCGCTCCGCGAAGGGGCACGAACGGCAAAGCGCAACGACCGTACCTTCCGAGAAGGCGATCGCGTCATCGCGACGCGCAACGACTACGAACGCAATCTCGCGAACGGAGAAACGGGCCGCGTCGTCGGGGTCATCGACGCGACCGGCGAAGTCACCGGGCAATTCGGCACCGGCGTTCATCGTTTCAAACCGAACGAGTGGGACGATCTCCAGCTTTCGTACACGCTGACGGTGCACAAGTCCCAAGGCAGCGAATACCCCGCCGTCGTGCTGCCGCTGTTCAACGAACACTGGCCGATGCTGCGACGCGCCGTGCTCTACACCGCGATGACGCGCGCCCGCAAACTCCTCGTCGTCGTCGGCCAAAGGTCCGCTCTCGCGCGCGCCGTCGACGACGCACGCAAAGCCGAACGCTTCAGTCTTCTTTCAGAGCGGCTTTCCGGAATCTCTCGGAGCGAAGGTCCTTGAAGATCGCCTCCGTCTCCGACCTGCACGTCGAATCGGCGGCGAATCGTCGCGCGGTCTCGGCGATGGCGAGCCATCTCGAAGCTCTTGCTCCGGACGTCCTTCTCGTTTTGGGCGACCTCTGCAACGGATTTCATGAAGTCGGAACGATCCTCGATCGCTTCGGATCCATCGGAAAGCGTCGCATCTACGTGCCGGGCAATCACGAACTTTGGTCGGCCGACGGCGACGCCCGAGCGACCTACTACCGGGTTCTTCCGGATGTCGCCGTTCGAAGCGGATTCGAGATGCCGATCGACGGGCCCGTCGTGGTCGACCGGACGGCCTTCGTCGGCACCATGGGCTGGTACGACGGCACCTTCGCCCATGCGGAGTTCGACGCCGCGCAACTCGGCGCCAAGGAATTCGAGGGGCGCACCCTGCTCGATCGACACCGGGTGCGTTGGGTTTCCGGATCCGGAGCCCCCCTCGGAGATTCCGAGGTCGCCGACATGCTCCTCGCGGATCTTCGGGACCAACTCGCCGCGGTCCCCGAGACGTGCCGCACGATCATCGGAGCGCTGCACGTCGTCCCCCATCCCGC
>JAFMJN010000133.1 GCA_017853435.1 Planctomycetota bacterium | reverse complement strand
CGGCGGAGGAGAACGTCTCGTCGACGGTGGATTCTTCGCCGAGGATCCACCCGACCGATCGGTAGGGGGCGAGGGGCACGAGTCCGCCGGAGACCGCTTCGTTCGTGGCGCCGTCGAACGGCCAAGTCGCCCCGTCGAGTTGGATCAACGCTTCGGACGTGCGCGACATGCCGTCGTGGAGGTTGTCGGGCACCTTGACCCAACGGTCGCGACGATCGAACGCATGAACCAGAAGAAGCGGCGACGTCCCGTTCGGAGAGACACGCCCACCGATGGGTTCCGACCACGGTCCTGTTCCGCCGCCGTTGATCGCGGCGATCTTCACGAAACGCACGTCTCCCGCCGCGAGGTCGGGGAAGGTCCACGACGTGGACGTGCCGCCTGCGACGACGACGCCGTCGTCGAAGGCGAATCCGTCCTTCGAGAGGCGCAGGCGATAACCGCTCGCTCCCGACACCGAGGCCCAGCGCACCTGAAGTGTTCCACCCGGAGTGCCGACGACCGCGAGCGCCGAGGGCGGGTCGAGCGTGAAGGGGACACCCGGAGCCAGGTAGGCCGCGAGACCGCGATAGATCGCGCGAGCGGCGATGCGCCGGAACTTCGGATTGTGGATGGAAACGAGGTCGCCGTTCGGATCGTCGTGGAACGCGAGCTCCATCAACATGGCGGCGTTCGTTTGGTAGGCGCCGTTGACTTCACCGAAGTTCGCCGTCTTCTCGCCGCGGTCGGTCCAATTCGGGTCCCAAAAGGTGCGTAGATCGGACACGACGCGCGTGTGGACGCTCGATCGCAGCGCGATCGAGCCCGCGGGGGCGTTCGTGTTGTGGATGAAACTGTCCGTGCCCGTTCCGCCGCCCGCGTTCGTGTGCAGCGAGAAGAAGGCGTCGACACCCCACCATTGGGCATAGCGCGGACGACACGACACGTCGTCGGTGGAATCTTCGCCCGTGGTGCTGTCCCACACCGAAGACGGGGCTCCGTTGAATTGCGCCCAATAACGCGAGCATTCGAGCCAACGCGGTTGTCCGCTCAACGTTCCACCGCGGGCGATCGATCCCATGCCTTCGCCCACGCGGACCGCGTCCGCGATGACGACCCCGGGCGACGCCGACGCGTTGGTGACGTGTACACGGAAGGTCGACAGGGGATTGCCGGGGAACGTCCCGAGGTAGACCCAACGACTTCCGTCGCGCGTCATATCGACGGTGCGGAACGATGTGCCCGCCGCATGCTCGATTTCGACGCGTGCCGCCGCGGTCCGATTCGACGACGCGACGTAGTTCAGATAAACCGGGAACTCACCCCGCTTCGTGATGACCGTCGAAAAGGTCGCACGCGCCGTTTCGACCGTCGATGTGGACGCGTAGCGGTACGTGCCGCCGAATCCCGTCGACGCGCCCGTGGTCCAACCACCCGTTTCCGAGTAGCCACCGAACGGGACGTCGTTGTCGATCAAGTGCTCTTCGGTGTTGCGGCTTCTCCCGCGCACCATGATGGTCGTGGCTCCCGCGCCTTCGAGCCACTCGAGGAGATGGTCCATCACGATCTCGTTCGTGTGACGATCCTCGACGGCGTCGTCGATCAACGGGCGTTGCGTCGTCCAACCGAGCGTCGAGTGCCAGTAGTAGCCGTGACCGGGGGAGATCACGACGCGCTTGCCCGACAACGCTCCGATCGGGTTCTGTGCGGACGCCGAGAGCGTCGTCACCACGAGGACGAGAAGGAGGATCGGAAGTCGGTTCATCGTCGAGTATTGTCACCGATCGGACCAAGGCCCGACAAGTCGTTCAGGGTTTCGCCAAGTCCACGTAGACGCCGCCGGAATCTCGGGCGAGGGTTCGGAGGAAATTCGAGTTCGGCAGTCCGACGCCGATCGTGTGGATCCTCAAGCGCCGCACCCGGTTGCGGTCGCGGATGTCGGCCAGCAGTTCCGCGGCGTTGACGATCGCGCCGGTGGACGGTTCGCCGTCGGTCAGAAGGAAGATCGTATCGACGCCTTGGGAGAGGTTTTGGGCGATCGACCAATCCGGGTCGGGCTGAAAGGCGCGAAGAAGCGCGCCGTGGATGTTCGTGGAACCTTCGGCCGTCAACGCGCGGACGCGCTTTTGGGCGTCCGCCCGCGTCTCTTCGTCGGCGTCGATGAGGCGTCCGTTCTTCCACGCCGTGATCTGTGTTCCGAAAAAGAGCAACTGGATCGCCGTACGCGGAGGCAGCTTCGCGAGCGTGAATTGCAACTCTTCCTTCGCGAGGTCGAGCCGGGTCTCGAGGCGCTTCTCTTTGAGGTGCGGAGCCTTCGCAGCGTAGGCGCGCGCGCCCGCCGTGAGCTTCTCCTTCATCGACCCCGAGAGATCGATGGCGAACGCGATGCGGCCGGGAAGCACGGGAATGCCGTAGAAGGTCGATGACCCGTAGGACGATCGACCGGCTTTCGGGCCCTTCGCGTCGGGGTCGAACGTTCCGCGATTCGCGTCCCACCAACGCGTCCATGCCCCGACGTCTTCCCCGAGATCGCGTCCGGCGAGACCCACGAGCGCATCCCCCGCTTCGTCGCGAATGCGGGCGTTCGCATCCTTGAGGTACGGGATGAGTCCGCCGATCGCGTTACCCGTCCGAATCGTGCGAAGGGCCTCGATCTTCGCCGCGCGCACCTGCCACGGATCATCCTTGTGGGCTTCGAGCTCCGGAAGGAGCGCCACGCCGTCTCGGCGCATGAGGGCGCGAATCGCGGCCGTTTGATCGGTGGGATTCCGTCGATCGCGCGCCGCGCCGAGCAGCCATTCGCGCGCCGCGGCCGACGGCATGCGGCCGAGGGCTTCGATCAGACGCCAACGATGCGTCTCGGCGGCCTTGCGCGTGCGGGTGATCGCTTCGGCGACGGCGTCGTCGGCCTTGGACCTTCCGAGGATACGGATCGCGTCTTCGACCACGAGCGGCGCGGATTCTTCCGCGAGGACGCGATCGATCAGTTTCACGCGGCGCGGAACGTCGACGTCGCGCAACGAGGAGAGGAGGGACGACTTCGCGGCCGCGGTCGCAGCCGCCGCCCACCCGGTCTCGAACTCCTTGAGTGCGCGCGCATCGCCTTCGGGGGTCCCCGCGTCCGTCACCAACCTGAGACGCATGCGATCGAACGCGAGTTCGATGGGATTCTCGGATGGCGTGACGTGGAGGACGACCTGCGCGATATCGTCGGCATCGAGCAAGCGACTCGCGGATGTGGTGCGCAGAGAGGGAAAGTCGATGACGACTTCATTCCATCCGGGCTCGAGGCGGCGCGACGAACGATGGATCTCGGCTTCGACACCTTTCGACGCGCCGTCGTCCACGCGGACGCCGAGATTGACGGGCGTCTCCTGAGGGTTGTGGACGTCCACGGTAAGGCGCTTCGCGCCGCGACGACCGACGGTGTCCTTCGGAACGCGCAGCGCGGGCCATTTTTCAGGGAGGACGAACGTGACGAGGAGCGACTGCGTGCCCGACTTGACGCGGTCCGGACGTCGCTCCGCCTTCCACGGACCCGAGACGGTGAATCCTTCTTCCGGTCCGCCTTCGAAGTCCAAAATCGTGCGTTCGATTTCGACGGCCTGAGCCGTCAGGGTTCCGCCGAGGAGGACGGCGACGAGAGCGATGGCGGCCCGGGGGGTCATCGGATCACGCCGCGGTCGTCGAGGTCTTCGACCATCTCGTCGGCAACCAAATGCAGAGGATGCCGAGGATCCCGCACCAAAGGATCCCCGCGACCGTCGTAAGGCACGCGGTCGACAGCGCGTTCGCGAACTTCGCCGCGACCTCCGGTGCGGGCGGCGCCGCCCGGCCTTCCGCGAAGCGTCCGTGGGTCCATCCGATCCACTGTGCCGTCAGGTAGGAAACGAAGTTGGGGAACCACCACGCGCAGAATGCGATCCACGTCGTGACTTTCAGCGTCCGCCCGAGCGAGGGTTCGCGCAGAGAGCCGGTGAACGCGATGGTGAGCATCATCGCGAGCGATCCCGCATAAACGCCGAAGGCGTCGAAGAACGTCGGGTTGCGGAACCAGTCGAGGAGGTAACGCAGTGCGGCGATCACGAGGAGGGCGCGGATGTAGGGCCGCGCGGTCGCGAAGGCCGTCGGGGACTCGGTGCTCATGAGGCGATCGTAGCGGATCGGTCGGGCTAGAACGTCACGCGGACGAGGTTCGTCATGGCGGGGTTCGGACCGAGGAAGACCGCCCGCGCATCGATGGTGAACCCGACCGGAACGCTTCCCGGGCCGAAGACCGTCGTTTGCTGCCCGGCGGCGTCGAGGTAGGCGTGGAGAGGCGGAAGCACCGGCGGCAGGGAAACGACGAACCACGCGTCGCTGCCGAGTCCGAGCAGCGGACCGGCGCCCGCCGGTCCGGAGACGGCGGTGGAGACGAACAAGAGTTCCTCGGCGAAGGGATGAGCCGCCGACCCGAGAACGACGGTGAAAGCGCCACCGCCCTGCGGCGTGATGGCGAGTCGCGGAGGAGGAAACGCCGTCGGGCTGAAGGCGACCGGGGCACCGACGACCACGTTGCCGCGGCGATCCGTCGCCGTCACGGTGAACACGACGGGGGCTCCTTGGGGCACGGAGGTCAACATTCCGAGGAAGTGATCGGATCCCGACCAACGAAGGGGCAGCGTGAACGGGGTGCCGCCTACCGTGCCCGATGCGGACACCGTGTATCCCGGATCGCCTTCGGTCACGACGGCGTCGCGAACGACGCAGCGAATGGGAATATCGCCGAACGGCGTTCCCGAACCGTAAAGGGCCACCCGCAAGAGCGGCGGGCGCGTGTCCGGCGTTCCGGTCGTATTGATGTAGACGCGATTCTGAAACGCTCCCGACTCTCCGACGGCACTCACGTAGTCGAGGTCGCCGTCGCCGTCGATGTCCGCGAGTTCGCCGTCCATGCTCGAATCGACGAGCGTCGGAAAGAGGGACGATTGATAGGTGAAGACGCCGGATGCGTTGACCAGCCCGCGTTCCGCGGTGGAAATCGCTCCCACGACCGCGTCGAGATCGCCGTCGCCGTCGATGTCGCCGAGCGAAGCGTCGTTGTCGTCCGAACTCGTGTTGCCGACCACCGCCGCCGTCGAGGCGGTGAAGGTTCCGCTTCCGTTGTTGAGAAGAACGCCTTCGGAAAGGCCGCTCACGCCGACGACGAAGATGTCGACATCTCCGTCCGCGTCGACGTCACCCGGCTCGAACTCGTAGGTGCCCGTACCCTCCGGAGGGAGGGAACCCGACGTGAACGTTCCGAATCCGTCGTTGATCAACAGCACGCTTTGTCCGTCGCGACTCGTCACCGTCGCGTCGAGATCGAAATCACCGTCGACGTCGAGAAAGTCGCAGTCGACCTGAGCGAAGAGGGCGATCGGAGGCAGCCGCGCGGCGGTCGCTTGGGTGAAGACGCCCGTGCCGTCGTTCAAAAACAGACGGGGCTGCCCACCGGAGCCCGAGAACTGGGTCGCGCCCGAATCGCAGAAGAGAAGATCGAGATCTCCGTCCCCGTCGACGTCGCCCGCGGCCGTTCCGAACGACAGCAGCGTCAGCGCTGGGAACCGGGTCGCCGTGGCGTCCGTGAAGAAACCCGCTCCGTTGTTGATCCAAAGACGCGGTTGTTGTCCCCACGCATTGGCGAGGACGAGATCGACGTCGCCGTCGCGATCGACGTCGACCGCGTCGATGTCCTTCGTGTGGCCGAGCAACACCGGAAAGCGTGTCGCCGTTTCGTCGGTGAAGAATCCGGATCCGTTGTTGATGAGGATCGTGTTTTGGCGTGCGGTGGAGGCCGCCGAAAAGCCGTCACCCTTTCCGTAGATCAAATCGAGATCGCCGTCTCCGTCGACGTCCACCGCGTCGACTTCCTCGCTCCAGATCGCTTGGGCCGGAAGTCGCGTCGCGGTTTGATCGGTGAACTGTTGCGCGTGAAGTAGTCCCGCGAGAAGAAGAGGAAAGAGTAGGCGCCGCCGCATCCTCGAAGTGTACGGGATCGCGGAACCCACGGAGAAAGCGCGTGTCCGCGGTGCACGGAAACGATTTCAGGGGGCGGACAGGTCCACGTCGACGTAAACGCCCGGCTTCACGGGAACTGCGACGGATTTGCCGAGGAATTCCACCGTGACGCGGGGCGGTGAAACGGAAGAAAACGGAAAGACGCAGGCGGCCGCGGATTGGGCGAGGAACGATCCCGACACCCCCACACGGCGGCACACGTTGCCGCGATCCGTCGCGACGCGGATGCGGGCTCCGATCGCATCGCGATTTCCGATCGGGCCCTTGAGCGTCACGCCGAACCAAGCGACGTCGTGCGCCGTGTTGCGGAGCACGACGGGAGGGCCTTCAAGCCGCGCGACGACCGCATCGAGGCGTCCGTCCGCGTCGAGGTCGCCGAAGGCGGCCGCGCGCGCGATCCGTGGCCGAGCCAACGCGGGCGTGGTCGTGTCCGCGGTGAAGCGTAGGCGCCCGTCGTTGACGCCGGAAAGATGCAACGTGAGGGGCATCGCGTACGACGAACCGTTTTCGGCGGCATCCGCGTAGACGTGCCCGTTCGCGACGAAGATGTCGAGGCGTCCGTCGAGATTGAAGTCCCTGATGCCGACGCCCCATCCGAGTCGAGGGCGGTCGACCGCAGCCGTGCCGATGCCGACGGAAGCCTCGCGGAAAAGCCCCGAGCGCTCCTGAAGGAGGACGGCATTCGTTTCACCTTCGAAGTTCGTGATCACGAGATCGTCGCGCCCGTCTCCGTCGAGATCGCCGGCGTCGATGCCCATTCCCGCTTCGGGCGCGCCGTCGGCGCTCCATGCGATCCCGCAGCGTTCCCCGCGCTCCTCCCAGGCGCCGCTCGCGGTCGAGAGGAAGAGAAGGTTCGGAGTCATGTCCGCGGCGACGGCGATGTCGGGACGTGCGTCGTCGTTGGCATCGAGCGTCGTCACTCCGAGTCCGTAGACCGCGGGTGACGTCGGCGCGCGCAGCAAGATGGCGCCGTCCACGAACCCGCCGCCGCGCCGTTCAAGCACGAGAATCGGCATCGGAGCGAAACCACGCGGTCCGCAGACGACCGGGCGTCCCTTGAACCGACAGCGCCTTCCGTCGACTCCGTCCGTGGGAGGCTTCTCCCAAGGGAAGTCCAGTTCGCGCGCCGCGACGAGGTCGAGATCTCCGTCGAGATCGAGATCGTCGACCGCAAGCGACGTACACCACCCGGCGCGCCGCGCGGTCTCGGGAAGGCGCAGCGCCGACTCGTCGTCGAAAACGAAGGGCTTCGATTGCCGCCAAACGACGAGCCCGCGG
>JAFMJN010000132.1 GCA_017853435.1 Planctomycetota bacterium | reverse complement strand
TCGAAACCGGGATGCCGAGGGCCGAGGCGCCGTAGAGACAGAGCGCGCCGCCGGCCTACGCCGAGAATCCGTGGACCGGCTGCAAGTGGCAAATGCGCGATCCCATCGTCTTCACGATGCGCCATCCGCCCGCGAGAGTCCCGAGGCCCATCGCGGTGTGGCACGTCAGGACGATCCACAGCGGGATCGGATCCTTCGGCGCCATGTTTTTCGATGCGATGAGCACCGCGAAGATGATGCCCATCGTCTTTTGGGCGTCGTTGCCCCCGTGTCCGAGGCTGTAGAGCGCGGCCGAGACGAACTGGAGTTTTCGGAACAGGCCGCTGACTTTCGAATACGCCGCATTCCGGAACGCCCACATCGTCAGAACCATGATGGTCCAGCCGACGGCCATGCCGAGCAGCGGCGCGATGATGATGAAGGAACCGATCTTGATCAGCCCTTCGGAGATGAGACAGCCGAACCCGTGGGCCGCCACGGCCGAGCCCGCGAATCCGCCGACCAACGCGTGGGAGGAACTCGACGGAATGCCGAAGTACCACGTCACGATGTTCCAAACCGTCGCGCCGACCAGACCGGCGCCGACGATGGTCACCGTGATGAGCGCCGGGTCCACCACGCCCTTCGCGATGTTGTTCGCGACCTTCAATCCGAAGAAGGCGAACGCCACGAAATTGAAGAACGCGGCCCAGAAGACGGCCGCCTGAGGACTGAGCACGCGCGTGGAGACGATCGTCGCGATCGAGTTCGCCGCGTCGTGCATCCCGTTGAGGAAGTCGAAGACGAGGGCGAGGAGGATGACGATCCAAACCGACAGACTGAAGTCGAAGTCCATGGAGCCTCCTCAGGAGTGGCGCATCACGATGGCTTCGACGACGTTCGCCACGTCGTCGCATCGGTCGGTCGCGTTCTCGAGATCGGCGTAGATGTCCTTCCACTTGATGACGTCGATCGGATCCTGTCGGCTGTCGAAGAGCGCCGCGAGTCCGTGCTGCTCGATGCGGTCGGCCTCCGACTCGAGTGCCTTCAACTCTTGGCACTTGAGGAGGATGACGCGGGGGTTCTTGATCTCCCGGAGGGCGGGCATGATTTCCACGATGATTTTCGAACACTTCACCAACACTTGTGCGAGTTGCTTCGCGTCTTCGGTCGGCGCCGTGACGCGATAGAGCACCATGCGGTTCACGGTGTCCTCGATGAGATCGAGGATGTCGTCGAGTTGGGAGATGAGCGCGTGGATTTCCTCGCGGTCGAACGGCGTGATGAACGCCTTGTTCAGCATCTCCATCGACTCGCGCGTCAGTTCGTCACCCGCGTGCTCGACGTTGCGGATCTGTCGCGCTCGGTTCTCGATGTCGTCGTAATGCGTCAGGAAGGCTTCGAGGAGTTCCGCGCCCTTGTGCACGTTGGCAGCCGCCCGCTCGAAGAAATCGAAAAAACCATCGTCCTTGGGGAGAATGCTGAACACGGGAGGCTCCGTCGGATGTTAAGGGTGCGTAAGTGCGGGATTCCCGGGGAAAACAGAGGATGTTCGGTGCGGCCGGAGCCGCGCCGCCCGCTTCTTAACACAATCTTCATGATTCGGTCGCTTTCCGTTGACGGTCGGGTGCGAACTTCGGGGCGCAGCGGGGCTTTTCCCGCGCAAAGGCAACCCCCATGAACGTGAAGTCCTTCCTGCTCGGCGTTCTCCTCCTCGCCGCCGCGGCTTCGGCACAGGCCGTCGCGGTGGATCCGACCCTCCCGTCCTACAAGCCGGTCTCGGGTGTCTCCGGCAACCTCAAGAGCGTCGGCTCGGACACGATGAACAACGAAATGACGTTGTGGGCGGAGGGCTTCTACCGCCTCTACCCGAACGTGAAGATCGAGATCGAAGGCAAGGGTTCGAGCACCGCTCCCACGTCGTTGATCGCGGGGACGTCGCAGTTCGGACCGATGAGCCGCGAGATGAAGGCGAAGGAGGTCGACGATTTCGAGAAGAAGTTCGGCTACAAGCCGACGGGCTTGCCGACGTCCGTCGACATGCTCGCCGTCTACGTCCACAAGGACAATCCGCTCGCGTCCATGAGCCTTTCCCAGGTCGACGCGGTCTTCTCGAAGACCCGCAAGGCCGGTTTCGAGAAGGACGTGAAGACGTGGGGCGATCTCGGACTCTCGGGTGAGTGGGCGAACAAGCCGATCTCCATGTACGGCCGCAACTCGGCGTCCGGCACCTACGGGTTCTTCAAGGAGATCGTTCTGAAGAACGGCGACTTCAAGGACTCGGTCAAGGAACAGCCGGGTTCGTCCTCGGTCGTGCAGGGTGTGGCTTCGGACCTCTACGGCATCGGCTACTCGGGCATCGGCTACAAGACCGCCGACGTCAAGGCGATCGCCCTGTCGGAGAAAATCGGCGGCAAGGCCGTATCGGCCGAACCGGAAAACGCCTACTCGGGCGACTACCCGCTCTCGCGTTTCCTTTGGCTCTACGTGAACCACAAGCCGGGTTCGGAGATCGACCCGCTCCGCCGCGAGTTCATCCGCTACATCTTCTCCATGGAAGGGCAGAAAGACGTCGTGAAGGACGGCTACTATCCCGTGAAGCGAGTGACCGCGGAACGCGCGCTCAAGTCCGTCGGACTCTCGCTCGATCCGAAGTGACCGTGCTCGACTGACGCGAAGCGGCTCCCCTCCGAACGGAGACGGGCCGCTTCGAGGATCGACGTTGGAACCACAGAAGACCTTCACCGGCCTGCGTCGGGAACGTAAGACGTCCCGCAAGGTCCGAATCACCGAGTTTGCCGCCCGATGGCTCATCACCATCGGCGGCATCGGCACCATCATCGCCGTCGCGACGATCTGCATCTTCCTGGTGTGGGTCGTCGTTCCGCTGTTTCAGCGTTCCGGTTTCGACGTGGTGGCGACGCCGCGGGCGGACCTCGAGCGCGGAGTGGCCGGATTGGCCGCGGACGAGTATGGACGCTTCGCGATCGTCATTCATCGTGACGCGTCGGCGAGCGCCGTGTCGCTCGACGACGGCACGCTCCTCGATCGACGTCCGTTGACGGAAGGTGGGGAAGTCACGGCGGTTTCGTTCGACGCGCGACGCAATGCCGTCGCCTTGGGATTCGCCGACGGTTCCGTGCGCCTCGGAACCGTGAAGATGGCTTCGCGCCGGGTGGAAGCCGCCGATGCGCCCGCCGACGTGCGCAACGCCGGAACGCCTTTGACGCGCGTCGCCGACGCTTCGTTCGAGCGTCTTCCCGACGGCAATTTCCGCAAGCAAACGCTCTCCGTCGAAATGCAGCCTTCGGTGAAGGGTGACCGCGAGGTCCCGGTAACGCTGATCGCCACGGGCGCGTCGTCGGGACGGGCGATGCTCGCCGTGTGGCGCAAGGACGGCAGCGCGGCCGTCAGCGAAGTCCGCACCCGCGAGAACATGGCTACGGGCGAGATCACCCTGAAGCTCGAGACGGGGGATCTCGCGGCGGCGCCGACGCCCCGCAAGGAGCCGCCCGCGCACTTGTTCATTTCCGATCTTGGCGACACGGTGCTCGCGGTGTGGCCGGACGGCTATACGGTACGGCACGACACCCGCGATTTGAGTCGGCCGCGGATCGCCGAGGTCTTCGATCTCGCGCCCCCCGCGTCGGACGCCGTCGCCTCCGCCACATGGATGATCGGTACGTCGACGCTCGTCGTCGGCGGAGCTTCGGGGGCGGTGGAAGGGTGGTTCCGCACGAAGCCCGACACGGCGACGACGTCCGACGGCGGCATCATGACGCGCGCCCACGTTCTCGAATCGGGTGCCGGAGCGACGACGGCCGTCGGCGTGTCGCGTCGCAACCGCTTGTTCGTGACGGGACACGCGGACGGCACGGTCCGCGTCCACAACATGACGGCCGGTGAATCGGTCGGTACCGCGAAACCGTTCGGCGAGCCGATCCTCGCCGTCGATATGTTCCCGCGCAACGACGGCGTCGTCGCGGTGACGCGGTCTGGATTCGCGGTCTTGTCCTTGCACGCGGACTACGCCGAAGTCACGGTGACGTCGATCCTTCGACCCGTGTGGTACGAAGGCTACGGCAAGCCGGAACACGTTTGGCAGTCCTCCAGCGGTTCGGACGATTTCGAAGCGAAATTCGGATTGGTGCCGCTCGTGTTCGGCACGCTCAAGGCGACGTTCTACGCCTTCCTCTTCGCGGTGCCGATCGCGTTGCTCGCGGCGATCGCGACGTCCGAATTCCTGCATCCGCGCGTGAAGGCGCGGGTGAAGCCCGCGATCGAGATGATGGCCAGTTTGCCGAGCGTCGTTCTCGGTTTCGTCGGTGCACTCGTCCTCGCTCCCATCGTGGAAGACCGCGTGCCCGCGATCCTCGCCGCACTGTTGATCGTGCCGACGTCGTTCGTGACCGCGGCCCATCTTTGGCAATTGTTGCCGCCTTCGGTCGTGATGAAGCTCGGGATCAAGGTCAAGGCCGTCGCCCTCTGCCTCGTTCTTCCCGCGGCTCTCTTCGTCGCGGGGCGCGTCGGACCGTTCGCCGAGAGGATGCTTTTCGGCGGCGATTTCAAAGCGTGGCTCAGCCATACGTCGACCGCGGGGGGGATCGCTTCGACGGCCTTCGGCGGGTGGTTCATTCTCTTCATCCCCCTCTCGGCGGTCTTAGTCGGATGGGTGGGCGCGCGTTTCTACACGCCCGCGTTGTCGCGCCGCCTGCTCGGACGCCCGCGTGAATCGGTCGCCCGTGCCGCGCTCTTGCGGCACCTTGGGTCGATCGCGTCGTGTCTCGTGACGGCGGCGGTCCTCGCGGGAGCCATGACGCTCGTCGGATTCGACGTCCGTGGAGGCGTGATGGCGACCTACGTGCAGCGCAACGCCCTCGTCGTCGGATTCGTGATGGGTTTCGCCGTCATTCCGATCATCTACACGTTGGCGGAAGACGCGCTTTCGAGCGTGCCGCACGCGCTGCGCTCGGCGTCGCTCGGGTGCGGTGCGACCCTTTGGCAGACCGCCATGCGCGTGGTGCTGCCTACCGCGGCGAGCGGCATCTTTTCGGCGGTGATGGTCGGTCTCGGGCGCGCCGTCGGTGAAACCATGGTCGTGCTCATGGCGGCGGGCAACACGCCCGTTCTCGAGTGGAACGTCTTCAACGGTTTCCGCACGCTTTCCGCGAACATCGCGGTCGAACTTCCCGAAGCCGTCGAGGGGCACGTGCACTACCGCATGCTGTTCCTCGCGGCGCTCGTGCTCTTCGCGATCACGTTCGTCCTCAACACGTTGGCGGAACTCGTCCGTCAGCGCTTCCGAAAGCGGGCGTATCAACTGTGAGCGCGCCCGAGTCGAAACATCCGCCGCGTCGCGTCCGCGCCCTCTCGCTGTTCGCCGTGGGGGAGCCGTGGATTTGGCTGACGAACGCGGCGTTGGTGTTGTGCGTGTCGATGATCGTCGGACTCGTCGGACTGGTCTTGGTCGAAGGAGCTTCGACGTTCTGGCCGACGGACGGCGTGCGCCTTCGGCTGCTCGACGGCAGCGTGGTGATCGGCGAGGTGACGCGTTCGGAGTTGCACGCCCCGACGGACGTCGCCGTCCGTGAGCAGGTGGGCGAGGCCCACGTCGCGAAGGCTCGGGAGAAGATCGCCGCGGCGGGAGGCGAGGCCCGTCGCGATCTCGTCCGCATCGGCAATTACGAGGTGACGGGCGAGCACTTCCGTTGGATCAGCGATTTCAACGTGGCGGAACGCGACGTTCCGAAAGATCTCGTCGTCTTCGAACGCGTGACGTGGGGTCGTTTTTACGGCACCCCCGTGCGTTTCGAACGTTCGGGCGCGAAGACCGCCGAAGGCCCGGAAAACACATGGCGCGCTTTCGAAGAGGCCCATCCCGGTTGTCGTGAACGCCTCGAAACGCGTCGCCGCCTCGAACGCGTCGATCTCGGTCGCGTGAATCACGCGTTGACGGAAGCGCGCCTGACGTTGCGTCGCGCGGAAATCCGCGCAGGCGGCGTCGCTTCGGAAGCGGATCAGGCGGCATGGCGAACGCGGACGGCGGAACTCGAAGCCGAGGCGACGCGCATCCGCGACGGCATCGTCGCGATCGACAAGGAAAACGACGGCTGGGTCGTGATCATGCGCATCGCGGACGGGAAGGAAGTTCCGATCCGCGTCGCCGACGTGGTGCGCGCCTACCGCCCCAACACGCTCGACACGGCCGGGCGCTTCGGCGTGCTCATGTCGCGTTGGCGCGAGTTCTTGATCGACGAGCCGCGGGAAGCCAATTCCGAAGGCGGTGTGTGGCCCGCGATCTTCGGAACGGTGGTCATGACGTTGCTCATGTCCATCGTGGTGGTTCCGATCGGTGTTCTTGCCGCGCTCTACTTGCGCGAATATGCGAAGGCGGGCGTCCTGACGTCGTCGGTGCGTATCGCCGTGAACAATCTCGCCGGCGTGCCGAGCATCGTCTTCGGCGTGTTCGGGCTCGGATTCTTCTGCTACACGGTCGGTGCGAGCATCGACCAGTTGCTCTTCGCGGAGAAGCTGCCGAATCCGACGTTCGGAACGGGCGGCATTCTGTGGAGCGCGCTTACGTTGGCGCTGATGACGTTGCCCGTCGTCATCGTCGCGACGGAAGAGGCGCTCGCCGCCGTGCCCTCGTCGATGCGCGAGGGCTCGTACGCCTGCGGCGCGTCGAAGTGGCAGACCATCCGACGCATCGTCCTTCCCAAAGCCCTGCCCGGCATCATGACCGGAGCCATCTTGGCGATGGCGCGCGGTGCGGGCGAGGTCGCTCCGCTCATGCTCGTCGGCGCGGTGAAGTTGGCGCCCGAACTTCCCGTCGACGGAATCTTCCCCTACGTCCACTTCGAACGTTCGTTCATGCATCTCGGCTTCCACGTCTACGACCTCGGGTTCCAAAGCCCGAACAGCGAAGCGGCGAAGCCCATGGTGTACACGACGACGTTGTTGCTCATCCTCGTGATCGTGACGCTCAACCTCGCCGCGATCCGCATCCGTACATCCCTCCGACGTCGCTACGCCGGAGGTCAATTCTGATCGGACCCAACATGTCGGAACCGACTCCCTCAGCGACCCGCATCATGGCCGCGTTCGGCCCGTCCACCGCGCAGCCGACGCCCGGCGCGCCCGAGATCCACGCCGCCGTCGCCAACGAGGAGGCCGTCCTCGACATCGACGGATTTTCGCTGTGGTACGGCGCCGCGCGCGCGCTTTGGGACATTTCGATGCGTATTCCCCGCGGGAAGGTGACCGCCCTGATCGGACCTTCCGGTTGCGGCAAGTCCACGCTCCTTCGGTCCGTCAATCGTCTGA
>JAFMJN010000131.1 GCA_017853435.1 Planctomycetota bacterium | reverse complement strand
CGTGACGAGGCCGACGCGATCCTGCGCCTTCACCGCGCTCCATGCCGTACATGCGAGCACCCGGATCGCGGCATCCCGCAACGACCATGCGCCGAAGCCGACGTCCATTCCCGGTCGGACGTCAAGCATGCAGACGACGGTGCGTTCGCGCTCGTCGACGAAACGCTTGACGAACAGACGCCCCATGCGGGCGGTCACCGAAGGATCGACGGCGCGGGGATCGTCTCCGGGGACGTATTCCCGAACTTCACCGAACTCGATCCCCGCACCTCGGAGGGCCGAACGATGTCCGCCGGAGGTCATGTCGTCCGCCAATCGACGGCCGACGAGCGGCATCCCGCGGACGCTCCGAAGAATGTCGGATAAAATCGACTCGATCCGGACGGCGTCCATGGATCAGGGGATCGGCACCGCGGCCGTGACGCGCGCGACGACCGCGTCGGCGGTGATGCCTCCGGCTTCGGCTTCGTAGGTCATGAGGACGCGATGTCGCAGCACCGCGGGTGCGACGGCCTTCACGTCCGCGGGTCCGACGAACGACTTGCCGTCGAGCCACGCTCGGGCGCGGGCCGCCATCACCAATGCGATCGACGCACGCGGCGACGCTCCGTGACGGACGAGCCCCGCGAGATCCGTGAGCCCGACGGAAGCGGGGTCACGCGTGGCGCGGACGAGATCGACGGCGTAGGCCACGAGTTTCGGATCGACGTGCAAGGCGTCGACCTCGCGACGTGCCGCGAGAATCGTTTCCGGGTCCGCCACCTTCGCCACTTCGGCGCGCCCGGACGTTTTCGCCATCCGCATGACGACGTCCCGCTCGGCGTCGCGCGACGGGTACGTCACGACGACCTTCAGCATGAAGCGGTCGACTTGGGCTTCGGGCAGAGGGTAGGTCCCCTCCTGATCGACCGGATTTTGGGTCGCGAGCACGAGGAAGGGCTCGGGAAGGCGACGCGTCTCGCCCGCGAGGGACACCTGACGTTCCTGCATCGCTTCGAGGAGCGCCGACTGCACCTTCGCGGGTGCGCGGTTCACTTCGTCGGCCAAAACGAAGTTCGCGAAAATCGGACCCTCACGCACCGACCACGCTCCCGAAGACGGTTGATACACCTGCGTGCCGACGAGGTCCGACGGCAGAAGGTCGGGCGTGAACTGGAGGCGACGGAAGGTCCCTCCCAAGGCTCCGGCGAGAGACTGAACCGCCAGCGACTTCGCGAGGCCCGGCACCCCCTCGAGAAGGACGTGACCGTCCGCCAACAGGCCGATCAGCAACCCGTCGACGAGCGCCTCCTGTCCGACCACGACCTTTCCGACTTCCGCCGCGACGGCGGCGATACAGGCGCGTGATGTCGATTCGGGACGTGACGGAGTGGGGGTGGATGACAAACGGGGAACCTCGGGAAAAGGGCGCTGCGCCACTATACTTGGGCCGACACCGGAGGGCCCCGCGCGGGCCTCCCGAGAGAGATCCATGCCCCGCATCCATCGCACCGTGCTTCTCGCTCTCGCGCTCCTCGCGTCCCTGTCGTCGTCGCTCTCGGCGCAGGATGCCCCGACGACCCGCGTCAACCGCGAACAGATGTGGTTCGCCCCCACCGCGGAAGACTGGGCGAAGCCGTGCCTCATCCGTTGGCAGCGCACGTGGGAGGACGCTCAGGCGGTTTCGAAGGAGACCGGCAAACCGATCCTCATTTGCGTCAACATGGACGGCGAAATCGCGAGCGAACACTACGCGGGCGTCCGCTACCGTCGCCCCGAGACCGCGGGGCTTTACGACGCCTACACCTGCGTGATCGCGTCGACCTACCGGCACACCCCTCGCGACCACGACGAGCAAGGTCGCCGCATCCCCTGCCCGCGATTCGGCACCGTCACCTGCGGGGAACACATCTCCATCGAGCCGTTCCTCTTCGAACGGTATTTCGAAGGCGTCCGCGTCGCGCCGCGTCACATTATGCTCGGCGACGACGGGAAAGAGGCCTACGACGTCTACTACGCATGGGACACCGATTCGGTGTTCAAGGCCATCAAGGACGGAGTCGCGGATCGCCCGAAGCAGCCGCCGATCAACCGTGCCGATCGTCCCGTCCTCGATCGCGTGCTGAGTCGCGAGAGTTCGGACCGCGAGGCGGTCGAATCCGCCTTCTTGACCGGCGACAAGGACACCCGGGCCGCCCTGCTCAAGAAGGTGGCGGAAGCCGGCGGCGACGCGAACGTCGACCTGCTCCGACTCGGCGTGTTCAGCCTCGACGCGGAACTGGCGAAGGCCTCCCGCGAGTCGTTGGCGAAGTCCACCTCGGAATCCGCCGTCGAGCTCATTTCCGATGCCATGCGCACGGCCCTGCCGCCGGACGAGCGCAACGCCCTGATGGGCGCCCTCGACCGGATGGGTGGGTCGTCCGACCGCGCGCGCACGCTTTCGGTGGTGCACCGCGGCCTTTCGGGCCGCTCGCCGGCTCTCGACGCCGCTTCCTGGACCCGAGCCCTCGAAGGCGCGGCGCCGGAATTCGTCGATGAAGCGGTCGTTGCCGACACCGTCGCCCGTGCCGAGGCGATCCTCGCGGCGAAGGACGCCGACGCCCTCGTCGGCCTCGCCGCCGCGCACCTGCACCAAGCCACGAGCGGCACCCTCGCCGCCGAAGCGTCCGTGGCGGCCCTCGGCAAGGCGCGGGCGTCGCTTTCCGCCGCGGCGGCGGCGGGAGCCTCGGGATGGCGCCCGTCGGAACTCGACGCGGCCATCGCGTGGTACGAAGGGGAAGTCGCCGCGGCCCGTAAGGCGGCCGAGGCCGCCATGGCGTTCGCGCCGATCGCCCCCGAATCGTGGAACGCGATGCTCGTTCTCGGCCTGTTCACCGAGGCCCGGCAGCAGGCGATTCTTCGCGCGACGCGCCGCAAGGAAGCGTGGCCCGGCGAATGGCTCGCCGACGTCCACGCGGCGTACGCGATTCTCGCCAAACATCCGTTCGGGAACGCCGATCAAGTCGCGGGCCACTACGACTTCCTCAAGTGGCTCGGCGCGAAGGGGCAAGCCTTCGCCGTCCTCGAAACGGGGATTCTCAAGTTCCCGAACACGTGGGCGCTTCACGACCGCTACCGGAGCCAGTTGGTGGAAGACCGAGGCCCCGACGGAATGGAAGCCCAGTACGCGACGTTGATCGCGGAACGCGACGCGTCGACCGGAGTCCGCACCACGCGCGACGTCGGAAACGCGGTTCTCGGCCAGCTCGCGGCGAAGGGCGGGGGGCCGCGCGGTCTCGAGACCTACGCCGCCTTCGGGTCGATCATCGCGGCCGAAGCCCATCGCAAGGCCAACGCCCCCGAAAAGGCCGTGGCTTCCTACGAACGCGCCTTGGCGCTTTGCGACCGCGCCATGAATCTCGACCCGCTGGCGGAAGCGGCGGCCCGACGCTTCATGACGTTCGCCTTCGGCGGGATCGCGCGCATCCGCTTCGAGACGAACGATTTCCCCAAGGCGACGGACGCGATCCTCGCGGCCTTCGACGCCTCTCCCCCGAACGCCAACGAACTCGACGGGATGAATCTCTCCGCCGTCGATACCGCGAAGCAACTGCTGACGCGCGTCAAGGACAAGGGCATGGTCGGGCTCGCCTCCCGGATCGACGCCGGGCTCGCGAAACTCGATCCCAAGCAATTGGAACTACCGGCCTACGAACGCGGTGGCCCCGCCTCCCGTCCGCAGCGCGCCGCCTCGCGTCCCGCCCGCCGCCGCAACGGCTGACCGCGGCGTCACCGGGAAAAGTCACAGGCCCCTCCGCCATCGGGCGAAGGGGCCTGTTTCTTTCACTTCCAGTCGGGGCGATGGGATTTGAACCCACGACCTCTTGAACCCCATTCAAGCGCGCTAGCCAGGCTGCGCCACGCCCCGTATCACACGACGAAAAGCCAGGGTCTCCGAAGAAACCCTCGCCCTCCGTGGGGTCGGTCATCTTACCCGCACCCCGGGGGTGGTCAAGCGACGCCCCCGCCTCCGAAACGCAAACCGGGGCGCCCCACGGACCTGCCGCGGAACGCCCCGTTGCGTGATGAAAACCGTCGAGACTCAGCCGCCGTTGAGGCGCTTCGCCTGCTTCTCGGGAGGCGCGCCCTTCGGGTCCTTCATGGACTTGAGGCGCGTTTCCATCGCCTCCACCGAACGCGCGTAGCGCGGATCGGCGGCGGCGATCTTCTTCATCTGCGTCACACACTCTTCGAAGAGGGCGACGTCCTTCTTCGATTCCGCGGTCGTCGCGATCGTACCCCAGAACATGGGAGCCGACTTGCCCGTCGGGACGCGGCCCTTGGCCTTCATCTCGAGGTAGGTGTCGCCGACGGCGAGCATCTCGTCACGGGTGCGCACGTTGGCGCGCGCCGCGTTGACCTCGTCGTCGATCATGGCCGACTCGAGCGTCGCAACTTGCGCGGGCGTCAACGTCATGCCCGACAACTTCTCCTTGGCGTCCGCCGCCTTCATCATGCCCATGTCGAGCTTCGCGAACACGAGCGCGGTGACGGAAGCGGGGTCGGTCTTGCCCTGAAGGTCGGCGATGCGCTTGAGTTCCGTGTTCGTCTTCATGAACGAAGCCACCGTGCGATCGGCGGGCGACGCCAACACGGTGCCTTCGGCATCCATGAACACGAGATGGGGGAACCCGCGCCCGCCCTTTTCGGACAGGAGCTTTTGGTAGGGATCGGTCGAGACTTGCGACGTGATGTGGCAGAAGAGCACCGCTTGCTTGCCGAACTCGGCAAGTGACGCGTCGGAAAGCGCAGCGGCTTCCAGAGCGTCGCAGGGGCCTCACTTCGCGTAGGAGCGGGTGAAGTAGGCGAACAGGAGTTTGCCCGTCTTCTTCGCTTCCTCGCGAGCCTTGTCGTAATCGGTGAACCAGGTCACGTCCTTCCGGTTGAGGAAGGGCACCTTCAACTTCGCGTCGCGCTTGGCGATGAGATCGTCCTGCGACGGCGCCGCGCGCTGCGCGGGAGCCGCCGGTGCCTGTGCCGCGATGAACGGCGACGACACCGCGAGGACGAGCGCCACCAGCGCCCACTTCGTGGATTTCATGAAACTCTCGTTTCTCCGTCCGCACCCGCCGAACCATTCGGAGGGGCGGCCTTCGGAGAAGATCTTATGCTCTTCTCATCGGATCGGGAGCCGCCTTCGCCCGCGGGCCCTTCCGCCCCTCCCCCCCGAAAAAAACAAGGAGCCCGCCGGACTTGCGCCGCGGCGGGCTCCGCCAGTCGTCGACTCCCCTGCCTAGATCGGACCCGACACCGTGCCGTGCCCGGTAAAAAGCCGACGACTTCATGCCTAAAGGCGTGCGGGCGATCCGGAACGGCGAAAAAAAACGGCCCCTTTGGAAAAAAGGGGCCGTCGCGCTCCGATGGCGGAAATTTCGGAAGTCAGAGCCCGATGCCGTGGTATTCGAAACCACCCGCCTCGAGAGTCGTCCGGTCGTAGATGTTTCGCCCGTCGAAGATGACCGGGGACCGCATGAGTCCCTTCAAAAGGTCGAAATTCGGGCGTCGGTATTCGTTCCACTCGGTGACGAGGATGAGGGCGTCGGCCCCCTTCGCCGCGTCGTAGTTCTTCCCGAAGTAGGTCACCCGGTCGCCGAGGATGCGCCGCGTGTTCTCCATCGCTTCCGGATCGGTGACGTGGACCGTCGCCCCGGCGGCGAGGAGGTCTTCGACCACCACGATCGCGGGGGCTTCGCGCATGTCGTCCGTGTTGGGCTTGAACGCCAACCCCCACACGCAGAAGACCTTGCCCGCAAGCTGCCCGCCGAAGCGCGCCTTCGCCTTGTCGGCGAGACGATGCTTCTGCTCGGCGTTCACCTCTTCCACCGCCTGCATGATCTTGAGGTCGTATCCCACTTCGGACGCCGTCTGCACCAGGGCTTGGACGTCCTTCGGGAAGCACGATCCACCGTAACCCGGGCCGGGGAAAAGGAACGGGAACCCGATGCGCGAATCGGTGCCGATGCCCTTGCGGACGTGGTCGACGTTCGCGCCGAGAAGTTCGCAGAGCCGCGCCATTTCGTTCATGAACGAGATGCGGGTCGCCAGCATGCAGTTCGCGGCGTACTTCGTGAGTTCCGCGCTCCGCACGTCCATGTGAAGGATCGGCTTGTTGGTTCGAACGAAGGGCGCGTAGAGATCGCTCATGACCGCGCGCGCGCGCTCGGAGTCGGCTCCGATGACGACGCGATCGGGCTTCATGAAATCGTCGATCGCCGCGCCTTCCTTCAAGAACTCCGGGTTCGAAACGACGTCGAACGGATGCTTGCCGCCGGACGCCGCCGCGACGATCGCGCGCACGCGATCCGCGGTCCCCACCGGGACGGTGGACTTGTCGACGATGACCTTGTAGCCGTCGAGGTTTTCGCCGATGGTACGGGCCACCGCATCGACGTACTTGAGATCGGCCTTGCCGTCCTTGTCCGGCGGTGTGCCGACGGCGACGAAGATCACCGTCGCCTTGCGGATGGCGACCGCCGCGTCCGTGGTGAAGGACAACCGCTCTTCGGCGACGTTGCGCTTCACGAGTTCCTCGAGCCCGGGCTCGTAGATCGGGATCTTTCCTTGGCGGAGATTCTCGACGCGCGACGCGTCGACGTCGACGAGCGTCACGTCGTTGCCTGAATCCGCGAAACACGTACCTGCCACGAGCCCTACGTAGCCCGCGCCGAACACGGCGATATTCATCGAAGTCTCCGCATCACGACCAGTCGAGCCACACGGCCGCCACGAGGAAGAGTATCCCCACGGTGAATGCGCCCGCGAGGATCAAAATGATCGCGCGTCCTACGCCTTCGCCGTCGTCCCTTTCCATCGGCGAACCGCCGGATTCCCTTTGAGCGGAATCCGGCGACGACGGGTCTGTTTTCACGCCGGGAGCCAGAGACGCGCCGAATCCGGCATCAGTCCGAGCAACAGGAACGTCGCGAACAGCAGCGGGGCGCACGCGACCCACACGAGGGTGCGGCGCTCGAAGCGAAGGTGCATGAAGATCGCGGCGACGAGGAACGCCTTGACCAAAGTCATGATGATCAAGACCGCGACCATCCCGATGTGCGACTTGTTCTTGAGTATCTCGACCGCGAGAACTTCGAGGACCGTCAACACGGTCAAGCCGACGGCGACGGAGATGTAGGTGCCGCGGTGCGAGCCTTCGTGCGCGTGGGCGTCGTGACCGTCCTGAGCGGCCGCCGGAGCCGCGGCGGGAGCACCGCCGAGCGCGTACTTGGCGCAAACGCCGAGGCAGATGAGGGCGAAGAGATAGACGATGAACATGGGAATCTCCGCGT
>JAFMJN010000130.1 GCA_017853435.1 Planctomycetota bacterium | reverse complement strand
CAGCGAACCGGCCGGCACCGCGAACGGCGCGTTCGGGAAGAGCCCCGGGATACCCGCGACGAAGTGCAGGGGATTGCCGGGGGCCGCGGGAGTGTTGATCACGGAGAAGGTCAACGCGTCCGGGATCATGCCGAAGAACGGTCCGGTTCCGACGGTCGGCGCGGGAGTGAAGGAAATGAGCGTGTAGCCTTCCGTCATCGCGGGCACACCGAGGTTCGGGACCGGCGTGATGGTGAGATCACCGGTGCCGAATCCGGATGTCGTCGCCGAGAACACGTACTGCGAGACCGTGATGTAATTCGATCGCACGAGCGTGTTCGATCCGAGGATCGGATCGCTCACCGTCAGCGACACGCTGTAGGTGCCGGGCGTGACGTAGGTGAACGTCGGGAACTGCAACGTCGAGTCGACGATGCCGTCGTTCTGGAAGTCCCACGCCCACGAAGCCGGCGTTCCGTTCGAAGAGAACGTCGTGTCGATGAATCCCACCGTCAACGCCGCGGGTCCCGACGTCGTCGACGTTTGGAATCCGGCGAAAATTCCGGTCCCCGTCGTTTCGTCCGCGCCGCGGCACGGCGTGCCCGAACGCGGTTGGAGATCGATGTCGTCGATGACTTGCGTCAACGCGATGCCGTTGAACAAACCCGACGACGATCCGGTGATGTGAAGGTCGATGTTCGACACCCAACCCGGAATGCCTACGAGAGTCGACGTTTCCTTTCCGGCGATGTTGGCCACCGCCTGCCACGCCGTGAGCGTGGCGTAGTTGGCGGTGCCGACGGCGGCGACGTTGCCCGTCGCGCTCGGCGCATAGAGGTTGTAGTCGAACAACGTCGGCGCCACTTGGGTCGCATTTTCGATCTTCACGCAGGGACCCGTTCCACGATGCTCGACGATGTTGTTCGCGACGACGGCGATCGGTGTGACGATGGTCGTCGACGACATGACTTGAATGAACATGCCCGGGTAGAGCCCACCCGAAATGCTGACGGAGTTGTGCGCCAAGACGCCGCCCGGGCAGCGCCGGAACGCGATGCCGCCGCCGTAGGTCGCGCCGCCGGGGCAGTTCCAGATCATGTTGTTCACGACCACCGGGTTGTCGCACGCCGTCGTGTCGCCCGACGTGCCGACGAAGATGCCGTTGGACGTGACGTCGTGCACCTTGTTGCGGCGAATCACGACGTTGTCGGAGTTGAGGTAGGCGGAAATGCCGCCCGCGTAGGTCGCGGAACCCGGCGTACCGGGCGTCGCACCGACCGAATAGACCTCGCAGTCTTCGACGACGGCGTTCGACGTCGTCACGAGCGAAATGCCCGCGCCGCATCCGTAGACCTTGCAGTTTCTGATGGTGACGTTGCCGCCGCCGTGCACGCCGATTCCCGCGCCCGTCGTCGCACCCGTCGCGGTCAGTCCGGAGAGCGTGATCCATGACGGCCCGGTGCCCGCGGTCGCCGCGGTACCGAGACGAATGGCCTGCAGCGCACCCGTGGACACGCCGCTCACGATCGGACTGGTTCCCGGAGCGGCGATGAAGGTGATGTTGTTGACGACACCGGCTCCGAGGATCGGACCCGTGATGGTCCAACCCGCGTAGTTGCCGGTGCCGGGGTAAACCGTGAAGACGACGGGGCCGTTGACGCCCGCGGATGTCAGCGCGGTAATCGCCGACGTGAAGTCGGGATAGTTTCCGCCGCCCGCGGGGAGCGAAGAATCGATCGTGTAGTTGCCCGACAACTGGGCGAGAACGCCCGCACCGGTGAGAACCGCCGCCGCAAGGAACCGTCGAAGCTGGAACATGGTCGTCCTTCGCGGAGAAGCCGCCTCCTCCGCGAACGCTGTTCTACAGGAGACGGCAGCGAAATGGAAGCAAAACGACGGGTTTCAGGGCTTGCCGGGAACGGCGCGCGGCGGTTCACCGACGTAGCGCTCCGACGGACGCATCAGGCGGTTGTCCGACGCCTGCTCCATCACGTGGGCGGTCCATCCCGCGATACGCGCGGACGCGTAAACCGAGCTGAAGAGATCCTGGGGCACCTTGAGGGCGTAGAGCGCGGGTGCCGCGTAAAGGTCGAAGTTCGGATGCAATCCCTTGGAAGCCGCGACGATATCCACCAAGGCCCGGGCGATGTCGATCCACTGGGTCTCGCCCGCCTTGGTCGCCATGCGAACCGCCACCGATTCGAGAATGGCGGCGCGCGGGTCGGAGTGTTCTTTGTAGATCCGGTGTCCGAATCCGGGGATTCGCCCGTGGGCACCGAGCATCGCTTCGACGGCGCCTCGCGCCGCATCCGGTGATCCGATGCGGATCAGCATGTCCATGACGCGTTCCGACGCGCACCCGTGCAACGGGCCGCGCAACGCACCGAGAGCCGCCGCGATCGCCGCGTGGATGTCGGAACCCGTTGACGTGACCGTACGTGCGACGAGGGTCGACGACGACATTCCGTGGTCGGCGTGCGCGATGAGCGCCGCGTCGAGAGCCTTTTCGGCGAGCGCGGTCGGGCGCTTTCCGTGGATCGACCACAGGAGATGGGCGGCGACACCGAGCTTCGGATCCGGCTTGACCGGATCCTTGCCGTTGCGGATGCGGTGCCACGCCGCGGCGAGCATCGGCACCTCGCCGAGCAGGCGCGTCGATTCACCGAGCAACGCTTCCGGACCGAGGTCTTCGGCATCGAGATCGAACGCCCCGAGCGCCGAGACCGCGGTGCGCAAGACCGTCATCGGATGGGCGTCGCGCGGCGACGCGCGCATGAGGTCGAGGATCGGTTGCGGGATATCGCGCGCGGCGCCGATGTCCCGCTTGAGCGCCACCAACTCGTCCTTCACGGGCAGACGGCGGTGCCAAAGGAGGAACGCAACCTCTTCGAAGCAGCAGCGTTCCGCCAGTTGACCGACCTCGTACCCGCAGTAACGCAACTTCCCGGCGGCGCCGTCAACGTCGCTCAGGCGGCTGCGGGCGACGACGACCCCTTCGAGGCCCTTCTCGTTCTTCGGGGTGCGGGGTGCGGGTGCCATGGGTGATTGGGTCGACCCGGAAGATCCCGGCCGACCCCCTAGGATAGAACGCCGGGAAAGTTGTCGAGGGGAGCACCTTCCGGAATCCGCCCCGCGCCCCCGAGGAGGCTATTATCCCCTTGCCCCCCATGGCTTTGCGACTCCTCGAAAACGACCTCGCCCACCTCCTTTTGGCGTTGGTGGTGCTCCTCACGGCCGCCCACGTCGTGGGGTACGTGTTCGAATTGCTGCGCCAGCCCCGAGTCATCGGCGAGATCTGCGGCGGGCTTCTTTTGGGCCCGACCGGACTCGGTGCGGTCGCGCCGGGTGCCTACAAGGTGCTCTTCGGTTCGAGCCCTGAAGCCAACCTCGTCATTTTCGAGGCGATCTTCAAACTCGGATTGATCCTCCTCCTCTTCTGCTCGGGAATGGAAATCCGCCAAGCCTTTCAGAAGGAGGAACGCCGGACGGCGCTTTGGATCACGGTGCTCGGAACGGTGTTGCCGTTCGGCGCGGCTTGGCTCGTTCTGCCGTCGTTCGACATGGCGCCCTACATGGGCGACCGCGCAACGGCGTTTTCCTTCAACCTCGTGATCGCGGTCGCCGTGGCGGTCACGTCGATCCCGGTGATTTCGAAGATCTTCATGGATCTCGGGCTTCTCGGAACGCCCTTCGCCCGCATCGTCCTGTCGGCGGCCGTTCTCGAAGACATCGTTCTCTACGTCGTCGTCGGGATCGCCTTGGCCTCGGCGAAGCGCCCCGATTCGACCGTCGGCGACTACGGACTCGGTCATTGGCTCGGACTCGACGACGGATCCCGGATGTCGATCGGCCTCCACGTCGCCGTCACGCTCGCCTTCTTCGTCCTCGTTCTTCGCTTCGGCCCCCAACTCTTCGCAGCCGTCAGCCGAGCGAAGTTCAACCTGATGCGGCGGGGCAGCCAGCTCGGTTACCTACTGGCCTTTCTCCTCGTCATGTCGCTGCTCGCCATGACGCTCGGCGTGAACGTCATGTTCGGCGCCTTCGTGGCGGGAATGGCCGCCGCCCAAGCATCGGAAGACGCCGACGAATCCCGTAAGGCTCTGAAGGATTTCTCCTCCGCGTTCTTCATTCCCATCTACTTCGCGATCGTCGGTCTGAAACTCGATCTTCTTCGGGATTTCCCGATGGGATTCTTCCTCGTGTTCACCGCGGCGGCCTGTGCCGTGAAGGCCGCGAGCGTCTGGATCGGCGCGAAACTCGCGGGCTGCACCGCGCGCGGCGCGTGGAATCTTGCGATCGCGATGAACGCACGCGGCGGCCCCGGAATCGTTCTCGCTTCGCTGGCGTACGACGCGCGGATCGTCAACGAAAAGGTCTACGTCGTGTTGGTGCTCCTCGCGATTCTCACGTCCCTCCTCGCCGGGGCGCACTTGGTCAATCTCCGACGACGCGGCGCCGAACTTCTCTGATCGACGAAAAAGAAACGCGCCGGACGACGAGTCCGGCGCGCCATGAAGGGCCACCCTTTCGGGCGGCATAGGTCAAGAATCAGCGGATCGTGAACGTGGCGACGTCGGAGAGCGACGGCGTCACGGTGTAAGACGGGATCGCGGAGAAATCGGTCGTCACCTTCCAGTCGAGCCACGCGCCTTGGATCCCGACGTCGAGGCCGAGAAGGGCCGGCGGGATTTCCGCGGGACGCGGGATGACGAAGTTGAAACGACCCGACGCCGAACCCTGGAAGATCGTCGGGTAGATCACGGCGTTGTTGAGGTCGACCGTGACCTTGCCGAACTCGTTGAAGGAGAGCTTGGAGATGGCCGTACCGCGCGCCGCAGGCGACCCGAAGAACAGGACGCAGGGTTGGTACGCGTTGCCGCCGGCGAGGTCGAACGACCACCCGAGCGTGTCGGCGGTGAGGAGCATCGTGGGGGTCGCCGGCGGGGTGTATCCCGTGGTCGAGCCGCGCACGAAGGTGTCGGACGCGTCACCTTGGGCGAACACGGCCGTCGCGAGGGCGGCCGCTGCAAAGATCGTGAATTTCTTGGACATGACTCAGACTCCGTGTGTGTGTGTGGAAGAGCACAGGGGGGAGGGACCCCCACGGGCACACCCGGAAGTTCTTCAACTGCCGACGGTATATCCGCAAAGATATGTTCGGCCATGCAAGCGGCCCGCTTGAGCAGGACCCCGGAAAAAATCTCCGGTAATCCGAACGGACAGCGCGGGTTACGACGAGATCAGCGGCGATCGCGCGCGTGGAGGCCGTCGAAGGCGGAGGTGGCGTCGGCTTTCGTCCAAAGCCCGACGCGTCCCGCATCGCGAATCATGTCGTTCGACGCTTCGATCACGCGTTCGCCGTTGAACATGACGAGGATCGCCTCGCCTTCCATCGATACGCTGATCGTGTGCCACCCGGGAGCGACGTCGACTTCCTTGTCGCCGAACTTCGACCGCACGCCGTCCTTGACCACGTAGAGACGGATGTTCTTCTCGAGAGGATTCCAGCGGGTGAGGTAGTAGTTCTTCGCGTCTTGATAGCGCCACACGAGACCGCCACCCTGGTCGTCCGTTCCCGACAGCGCCTTCACCGCCACCGACACATCGAGGTCCTGCGCCGTGAATCCGTCGATCGGGCAGACGTTGTAGGTCTTCTCGAGATTCGCCGTGTGAACGACCAAGACGCCCGCCCCGAACGGGGACGTCGGATCCGACTCGACCTTCCACTGCGCGGGGGTTCCGTTGCCGTCCGTTTCCGTCGGCCGGAACGTGGTGGGCAACGCGGGTGAATCTTCGAACGACACGCCGAGCGTTTTCGCATCCGCTCCCGCGGATGTGTTGGCACACCCGAGGATTCCGGACGCGATCAGGATCATCGAGAACATCGGCGCACGCGGAAGTCGGAGTTGGGTCATGGGAGTTCGGCTCTCGGTAACGCAGAGTCTGCCGAACCGCTCCCTCGCCGTCCATGCCGCGACGACGCGGCTCCGTTTCCGGTCCGATCGGGGTGGCGCGGCGTAATAGAACCGCACGGCGGGCCGAAAGTACCCGGATCCCGATCTTGACCACGCTGGCCCGATTCCGAAAATCCCAAACGTGCGGAGGAGAACCGCAGAAGGAATGTGCCGATGGAGTCCAAAGGAAACATGGTGGTTTTTTCGGATCATGGCCACTTCGCCGATCGACGCGACGCCGGACTGCAGCTTGGAGCCTTGCTGCGCAACGCGCTTCGCAACGGATCCCGCCCGAGAACCATCGTCGCGGGCATCCCGCGCGGGGGCATCATGGTGGCCGCGGACGCCGCTTCGGTGATCGGATGCGATCTCGACGTGATCGGCGCAACGCCGTTGATCTCGCCCGTCGACCCGGAGATCCCGTTCGGCGCGGTCGCCGAAGACGGAGCGGAAGCGCTGTCGCCGTTTCTTCCCGACGGGGGGATGGGTCACGACTGGGCGTTCGCGGAGCGGAGACGCAAGCGTGCGGAAATCTCACACCGGATGGAGTCGATCCGAACCGCGATCCCGACGTCGGATTGGAGCGGAGCCCGCGTCCTCATCGTGGACGACGCGGCGTCGACTCCTTGGCTCCTCGCCGCCGCCGCGGAAACCGCCCGTCTGCGGGGAGCCGCCGAGGTCGTCGTCGCGGTCCCCTGCGCCCCCATCGACGTTTGCCACGAACTGACCGACAAAGTCCAACTCGTCGTCGCCGGAGTGGCGACGCAAGGCGCGCTCCGAAGCCCACTTGAGGTCTACCGTCGCTTCCCGCACGTCACCTTCGGCGAGATGATGGAAAAACTCAGGAATGCGGGGGTTCGCACGCGGGCGTCCTGACCGCTAGGATCCGCGCCATGCGAAGCGTTGCGACGGTGTGGATCCTCCTAGCGGGGGTGACGACCGCGCAATCTCCCGCGGTCGAAGAACTCCTCCGCACCGGGCGGTTTGCGGAGGCGGAAATTCGGCTGCGGGAGACGCTTCGATCCTCCCCCGCCGCGGAAACGAAAGCCGCGCTCGCGGCCGCGCTCGCGGGCCAGTTCCGTTGGGGAGACGCGGAACCGCTCGTCGCCGACGCCTGCGCCCGCAATCCTCGAAAAAGTCAGTGGTGGGTTCTGCTCGCCAAATGTCGCTTCGAACGCGGCGCGAGCGAAGCCGCCGGTGAAGCCCTCGACAAGGCGCTCGCGCTTTCTCCCGACGCCGATACGCTCGACGCACGCGCCGCGTGCGCGATGCAGGCGGGCCGACCCGCGGACGCCGAACCTTTGCTGCGTCGCGCTTTGGAAGCCGCACCTTCGCATGTTTCGGCACGCGTACGTCTCGGGCGATTGCTGGTCGACGCGGGCAAGCACGCCGAAGCGCTCCCCCACTTCGACGCGGCGCTCGCCGTCGAACCGCATCACGCGGACGCGCTTTATTTCTCGGCGCTCTGTCTTCGCGTCGAAAAGAGACTCGAA
>JAFMJN010000129.1 GCA_017853435.1 Planctomycetota bacterium | reverse complement strand
CGAACCAGGCGAGTACGCCGTTCGCGAGCGGGAGCGTCTTCGTGCGCAAGAGGGTCCCGTCTCGGGTCATGTCGTAGTGATCGAGCATCAGGGCGACCAACTCCGGCCCCTGATTCCACGCCCACTTCCAGTATTCGCAGGCGACGTCGTTCGGTTTCCGCCCGGTGCGGTCCCAACCGTAGTCGTCGTTCGCGTAGGTGCCGAAGGTCGACATCGTTTCCGGGAAATAGATCCCGTCGACGCCCTCGTACACCTTCGCGCGGGCACGGCATCCTTCGGAGACGCGGGCGTAGAAATCGAAGAGCGACGCGGTGAGATCGCCGTCGCCGCGCTCCAGCATCCCGTGATACGGCAGGCGCGTGTTCTGCCACCAGAAGTCCCCGCCCCAATTACGGAAGTCCTCGTTCCACGTCGCACCGTTCACGAACTTCGGCGCAACCGTGAAGATCGAGCCGTTGAACTTCACGGGGAACTCGCCGCGCGTCGCGGCGGCGGTGGCGTAGCGCTGCAACGCCCACGCGGCTGAAGGGCTCGTCGTTCCCGACGGTGTCGCGGGAGGCTCGACGAAGATCCAACTGCGGTTCCAGCGCGCGCTCCATGCGGAGGCCGTGCGCTCCGCGGCGGCGGCGAAGCGACCGGATGCCGCGTCGACCGCATCGAGCCGTGCCCGCCATGCGTCCACCTTCGGCACCACGGCGCACGCGGTCGCGATGCGCAGTTCGGCGATGTTGACGGCCTTCGTGGTCGCGATCGCGCGGCCGTCGACCCTTTCGGACTCGACGAACGCGATCTTTCCACCGAACGTGCGATGCATGAGCGGATCGGGGAACGCGTCCCGAACGGCGTCGAGTCCTTGATGCGACAACGTCAAAGGGACGGCGGACGTTTCGTTGCGGTGGTACCACACGACCGCATGCGGATCGTCGACGACGACGTCCGCGGATTCTTCGAGCACGAACCCCTTCGGAGCCCCTTGCACCAACCACGCGGATTTCGACTCGGCGCCCTCGATGCGGCGTGGCGCGTCCCGCCATGTTTCGAGACGCGCGGTGACGCGGCGGGGGGTGGACGATCGCATCTCGACGTGAATCACGTCGTGCGCGTCGTCGGGAACGACGTCGATCCGCATACCCGCGTCGATCACCACGATCTTGCCGGTGTAGACGTCGAGATGTTGACGGAAGGCGGGCGTCGGCGTCCACGGCGGATCGCACTGCACGCGCACACGTCCGAGTTTCAGAAGGCGTTCGATTTCACTGAAGGCGTCGACGCGCGAGAGGAGCAACACGAGGTCGCCGTTCGGGGCGACATGAACGTTCGCGCCCACCACACCGTTGCCGAGCGGCATCGAACCCGCGTCGTCCGAGCTCGGCGACGTCCACACGGGGGACAAACGGGCCAGACGTTCGGGAGTCGCGTCCGGCGACGCGCAACCGACGCAGAGACACAGAAGCCACGCGACGCACCCGATCACGTAACGCATGAACCGCTCCGACCGCGCGGCGACGTGATTCCGCGACGGCGGGATTCTAGGCTTCGGGGCGGATCTCGTAGAGCGGATCGATCGACGCGTCGGGAGCGAGATCGACGATGGGCTTCAGAAGGCCGTTGTCGATGCCGTAGACCCACCCGTGCAGATGAGGGCGGCGATGCTTCTTCCACGCGGTCTGGATGCAGGTGGTCTTGGCGAGATTGTGCACCTGCTCGAGCACGTTGAGTTCCGTCAAACGGTCGGCGCGGCGCTCCGCATCGTCGATGGACTCGAGTTCTCCGCGGTGCGTGCGATAGACGTCTTTGATGTTGCGGAGCCAGTGATTGATGAGGCCGAAGTCTCTCTGCGTCATCGCCGCACGGACGCCGCCGCATCCATAGTGACCGCACACGATCACGTGTTCGATTCCCAGAACTTCGACGGCGTATTCGACGACGGTCAAGAGATTGAGATCGGTGTGCACCACCACGTTCGCGACGTTGCGATGGACGAACACCTCGCCGGGCAGCGTCCCGGTGATCTGGTTCGCCGGGACGCGACTGTCGCTGCAACCGATCCACAGAAATTCCGGCTTCTGCAGTTGCGAGAGGCGACTGAAGAAACCGGGATCTTCCTTGACCATGGCCGCGGCCCAGGCCCTGTTGCGTTCGAGGAGTTGTTCGATGCGCATCATGCGGGAGTATCGCCGACGGGTGCGTCGGCCGGAGCCGTCGCGCCCGAAGCCGCCGCGCGGGCGGCCTCCGCGTCGCGGATCGCGGCGTCGAAGTCTTCCGAAGAAAGAACTTCGACTTCGATCAGCTTCGTCGCAAGTCGGTCGAGCACGTCGCGGTTGTCTTCGAGGAGCTTGCGCACTTCGACGTGCGCCGATTCCACGATGCGGCGCACTTCGGCGTCGATGCGTTCGGCCGTGCGGTCGGACACCTGCGCTTGCGACGCCTCACCCCGTCCGAGGAACGGATTTTCGGAGCTCGTGTCGTAGGCGACGGGCCCGAGTTCGTCGGTCATGCCGAAGCGACACACGATGGCCCGCGCGAGGCGGGTGACTTTCTGCAAGTCGTCCGCGGCGCCCGTCGAGCGGTGGTTGAAGACGATCTCTTCGGCCGTACGGCCACCGAGGGTCACCCGGATGCGCGCGAGCAACTGTTCGCGGGTGATGATGTAACGGTCTTCGGAAGGCAGGGTCAGCGTGTAGCCGAGCGCCCCCTTGCCGCGCGGGATGATCGACACCTTCGCGACCGGGTCCGCATCGGGCGTGAACTTCGCCACGAGTGCGTGACCGAGTTCGTGATAGGCCAACACCCGCTTTTCCTTCGGACCGATGACTTTCGATTTGCGCTCGGGGCCGGCCACGGTGCGTTCGACCGCTTCCTCGACCTCCTGCTTCGAAATGTCCTTGCGGCGACGACGGGCGGCGAGGAGCGCGGCCTCGTTCATCACGTTCGAAAGGTCGGCGCCGGAGAAACCCGGCGTCCGCTTCGCGATTTCTCCGAGGTCGATATCCGCCGTAAGCGGCTTGCCGCGGGCGTGGATCTTGAGGATCGCTTCGCGACCGCGGACGTCCGGCTCGTCCAACACCACCTGGCGGTCGAAACGACCGGGGCGCGTGAGGGCCGGATCGAGAATGTCGGGACGATTGGTGGCGGCGATGATGATGACGCCCTTGCGCGCGTCGAAGCCGTCCATCTCGACGAGCAGCTGATTCAGCGTCTGCTCGCGTTCGTCGTGACCACCGCCCATGCCCGAACCGCGATGGCGGCCGACCGCGTCGATTTCGTCGACGAAGATGATGCACGGGGCCTTCTGCTTCGCCGTCTGGAAGAGGTCGCGGACGCGGGCCGCGCCCACGCCGACGAACATTTCGACGAAGTCCGAACCGGAGATCGAGAAGAAGGGCACCCCCGCCTCGCCGGCGACCGCGCGCGCGAGGAGGGTCTTGCCGCATCCCGGAGCGCCCATCAGAAGGACGCCGCGCGGGATCTTGCCGCCGAGGGCGGTGAAACGGTCGGGTTCCTTGAGGAATTCGACGATTTCGGCGAGTTCTTCCTTCGCTTCGTCGGCGCCCGCCACGTCGTTGAACGTGACGCCCGTTTTGTCTTCCCCGACGATCTTGGCCTTCGAGCGGCCGAAGGAAAGCACGTTCTCTCCCTGCATCCGGGACGAGCGGAACATGAACAGGAAGACGAGGAGCAGAAGGAACGGCAGGCCGAAGACGAGCCACGTCCCCCACTCGGATTGCGGGGAGAAGAAGTAGTCGATGCCGCGCGGCTGAAGAAGGTCGACCAGTTCCTCGTCGCGGATCAATCCGCGTTCGGTTCGGAACTGGATGAACTGCCCTTCGAGACCCGCGACCTGATTCTTGGCGCGGCCCTTCACGCGGTCGGCGCGCACTTCGCCGACGATGGTGCGACCGGAGATTTCGATCGGTCGTTTGAAGTACTGCGACAGGCTCGCCCGGCTTTCGGGCGCGGCGCCCGCGGCGGGCTTCGCCTGCATCGGAATTTCTTCGATGATTCGGACGAAATCGCCGTAGTCGATCGCGACCTGCGAAGCGGTGCTCAGGCTGTTCGACAGCCAAAGCATGAGGCCGACGGCCAACACCGCCAAAATGAAGGGATTTCTCGCGAAAAAACCCTTCTTCGGCCCCTGCGGGGCGTTTCCGGAACCCTGCGGTCCCTCACCCGGTCGATCGGACATGCGACTCCTTGGGTCTGACGCCGTGCCTTTCGGTGGGCGAGCCCCTCACCGAAGGTCAAGGATCCTACCAATCCCTGTGGGACATTCCCCCCCGGAGACGTAGAATCCGACACCCGAAAACGGGGCCTCGGAGGGGGCCTCCCAAGAGCCCTACGGTTCAGGTTTTCACCCCCTCCCCTACACCCCTCCCGAAGGGCGCATGAGCGACAAACCGCACTCCGTACAACGTCCGGACGGCATCCACGACCAGATCCTCGACGAGGAACTCAAGTCGTCCTACCTGACCTACGCGATGAGCGTGATCATCTCGCGAGCCTTGCCGGACGTCCGAGACGGACTCAAGCCCTCGCAGCGTCGCGTGTTGTTGTCGATGCACGACCTGAACCTCGGCCCGCGCGCCAAGTACAGGAAGTGCGCGAAGATCACCGGCGACACCACGGCGAACTACCACCCGCACGGCGACCAAGTCGTCTACCCGACGCTCGTCCGTCTCGCCCAAGACTTCAACATGGGCTACCCGCTCGTGGACAAGCAGGGCAACTTCGGTGCGATCGACGGCTCACCCGCCGCCGCACAGCGCTACACCGAAGCACGCATGTCGGAAGCCGCGGTCGACCTCCTCGACGATCTCGAGAAGGACACCGTCGACCTCGTTCGCAACTACGACGATTCGCGCGACGAACCGACCGTGTTGCCGGGCCGCTTCCCCAACCTTCTCTGCAACGGCTCGCAGGGCATCGCGGTCGGTATGGCGACGTCCGTGCCGCCGCACAACCTTCGCGAAATCGCCGACGCGATCATCGCGCTCATCGCGAACCCGGACATCGACCTCTCGGGCCTCATGGAATACGTGAAGGGCCCCGATTTCCCGACGGGCGGCATCATCTGCGGCCGTTCGGGCATCGTTCAGGCCTACGCGACCGGCCGCGGACACCTCACGGTCCGCGCCAAAGCCGTGATCGAGCCCATGGGCAAGGATCGCGAGCAGATCGTGGTCACGGAACTGCCCTATCAGGTCAACCCGATCACGATCTTCGAGAAGTGCAAAGACCTCATCGCCGAGAAGGTGATCGAAGGCATTTCGAACATCAACGACGAAACCGACCGTGAAGACGGCCTTCGCCTCGTGTTCGAGATCAAGAAGGGGTTCCAGGCCGATGTGGTCTTGAATCAACTCTATCGGCACACGCAGTTGCAGGACACGTTCTCGATCAACCTGCTCGCGCTGTCGAAGGGGCGTCCGGTGACGTTCCAATTGAAGGGGCTTCTCGCCGCCTACGTGGACCACCGCGTGGAAGTCATCCGCCGCCGTACGCGCTTCCTGAAGCGCAAGGCGGAGGAAAGGCTCCACATCGTCCTCGGCCTGCTCATCGCCATCGCGAACATCGACGAGGTCATCCGCGTCATCCGCGAGTCGTCCGACACGCCGACCGCGAAGACGAACCTCATGGGCAAGTTCCTTCTGTCGGAACGCCAAGCGACGGCCATCTTGGACATGCGCCTCGCCCGCCTGACGGCGCTCGAAGCCCACAAGCTCGAAGAGGAACGTCTCGAACTCGAAGCGCAGATCCGTCGCTACAACGAAATCCTCGGCGACATCCGCGAGGTGCACAAACTCATCGTCGAAGACCTCGAAGCGCTGAAGGGCCGCTACGTCACGGCCCGCCGCACCGAGATCGCCGAAGCCGAAGGCGAAATCGAAGACGAGCGCCTGATCCCGAACGACCCGATGCTCGTCACGGTCTCGCACTCGGGCTACATCAAGCGCATCTCGCCGCAGGAGTTCCGCGCCCAAGGTCGCGGCGGCAAGGGCATCACGGGCGCCGACACGAAGGACGGCGACTTCATCGAGCGCCTCATTTCGGCGAACAACCACGACACCTTCCTCGTGTTCACCACGCGCGGTCAGGTGTTCTGGCTCAAGGTCTACGCGATCCCGCTGCTCGGTCGCACGTCGGCCGGACGCTTCATCGAAAACCTGATCGAGTTCAAGGAACTCGAGTCGGAAGGCGGCCGCAAGGTGAAGGAGAAGGTCGCTTCGATCCTCCCCATCGCGAAGGGCGGCTTCGACACGGACCGCTACCTCGTCACCGTGACGCGTCAGGGCATCGTCAAGAAGACTCCGTTGTCCGACTACGGTCGTCCGAAGAAGGGCGGCATCATCGGTGCGGGCCTGAAGGACGACGACGTCCTGATCCGCGCGCTGATCACGTCGGGCAAGGATCACATCCTCATCTCGACGGCGAAGGGTCAGACGATCCGCTTCGACGAAGAGGAAGTGCGTCCGATGGGGCGCACGGCTTCGGGCGTCATCGGCATCTCGTTCAAGTTCGACGGCGATGAAGTCGTCGATGCGGACGTCGCCGACGACACCGCCGCGTTGCTCACGGTCTGCGCCAACGGTTACGGCAAGCGCAGCCTCTGCTCCGAGTACCCCCAGAAGGGTCGCGGCACGCAGGGCACGCAAAACGTCTCGTCCGAAGGCATCGAGCGCAACGGCAACGTCGTCGCCGCGCGTGTCTGCCGCGGAGACGAAGATCTGATCATGATCTCCGTCAACGGCATGACCGTCCGCACGACCACCGCCGAAGTCCGCGAAATCGGACGCGGCGGCATGGGCGTCCGCGTCATGTCGCTCGCTTCCGACGATCGCATCGGAGCCGCCGTGCTCGTCGACCGCGCGCCCGACGAACCCGCCGCGGATGACACGGCCCCGGCCGCCTCCACCGGCGACGCGACGTCGACGGGCGAAGCCCCGGACGCTACACCGACGCCCGAAACGCCCGCCACCTGATACCCACGACCCGCGGTCGCCTCGCGGCCGCGGGTCTCATTCGAGAGATTCCCATGCTCCCGCTCCGCGCCTCCATCAACGACGCCTTCAAGTCCGCCATGAAGAACCGCGACGAGGTCGGCAAGCGCACCTTGTCGTTCCTCAACGCCGCCATTCGTCGCGTCGAAGTCGACGAGCGCCGCGACGCCACGGAAACGGACATCCTCGAGATCATCAACAAGGGGATCAAACAGCGTCGCGAAACGATCGCGGCCGCCGAAGCCCAAGGCCGCGCGGACATCGCCGAAGCCGAGAAGGCGGAGATCGCCGTTCTTCAGAACTTCCTGCCCGCACAACTGACCGAAGCGGAACTCGTCGCGCTCATCGACGCGGCGATCGCCGAAGCCGGTGCCACGTCGAAGAAGGATCTCGGCAAGGTGATGACGATCCTCAAGCCGAAGATCGCGGCGCGCGCCGACGGCGG
>JAFMJN010000128.1 GCA_017853435.1 Planctomycetota bacterium | reverse complement strand
GCGCGGCGTTGAAACGCGTCGAGGAGGCCGTGGATGAAGGGGTCGCGGCGGGCCCAACGCGGGCGGGCGACGACGTACGCACGATCGTTCGTTATGGGGCACTCGGCGCGGAGGTCGTCGTCGCGGAACGTGCCGGGCTGCGCGCCCGTGGACGCGAGGCGCTGATCGATCGCCTCGAGGCGGCGTTCCGCGAACGGGGGACATCGTTCGACGACGTCGCGTCGCCCGGTTCGCAAGCGCCGGCGATGGTACGCTCCATCGTCGACGCGGCGGTCGCCGATCGACTCGCGGACGTCCCTCCCGCCGTCGGGTCGAAGGCGTCCTACCTACTGCCGGACCTCGCCGCCGCGCAAGCGGCGCTCGACGACGCCTCGGCGGCCCGACTCGTGCGCGCCGTCGAAGCGTGGACCGCCGTTCCGACTTCGGGGATCTCTTCCGACGATCCCGAATCGCGGAAGGCCCTGCGCGCCGCCTTCGAGCGGACGATGCGCCGTCGGGGATTCGCACTCACGGCGTCGGAGCCGACGTTCGCTTCCCACGTGACGGAAACACGTTTCTTCCGATTCTTGGCGGATGTCGTCGCGCTCGACTTCGGCGAGGCGTCCGTCGTCGCCGCGTCGACTCCCGTCACCACGGTCGTCGCCGAACGGCTTCCCGCGACGCTCTTCCTTTGCGGCACCGCTCTCTTCGCCGCCTTCGTCCTCGGCTTCTTCGCGGGGGTGCGAGCGTCGCGCGGGTCCGGCGAACCGGGGCTCTTCGCCGTGGCGGCGTCGTCGCTTCCCGAAGCGTGGATCGGCACCGCACTTCTCCTCGGCGCGTCCGCCGTCGGTTCGACGTCCGCATGGGTGGACGGCCTCGCGGCCGTCGCGTGTCTCGCCGTTCCCGCTTCGGTGCCCGTCGCGCGGCTCGTCGATGCGCGCCTGCGGGCCGTGAGACGCGCGTCGTTCGCCGACGCGTCGGTATTGCTCGGCGCGTCCGAGCGAAGCGTCGATCGTCGTCACGCGTTGCCGCGATTGCGCGGCGACCTTTTCGCGTTGCTCGCCGTGGCGTTGCCCGCGGTGGTCGGTGGTTCGGTGGTCGTCGAATCGTTGTTCGGATTCCGAGGCATCGGCGCGTTGTTGGCGGAAGCCGCCCTCACGGGGGACGCCGCCGTCGTGATGGGGATCGTGATCCTCGTCGGGAGCGTCACCGTGGTGTCGCACGCGTTGTTCGTACCCGACGACGCCGAGGTCGCATCGTGATGCGCCTTCTCCGCGCGGCGGCGCTTTTGATCGCGGGACTTTCCGCGACCGCACCTTGGATCGCGACTCCCGTTCCGTGGATCGTGCGCCATGAAGGCGGTTGGTCGTTTCCGATCTTCGGTGTCGGTGACGCCGTCGACGTGTCGCTTTTCATCATCGCGGGAGCGGCGGCCGCGTGGACGTTGCGGTCGCGCGGCCGTATCGCCGTCGTGCTCCTCGTGGGCGTCTGTCTACTCTTTCGTGCGGTTGGAACGACGATGGATCCGCCTCCCGTCGCGGCCGAGATCGTCGTGCGTGCCCCGATTCCCTACGACGGAGTGACGCGCGACTTGTCCGCGACACGTCTTCCGGTCGGAATCTCGACGCGTCATCTTCTCGGAACTGACGCCACGGGACGCGACGTCGCGGCCCGTCTCCTTCGTGGCGTCCGCAACAGTCTCGCGGTCGCGATCCTCGTCACGATCGTCGCCACGGGTGTCGGGATCGTGGTCGGACTTCTGCTCGCCGCGGGGCCGCCCGTGCTCCGGTTGCCGACGGATCTTCTTGCGACGACGGTGGTCGCGATTCCTGCGATTCTCGTGTTGCTCGCCGTGCGCACCGTGGCCGGAGGCGGCATCGTTCCGTTCGTCGCGGTGCTCGCGACGCTCCGGATCCCGGCGATCGCACGCGTGACGCACGCATCCGCGCGCGATCTCCTCGCGGCGCCGTTCGTTCGGGCTGCGTTCGGTTTGGGACTTCCCGCCGTCCACGTCTATGCGCGCACCATCGTGCCGCACGCCTCCGGCGCGGCCTACGCGCTCGCGGGCTTCGGAATCGTCGGGGCGATTCTCGCGGAATCGGCCCTCGGATTCCTCGGACTCGGATGGTCGTCGACGACGCCGTCTCTCGGTGCGCTGCTCGAAGAAACGCGTGATCTCCCGTCGTCGGGCGGGCTCGTCGCGTTCCTTCTCGGAGTCGTACTTCTCGGAATCGGGAGCGTCGCCGCCGACGTGACGCGACGGTCCGCGCGAGCGGGGGAGACACGCCCGTGACCCTCTCGCTTCGTTTCGATCGGGTCGTCGTCGCGCGCGACGGCGCGACGGTGGTCGCCGTCGATCAAGTCGTCGTCGACGCCGCGCGGGGCTGCGTCGTTTCCGGGCCTTCCGGGTCGGGGAAGACGACGCTTTTGCGGGCGCTCGCAGGGCGACTCGATCGGGCGGCGAACGTGTCGGGGCATCTCGTGCTTTGCGAGGCCGCGCGGGAAACGCGCTGGGACGCGCGGGGAATGCCTCCTCCGTCCGTTCGCACGGCGATGATTCCGCAGGACGCGTCGGCGGCCCTCGATCCGCTGCATTCCGCGGCGCGATTCCTCGCCGGAGTCGCCGACGATCACGGGCGCTCGCCCGACGACGTTCGCCGCGCCGTCGCGGCCGTGGGGTTCCCGGAATCGCGATTGTTCGCGTCGACCGCGCACCTTTCGGGCGGGGAGGCCCGTCGCGTGCTGCTCGCCGCACTCGTGGTCGCGGACCCCACGGTGTGGATGCTCGACGAACCGACCGCCGGACTCGACGACGCCGGATGCGCACGCGTGGTCGACGTTCTCGATGCGGCGCGTGCGTCGGGGCGCATCGTCGTCGTCGCGACCCACGACGCGCGTTTCGCCGAGCGGACGGGCGCGGCGCGGTTCACGATCGCGGACGGCGTCCTCGTCGCCGAGTCGCGGTCGACGCCCGCGGCGTCGTCGCCGCCGCCTCCCGCATCCGGAACGCCCGTCGTGGCGTGGCGGGGATTTTCCTTCGCGATCGGCGGGGCACGCCGCATCGATGTCGACGACGCGGTCCTCGTCGCCGGCTCGGTCGTCGGGCTCGTTGGCCCGTCGGGAGCGGGGAAGTCGTCGTTCTGTGCGGCCCTCTCGGGCGAGACGCCGGCGGCGTCGGGGAGCGTGGAACTCGACGGCGCCCTTTTCGCCGGACGCGACCGACGCCCCGTCGGAAGCGCCCGTCGGCGCATCGGTTGGGTCCGGCAGGACGCCCTCGCGGCCCTCGATCCGCGGAGAACCGCGCGGTACTTGGTCTCCGAGGCTGCCGAATCCTCCGGCGCCGTCTCCGAGGCGCTCGGTTTGGCGGAACTCCCCGAATCGTTGCTCGCGCGTACACCCGGAGCGCTTTCCGGAGGAGAGCGGCAGCGGGTCCAGCTCGCGCGCATCTTGGCGTCGGGGCCCCGGGTGCTGTTGCTCGACGAGGTTTTCGCGGGGATCGACCCGGATCGAAGGGCGCGCATGCTCCGCAGGTTGCGAGCGTGGGCCGCCGGCGGCGACCGTGCCGTGCTTCTCGTCACCCATGACCACGGATTCCTCGACGCGGAGGCGATCCCCCGGTTCGTGACCGCGGGGGACAGGATCCTCGCGACGGAACCCGCCTGCTAAAGTCCCGCGGACGTCGGCGCCGCCGTCGACGAGGATGGGTGTCGTTCATGAAGTCAGTCGTCTCGATGTCGTTCGTCGTGGCTTGCGCGATCGGTTTGGCCTCCTGCGGAGGCGGCGGTCGCGGTCGCATCGCGTTCACCGTGGGGCTGAACGGCTTGCCGGTTCTTCCGCCGGACGCCGTGTACGAAGGCTTCGCCGTCATCGACGGCACGGCGGTCTCCACGGGCAAGTTCGTGATCGATCCGACGACGTCGCCGTCGACGCTCGTCTCCGTGCCCCTCGGTGTCGTGCTCGGCACGACCCAAGAGGCGACGTTCGGACCCGCCATCACCCAAATCGGCGAGGCGTTCCCCTTCATCCAAGACGCGACCGCTTGGTTCGTCTCGGTCGAGCCCGCGGTCGATCCCGTGGCACTCCCGTCCGGAAACACCGTCATGGGCGGTGTCTTCGTCGGCGATACGGCCAACTTGTCCAACACGACGATCACCGACCTCACGCCGCCGCCCGGTCCGCAGTTCTTCGGACTTCCGGACTTCGTCGGTGCGACGGGCGTCGTGACCGCGATCACCCCGACGGACGGTCCCGGCAACGATGGAGGCGGTTTGTGGGCCGTGACCGACGCCGGCGGAACGTCCGCCGGATTCGCGTTGCCGTTCCTTCAGGGGACGTGGCGCTACGCACTATGGGCCTCGGACGGGACGTCCGAGCGGCTCCTCGGAACGTTCTCGTCGCCGTTGTTCGCCGACGACGACTTTTCCTCCGCTCCGACGCGTGGTGCCGCGTCGACGGGCTTCGCGGCTCCGGGGCAGGATTTCGTCACGGCGGCGACGGTTCCCGCGCTCGTGCCGTCCGCGATGAACGGTGGTGATTGGACCGTGGAAGTCCGCGTCGAACCGTCGCCGGACAACTCCGTCGCACCCTTCGGACTCCGCGTCCTTTCGGCGGCGATTCCGGCGGCGGCCGTCAACGCGGGCGGCGTCGGCGTCGGATCCACGACGTTGGTGCGCAGCGTCCCCGCACTTTCGGTCGCGGCCGTCACGACCTCGACGTCGATCACCTTGTCCGCGGCGACCGCGGACGCGTTCTTTCCGTCGCTCGGCGCCGTTCGCGACGGCCGGTACGCGTTGCACGTGCTTTCGGCGGGGCTTCTGCTCCCGGCGGGCTCGTTCGTCGTCGCCTCGGACGGCACGGTGTCGACGCCGTCCGGAACTCCGCTCGGAACCATCGCGGGCGCGATGTTGGATGGAGTCAGCACCGGACTCGGAAGCGCGTTCCCCGATGCGACGTCCGCGACCACGCTCGTGGTCACGGTCGAGCCGCAGGATGCGGTCTCGCCGCGTGGTGCCCCGGGTCCGATCCTCGCGGCGGGAGACCTCGCGGGTGGAGCCGCGACGCTGACGGTCGCCGGATCGCCGTTCGTTCCCGCCGTCGGGGATCTTTCGACGATCGCTGGGTCTTTCATCATGGCATCGCCGACCAACGACGCATCCGGAGTGGCGGCGGACGACGGATTCGGAGTATGGTTCGCACGCCCCGATCGACGCACGCCGTCGTTGACCCTTCCGTTCCTCGCGGGCGGGTGGACGTACGCGGCTTCCGTCGTCAACACGGTGACGGGCGAGCGCCGTCCGATCGGCACGTTCCGCTACGCGATCGGTGCGGACGACGATGCGTCGACGTGGGCGGGGCGCGGCGCGGCGAGCCCCGGACTTCCCGTTCCGGGCCAGGATTTCGTCACGGCGGTGCCCGCCGTAACCCTCGCGCCTCAAACGGTCGGCCCTTCGTGGACCCTGCGTGTGACGGTGGAGCCGACACCCCGCCTTTCGTCGACGCCGTTCCCGATCACGATCATGACCGGAACGGCTCCCGCGCCGTCGACATCGGCGTCGCTCGCGGTCGTGCCGTTTTCACTCGCGGGTTCGGTTCATCGCTGATTTGCGGGATTGTCGGATCGCTTCGTCATCTGAAGTGACGAAGTGGACTTTCGACGTTTGATCGCGAGAAAGTTTTCTACGCGATTCGGGTGCTTCGCGCGTAAAACGTGACCCTCATGCCTCGCGTCGGCGAGGCGTCGGTGTGTTCGGCGATCCCTACGGGCCTGCCTCCGTTCGGGTTTCCGGCACGATGTGAGGACACGTGGTGCCAGTGAACAAAGTCATCGTCGCGGTTCGAGATCCCGAGGTTAGGGAGCGCATCCTCGGGGCCGTCGCCCGCGACTTCCCGGCTGACGCGGTCACGACGACCGCCAACGGGCTCGAGCTCGCCAAACTGCTCGAGGAACGCCGACCCACCGTCCTCTTCGCATCGACCGATCTCGATGGCGTATCGATCTTTCAGATCATCGAAGGTCTGACGCCGCGCCGAATCCCCGCAGTGGTGTTCGTCGCTCCCGACGGCGCGGTCGCCGCCGACATCGCGGCGTCCGGATGGACGCGCCTCGCCCCGGAAGCCTCCGCGACGGCCATTCGCGCCGCCCTCGAATCGGCGCGTTCGCATCCGCGCTCCGCGACCACGCATTCCGCCCTCGGCAATCTGTCGCGCCGTCGCGTCGACGCGCTCGGTCGCATCGACCACATCTGCGTGCGCTTCGGGATTCGGCCGAAGTTCATTCCTCTTCCGACCGTTCAGTGGATCGAGTCCTGCGGCAACTACGTGCGTCTGCACACGGCCGACCCCGAAGCGTGGAAGGTCCGCGTGACGCTCAACCGCTTGGAAAAACTCCTCGATCCTCAGCAGTTCGTGCGGATTCACCGCTGCCACGTGGTGAACGCCGATCACGTCATGGACGTGCAGCCGCATTTCCACGGCGACGCGAAGGTCGTGATGCGCAACGGCGATCGGATCGAACTTTCGCGCACGCATCGCGCGGCGTTGGCCGCCCTCGACGTTACGGCCTGACGTCGTTCGCGGGGGCGCGGATCCAATCGAGGAGTCTGGGGCGCAACGGTGGTGCTTCGGAGCGCACGTTCTCGGTCACACGAATCGTCGCTCCGGCCGTTCGGGCGCGCGCCAACATGTTCGCGGCGAGCGCGAAGCCGTCGCCGTCCGCCAGCGACCGACGTAGGACGTCCGCGTTCCAAAGGCTCAACCCCGCCGCCGCCGGTCGTCGCAACGCTATCGGGAGACCGGCGAGCGCGCCGATGAGGGCGATCGAGATCCGGTCGAGCGGGCGAGGCGACGCGTCGGCGAGGACGACGTCCGCGGTGTCGACGTAGGCGTCGAGCAGGATCCGGAGTTTGTCGGGAAAGTTCTTTTCGTCGGCGGAGACGACGGCCACCGCATCTCCGGAAGTCAACGCCAAGGCTTCCCGCAGACATGCCCCGCGTCCCGACGGACGGTCGAGTCCGAGCACTTTGACGGGGAGGAACGCGGTTTCACCCCAATGGAACAGAAGCCGCGTCGTGCCGTCGGTCGACGCATCGTCGACGAAGACGAGTTCGGGAAAATCCGGAAGCGTCCGACGATGCAGATCCCCGAGCGTTTCGAGGAAGCGCGGCAGGGTGGGCACCGCGTTGCGGCAGAGAACGACGACGGAGACGATCACGACGCCGGGATGGTAGCGTTCCGCCATGCATCCGCCCGACGAAGATCCGTTGGCCGCGCTCCGCGCCCTCATGGAGGACGCCCGCGTTTTCGGGATGGAGGGGTGGGGGACCGACGCGTCGTCCGTCGCCGAAACCACCGACGTCGCCGATGCGGCGGCGGTCGCCGAGACCCCGCCTCCCGCGGAAGCCGCCGCCGACCCTCCGCCGAAGGTGACGGAGGACCCGTTTCTTCGGATCGTCGCGGACGTCGACGCCTGCCGTCGC
>JAFMJN010000127.1 GCA_017853435.1 Planctomycetota bacterium | reverse complement strand
TCGACGAGGTCGACATGACCGAACTCGTGGGCGCCGCGGGCATGCTCATCGACAGGGTCAAGGAACTCGATTCGAGAGTCAGCATCGATTCGGGTGAAACGTCGTGGACGCTGTCGTCCCGCGCCGTGGCATCGTCGAAGGGAGTCCTCCACGGACGGATGCGATCGTTCGTCGGTGGCTCCCTGTTCGGAATGGCCGTGGACGGCGACGAGGTCGGATCGTTCGACGGCGAGAGCGACACGGTCGCGACCGCGGCGGAGTTCCGCACCGCGCTCGAAGCCGCCGCGCGTCGCTTCGTGACGAAATGCACCGGAGCGTTGCACGGCGGATCGGGGACGTCCTTCAAAGGTACGGTCATCCTGACGCCGGAGGCGGTCGGTGAGCTCATCCTTCCGACGCTCTTGGGAGCGCTTTCGGGCCGCTCGCTCCGACTCGGTCGAAGCCCGTACGCCGGAAAAATGGAGTCCCTGATCGCATCGCCGTTGTTGACGATTACCGATCCGGCGCTTGATCCCGACTACCTCGGATCGGAAGCGGCCGACCGCGAAGGCATGCCCACCCGCAACACCGTCCTGATCGATCGCGGCGTGCTGAAGCATTATCTCTACGATTCCTACGAAGCCCGCCGCGCGTTCGTCTCCGCTTCGGGACACGCGACCGGCGGAGCCGGTTCTCTCCCGGGGATCGGTGTCCACAATCTCGTGGTGGCACCGGGGGCCGACACCCTCGCGACTCTCGCCGGTGGCGTCGAACGGGCGCTTCTCGTGACGCGATGGTCGGGATCCTGCAGTCCGGTGACCGGAGACTTCTCGGGCGTCAGCAAAGGCGGCTGGCTCATCGAAAACGGCGAGCGACGCCCCGTCCGCGAGGTTCAGATCGCGGGCAACGTCTTCGAACTCGTGCAACGCATCAGCGGCGTCGGCAGCGAAGTCCGGATCATGGACGGGACCACGTCGATCCCGGCGATCCGCTTCGAAGACGTCACGGTGACGGCGGGCTGAAGTCTACTTGGCGAACGCGGGGGCCAAGAGCACCGCGTTCGCCAGCGTACGCCACAAACCGGGCGAGGCCGCCCGCCAAGCGGGGTCGTCCGCGAACAGCACCATGCCGCCGGCCCCGAAGCCGATGGCGGCGGCGAAGGTCCTGCCGCGAACGACCTCGCGCTTCTGCGCGGGAAGTTCTCCGGACAGCGCCTCGGCGTCGGAAAACGCGAGAAGCACGTGGCTGTCGGACGCCGCCGACCACAGGCGTCGCACGCGCGCCTGGAGAACGGGGGTGTCGGAAGTCCCCCACGAAATCCATGTCCGTCCCCGAGGAGACGACAATCGGAGCAAGGGCCCCTGCAGCGCCTGCTTGTGATCAGAGAGCGTGCACGGCTCGATCGCCTTCGGCACCACCGTGCGCAGAGCTTCCGCCGACCCTTTGACCGCGACCACACGCCCGCCGCGTTCCATGAACCCCGCGACGTCCCGTTCGGCGATCCACTTCGCGACGGCGTCGGAATCGCCGTCGGGCAAGACGAGCACGTCGACGTCCCGAAGCGCTGCGGAGCCGCCACGCTCCGTCGCGAGCGCCGACGCCGGCACACCGAGTGAGTGCTGCAGGAAACGTCGCATGGAACCCGCGGATCCGATTTCGAACGGCGCTCCGAACGGCAGGGCGATGCGCGACTGCGCGATCGGCACGAATTCGGACGTCCCGAGACCGGGGCCCTTCGAGGACTTGAGAGTCCCGACGGAGACGACCTCGACTCCGTAGTCGCCCGCCGTCGACGACGCACGGCGCAGCGCGTCGAGACCGTTGCGTTCGGTAAGAGCGACGAACGCTCCCGCATCGAAAGCCCGATCCCCGATCGTGAACGGCTGACTCGCGACCCGCACCTTGAGCCCCGATTCGAGCCATGCGGCGACGAGACGCGCGGCGGCAAACCCGTCTCCGGCGACGACCAACGCTTGTGTGGAAGGGTCGACCGTCACCGATGCACGCTTCGCTTCCGCGACCTGCAACGCCACGGTCGGAGCGGCGGGCGATGATTGCGCCCGCCATCCCGGCACCCCGAACATGAGGGGGATGTTCCATGCCGTCACGTCGTAGACGCGACTGGCCTTTCCTTCGAGGAACCGCTTCTCTTCTTCGGCTTTGAAGCCGGGCTCCATCGTCACCACGGGGTCGAGCAACGTCTTGACGAGCGGCCGCAACGGCTGATCGGTCGTCACCATGACGGTTCCCTTCGGGAACGTGCGTGTCTCGCCGACCTTGCCGTGCAGGTCCGAAACGTCGAGCGTCACCGCGGCGTCGAGCACGACCGCTTCGATGCGGTTCCGCATCAACACGTCGCGAAATTCGCCGTCGACGAACGCATCCGTCGTCGGCGGGAAAAGAAATACCGGAAGTTTGTCGGACCGACTCGACGTCTTCTGCGACGCGAAGTGTCCGGACCATGTGCGCAGGATCTCGTCCCGACGCTCCGCCGACGCGCGCACGGTCGCGACGCACGCCACGGCGTGATTCAACGCGGCCTCCGCCAACGACAATGTCGATCCGTCGTTGCGACGAACGGCGCGCCCGCGAGGATTGGCCTGTTCGTAGGTCATTCCCGCACTCCCGCGCATGCAGTTGTAGGAACCACCGTAGCCGGGATAGTCGAGTGGATAGAGGGCCCCGTCGAACGACACCGCATTGCGCGCGGCGAAGTGGCGTTCGACGGAGTTGCCGACGATCGCCCAAAGCGCTTTGACTTGGTCGGAGCAGTGCTCGTTCACCGGTGGGCACGGCGGCGTCGACGTGAAATACGACTCGTCGGAGGGCATCTCGTGGAGATCCGCGACGATCGGAGGCGACCAACGATCGATCACGTCGAGGCGCGCCCGTGTTTCCACGTGAGTCGCGAGAAACCAATCGCGATTGAGATCGAACCCGTCGCGGCTCGTGCGACCGGTGTGCCACGCCTGCGCATGTTCGTAGGCCCGCGGGTCCGGATCGGGTCGCGGCCCTTCGCGGTCTCTCGAAGCGAGCGCGAAGCGATCCCGACCGTCCGGATTCTGGGCGAAGTCCATCACCACGACGACGCGTTCGAGCAACGTCTCGGTCTCTGAGGTCGTGTCCGCAGCGAGGAAATGGAGCACTCCGAGCAGCCCCTCCGCAGCCGTTCCCTCGTCGCCGTGGATTCCGGCGATCAAGAAGACGACGACGGGTTGATCGTCGGGAATCGGGTCACCACGCATGATCCGACGATTGGCGGCGAGCACCGCATCCATCCGAGCGTGATTCCGGGGAGAGGTGACCACGACCAGTTCGAGGGGACGCCCGAGGGTGGACTTGCCGTAACGCGTCGCCTTCACGCGCGGCGACGTCGCCGCCACCGAAGCGGCGTACGCCTGCAACTCGTGTGTCATGCCGTACCGGGAACCGAGGGCGTATCCGACGACGGATTCGGGCGTTGGAACGGCCGAGCCGAGCGCGGCCTTGAAGTTCGGGCGCGCGGGATCCGCCGTCATCCGATCCATCCACGTCTGAGCGAAGAGGGTCGTGGCCAATACGAGGATGACGAAGATCCGAGGCATCGTGGCTACTCCGGGGGACGAGATCGCAAGCGTAACGGTCCGTCGCGCAGAACGTCGGCGGCGTTGGGCATCGCGAGAAGGGCGTGATGCGAGAACAGCACCCAGCCGTCGGCTCCGCAACGACGCACCAGCTCGATGCGTTCGGCCGTAGCCTCGGGACCGAGAAGCCACGCACCGATGCCCGCCCACACGCGTCCGCTTCCCTTCACGGCGACGGCCGCGCGCAGCCGACGCTCGTATTCAGGGGCGTCCTTCATGTAGAGCATCGGCGCCACGGCGTCGACGGTGCCCGCCGCGAGCCACGACGGCCAATCCTGATGACGCCGATCACGCGCGTCGTCGATATCCGGAAACACGGCGGCGGATACTAGGAGGCCGGGACGGGCACGCCGGGCCGCCGCGGACGCTTCTTCGACGAGCCGCGTCACCGATTCGCGTCGGAAGGCGGCGTACGCCTTCGGGAACCGACGGGCGTAAGCGAGGGGATCCGACTTGCGCCGCCCCGCGAGTTCACGTTTCGAGGCGGCGTCGATCTCCGCGTCGATCCGCGCTTCGAATTCCGACATCCCGCGCCGCGACAACCCCGACCCCGTGGACGCATACCGGATGTAGTCGAAATGCACCCCGCGTACCGCATATCGCCGTGCGAGGTCTTCGACGATGCGCACGACGTGCGCGCGGTAGTCGGGATGCGCCGGGTCGGCGAACAATCCCTCGAACTCGTTCTTCCGCGACGCGCAGTGGGTCGCGATCGCGGATACGTAGTCCGGCGAATCCGGAGTTCGCCCCCGCAGCCCCGCGACGACGGCGTCCGGGACGCACAACCACTCTGGATGCGTGCGCACCAAATGTCGTGGATCGGTCGGAAGGCGCGACGCATCCGCCACGAGATTCATGTTGATCCAAGCGTGCACGTCGTAGTCGCCGCGTGACGCGGCGATACATGCACCCAAAGGATCACCCCCCGGAGTCGCGATGGGTTCGATCGCCGAATCGAACCACGCATCCCCTCGAGAACGGGCTTGGAAAAAGGCCGCGTTCCCGCGGAGCCGCGCGAGTTCGTCGCCACGACGCCCCCCGTCCTTCGACATGGATGCCACCATCCAGGTCCCCCGCATTTCGGAAGGACCGAACGGCGCATCGTCTCGACGGGTGGACTCCGGCGAAACCGGTGAGACCTCCGACGTCGGCTCGGACGAAACCACGGGAGACGTGGCGCACGCGCCGAGCAGCGCGAGGAGGCAGACGACGGCGATGGTTCGTGAGGTCACGGCCCGGTCAGCGCCGCAAGGTCGTCCCGAACGGACCGCGGCCAAATGAAGGCTTCCTTCAAAAGCTTGGCCTCAACCGCAGCCCGTGCATTCGCGACGTTGCGGTCGCGCAGGGTCTTGTAGATGATCGGCTTCGCCTCCGCGAACGAAAGGACGTTCTTCGGGCGCTGCTCGTCCACCCACACGAGCGCGAAGCCGCGTCCGATGCGCGTCGGCTTCGAGAGTTGCTTCACCGGTCCCTTGAGCGCGAGGTCGACGATTTCCTTCGCGTAGGAAGACTTGGCGTCGATCCAACCGAGATCCCCACCCAACGAGGCGTTGTATTCGCGCCCGTATCGATTCGCGAGAGTCCCGAAGTCCGCACCGGTCGCCAATTGTTGGCGAATCGTTTCGCAGATCTCGAGGGTGCGCGCTTCCGACGGATTGCCGTTCGCATCCCGAAACGCGGACAAAGGAAGATAGATCACGCGCGTCTTGGCGGCGTCTTCCTGCGTGAACTCGTCGACCAAGCGCTGCTTGTAGTAACGGCGCATCTCGACGACGCTCGGTTCGACCCAATAGTCGGGTCGGAACTGCGTGGACTTCGAATAGGCCCCCGCCTGCGCCAACGCGAAGGTTTGACGTGCGAGTTCGTCCGACTGGCGGTCACGGAACGCCTGCTCGTCTTCCATGCCCATTTCGGTCAGGAAGTTTCTGAACTCCGCTTCGCCGCCGAGGCGCTCTTTTTCGCGTTCGATGGTTTCGGTCACGTAGCGGTCGGGAATGCGAAGTTGCATCGATTCGACCGCTTCACGCGCTACGGCCTCGCGAACGAGACGAGCCGTGTAGACCCGGATGAGTTGGGTCCGATCACGCCCTTCCGCCTTGGCGAGCGCCCCCGCCGCCTTCGCTTCCACTTCCGAGCGAAGGATGACGGTGTTGTTCACCTTGGCGACGACTTCGTCGCTGATGCCGACCGACGACGGTCGTGACGTTTGGGCGATTGCGACGCACCCGATCCCGAGCCACAGAATTAACGTACGCATGGGACCTCCCCGGTCGCCCTATGGTAGCGGAGACTCCCCGACCTGCGAAGGGTTCGCGCCGAGCGGTTCGACCGCCGTTTCAAGAAGTCCCAAGACTTCGGAGGGGCCGGTGAAGGGCCGTGGATGGACGATCAAGAGCCCCCGCTCGGCCAAACTGCGCACCTTCGAAGCGGGCAGACGCATGCGGCGCACGAGCGAGGCCATCCGCGGCGACGACACGAGCAACCCTTCGCCCCGAAGCACCTCGACGCGGGAAAGCCTTTCGCGTTCCATGAAGGCCCGGATCTTCGCCACCTTCACGAAATCCTCGACCGCGGCCGGAGGGGTGCCGAATCGATCGCGCCATTTGGCGAGCACCGCCATGAAATCCGCGTCGGTCCGGCACCGACCGAGCTCTCGATACGCCTCGATGCGCATCCGCTGATCCGGCATCCACGATTCGGGGAGGTACGCATCGAAGTCGAGGAAGATTTCGAGCTCGTCGGGGGCCACGATGCGTTCGTGCTTCAAACGCTTCACGGCCATGTCGAGGAGGCGGCAATACAGTTCGTAGCCGACCGCGGCGATATGTCCGCTCTGTTCGGCACCGAGGATGTTCCCCGCCCCGCGGATCTCGAGGTCGCGCAGCGCGATCTGGAATCCCGCACCGAGACCGGAGAACTCTTCGATCGCCAACAGGCGCCGCTCCGACTCTTCCGAGGGGACGGTGTCGCGGCCCGTCAGGAACAAGGCGTACGCTTGAACGTCGGAGCGCCCGACCCGACCCCGCAATTGATGCAGTTCCGCCAATCCGTACCGGTGCGCGTCGTCGACGATCAGGGTGTTCGCACGCGGAATGTCGAGCCCCGACTCGACGATGGTGGTCGAGACGAGGACATCCGCACGCCCCGCACGAAAGGTTTCCATCGCCCGATGAAGTTCGGCGGCTTCCATCTGTCCGTGTCCGACGACGACCCGTACGCCGGGCACGAGATCCCGAAGTTCGGCGACGATGCGCGACAACGTGTCGATGCGGTTGTGCACGAGGAACGTCTGACCACCGCGGTCCATTTCACGCAGGACGGCGTTCTTGAGCACTTGAGGCTTGCGTTCGACCACCTCGCTGATGACGGGCTTGCGACCGCGTGGAGGGTCCGAAAGCGTCGAAATATCGCGGATGCCCGTCATCGCCTGATTCAAGGTGCGCGGAATGGGTGTCGCCGAAAGACTCAGAACGTCGACTTCCCGGCGCATCAAACGCAACCGATCCTTGTGCGCGACGCCGAACCGCTGCTCTTCGTCGATGACGAGGAGCCCCAAATCCTTGAACACGACGTCTTCGCCGAGCAACCGGTGCGTCCCGACGACGATGTCCGTGGTTCCGGCTCGTACGCGTCCGAGGGATTCGACGATCTGCGACTTCGTCTTGAAGCGTGTCAATACTTCGACCGTGACGGGGAAATCCTTCAAGCGATCTTCGAAGGTGCGACCGTGCTGATCCGCCAAGATCGTCGTGGGAACCAGAACGGCGACCTGGCGTCCCCCCATCGCGACCTTGAACGCGGCCCGCAAGGCGACTTCCGTCTTTCCGAAGCCCACGTCGCCGCAGACGAGGCGA
>JAFMJN010000126.1 GCA_017853435.1 Planctomycetota bacterium | reverse complement strand
TCGGAGCGTTTCCGGACGACACCGCGCGCGCGAGCGGGTGACCGAACGCCGAGGGACTCTTTCCGTAGGCGGCGTGCATCATCGGCGTCGACTCGTCAAGACGAGCCTGTCGTCGGACGTCCCCAACGAATTCCGCGAATCCACGATTTCGAAGCCGGCACGATCGAGCATGTCGATCACTTCCTTCTCTTCGTAGAGATGAACGGATTCTCTCCAAGCGGCCAACGGTTCCCCGGCCGAGCTCGATACGACCACGTCTTTCTCGACGCGTGAACCCGTCCACTTCCGACGCGAGCGAATGACGATTCCGTCCCGCCGTTCTTCGGATTCTGCAACCAGCCCTTCGATCACGCGGCCCTTGTTCGGGAGATCCAAGAGGAATCCACCCGAACGACGAACGACGCGCGCCGTCTCATCGAGAATTCGACGGTCGTGAGCGTCGTCGGGGCCGTATCCGAATGACGTGAAGAAGCATGTGACGGCGTCGAACGACGCGTCGGCGAAAGGAAGCGCACGTTGGTCGGCGGCGACGTATAACGGCCCCCCGGCTTTGGCGATGGCGGACTGAAGAAGGTCACGGGATTGATCGCATCCGACGACGGCACACCCGAATCGGGACAGAGCCCGCGCATGACGTCCCCCGCCGCAGGCGAGATCGAGAATGCGTTGATGTGATTTCAAGCCGAGCAGCGGAAGGGCGCAGTCCACTTCGATCGACGCGGAGGCGTCGTCCCGTTTGGCGTACACCACCGGGTACCACGCGTTGAAGGCGGACTTCCACCAGTCCATCGGTCAGCGGGGACGCGCATCGCGCGCCCGTCGGAGTTCGTCGCGCATCTTGATCCCGGCTTCGCGGATCATCGATTTCCATTCCGGAGGTGCGGCCTTGTCGGCTCCCCAAGGGAACGTCAACGAACGACTCGCGTTGATGATCGCGCCGTGGCCTTTGTCGTCCATCGCGAGAGCGCAGTCGGCGGCCGTCCCACCCTGAGCACCGTAACCCGGAACGAGCATCCAACTTCGCTTCAGAAGATGCCGCAGCCGTTTGATGCCTTCCGGGTGGGTGGCACCGACGACCGCGCCCACGGGTCCGTACCCGTCGCCCGGAACCAAACCCGCGAGATCCGTCGCTACGTGTTCGTGAAGCGGATGACCGTCGACCATGCGGTCCTGATAGTCCTTCGACGACGGGTTGGACGTTTTGACGAGCACGAAGATGCCGCCGCCGTGAGGGACGCCCACCTTCAAGAACGGATCCAACGTATCGCGTCCCATGTACGGATTGACGGTGACCGCATCCGCGACCGGCGGCGCGCCGTCGATCGGTGCGAGCCACGCCTCCGCATACGCCGTGGCCGTCGTTCCGATGTCGCCGCGCTTGATGTCGGCGATCACCGGAATTCCCCGGCGCCTCGCCTCGCGACAGTTTTCGATGTAAGCCGCGACACCGTCGGCATGGTGAATCTCGTAGAAAGCCACCTGAGGTTTGACGGCGGCCGCGATATCCCACAACGCTTCGATCACCACGTCTCCGAAACGTCGGAACGCTCGAGCCTTCGCGGATGCCGTCAGGCTTTCCAATGAACATCCGGCGGGAAGGACGTCCTTCGGAAGCGCTTCCAAACGAGGATCCAAACCCACGCAGACCGTCGAATCGGTCCGCTCGACCGCCTTCGCCAATTTTTCCGCCAACGTCAACGACATAACGACACGAATCTCCGCAAGATGTCCGAACCGTATTCGGTCAGATGCGACTCCGGATGGAACTGAACCGCGTGCCATCCCGACGTGACGTCATCGAACGCGAGAACGAGACTCGGATCTTCTTCGGCGGAAGCCGTGATCCGAAGACTCGCGGGCCAGTCGGACGTTTCGACCCGCAGCGAATGGTAACGAGCGACATGGAATCGCGCCGGAAGTCCGGAGAAGAGGCCGACGTCGGCATGGACCAACGCACTCGTCCTTCCGTGAACGGGGGATTTCGCTTCGACGACGACTCCGCGTTTTCGGGCCAAGAGCTGATGACCCAAACAAACTCCCAAAATGGGGATGCGCCCCGTCCATCGGTCGACGACCGCCGAAGCGATCCCCGAATCTTCCGGTCGACCCGGCCCCGGTGAGATGACCACACCCGCGAATCGTTCCTTCGTCGCGTCGTCGTAATTCGTCGCGTCGTTTCTCAAGACTTCGACGTCGGCCCCGGAAACGATCAACTGATGGGCCAAAATATGCGTGAACGAATCGTAGTTGTCCACGAGGACGACTCTCGGGCGTGTCATCGTCGGTCCAGGGCCTCATAGAAAGGCAGGACGATTTCGTCCAAAAGCAAGATCCCGGAGTCGGTCAATCGAAGAATGGACCCGTCGCGTTCGAGAAGACCGCTTTCCATCGATGACTTCAAATGACTTTGAAGAGAATCGGAAACGTCCAAACCCGTTTTCCGGTGGACGATCTCCAAATCGACTCCTTCGCGAGTCCGCAATCCCGAGGTCAGAAGGTCAAGATAGTCTTCGACGGGTCCCAAAACTTCTTCTTCCATGCGGACGGTGGAACCATCGAGTGCCGCCGAAGTCCACGCTTTGATGTCTTCAATTTCCTTCCAGCGGACCGAACCTTCTCTTCCGTACGCTCCGGGTCCGACGGCTTCGTAATCTTCGTTTCTCCAATAGACACCGTTGTGTCGGGATTCGTGGCCGGGCACGCTGAAGTTCGATACTTCGTACCAACGCAGACCCTTGACGGCGGTGGCGGCGACGGCTCTATGGAACATGTCGGCGGCCAAATCTTCGTCTTGGGAATCGTAGACGCCCTTCCGACGTCGTTCGGTCCACACCGTTCCCTCTTCGTATTGAAGGCAGTAGAGAGAAAGATGTTCGGGATTCAACGCCAACACCGTTTGAAGGTCTTCGTTCCAGTCGGCTAGCGATTGATCGGGTTGACCATAGATCAGATCCAGATTGAACCGACGAATATCATGAGAGCGCACGAGACGAACGGCTTCAACGACGTCGGATGGACCGTGCAATCGACCCATTTCCTTCAGCCGACGGGGATCCATGGATTGGACGCCCATACTGACCCGATTGACACCCCGCGCCGCCAAGACGGGCATCACGGCTTCGACTGCGGTTCCCGGATTGACCTCGACGGTCCACTCGTAGCCATCGGCGAGACCGGCCCGGTCGGCGATCGCGTGAAGGAGGCGATCGAGGAGATTCGGTTCGAGGACGCTCGGAGTTCCTCCACCGATGTAGATCGTGTCCAAGGGCCGCCGATCCCGTCGACGGTGGAGTTCCGCGGTCACGGCGTCGACGAAGCGTGCACGATCGTCGTATCCTGATCCCGCCTTGGAGTTGAAAGCGCAGTAGAAGCACTTCTGCTCGCAGTACGGCACGTGGACGTACAGGCTCGTCATGTTCGGAGGGTAGCAGTCGGCGTTTTTGTGCGTCTCTCTAGGTATGAGTAGAGAGTGTCTTTCTTGTTCGCCTTCATACGCCACGGTCGTATTGTGGAAACGAGGCGACGAAACAACCCAACCCCTTGTCGGGTTGAGGGTTGTGGCGCAAACCGGACATCTTTACGGATCCGCCGACTCGTAGAAATGCGGAACGTTTTTCCACGGGAGCCCCTCCGGCCGTCGGGCGGAGATTTCGGCTTTCCTTGCGTCTTCCGGAAACCCGGGGGTTCTTTGCTCGGTGTTTGACCCGGTTCTTGGGGTAGATGTTGACGAGCCGGTCCCCCATTCCGGGGACGGAAACGCAGCCTCCGGACGACGCCGTTTGCATCGTGGAGAATTCGGAGCGGTCCGGTATCGAGCGTCGAAGGGGGCCAGCGGCCCCCCAGACGCCCGCCGGTCAGCCGCGGTTCAGGATTTGGTTGAGGCGGCGGATCGACTCGACTTCGATTTGCCGGACGCGTTCGCGGGTCAACCCGACTTCCGCCCCGATCTCCTTCAGGGTCATCGGTTCACGGCCTGAGAGACCGTAGCGGAGTTTCAGGATCGTCGACTCGCGTTCGTCCATGCGGTCGAGCAGTTCCCGGAGCTTTTCGAGCTGGTTTTGCTCGAGGATGACCTCGTCCGGACGCCGTTGGGAGTCATCGGCGAGCGAATCGACGTCCGTTTCGGTTTCTTCTCCGGGGGCGGACATCGATGCTTGGGTGGTTTCGATCGCGCGCTGGATCGCCGGGACGTTATCGGCCGGAAGTCCCATTTCGGCCCCGAGCTCTTCGTTCGTCGGTTGGCGACCGAGGCGGTCCGCCAGCGTCATTTGGGCCTGATGGAGCTTTCCGATCAGTTCCACCATGTACGACGGAATGCGCACCGTTTTCGATGAATTGATCAGCGAACGGCGGATCGACTGCTTGATCCACCAAGTGGCGTAGGTTGAGAAACGGCATCCGGCGTCCGGATCGAACTTCTCAACGGCTTTGAGGAGCCCGAGGTTGCCCTCGGCGATCAGATCCATGAAGCCCAACCCACGGTTCACGTAGCGCTTCGCGATGTTCACCACCAACCGAAGGTTGGCGCGCACCATGACTTCGCGGGCTTCCGCGTCGCCTTTTCGGATGCGCTTCGCGAGATCGATCTCTTCCGAGGCTTTCAGAAGGCCGACTTCATTGATCTCGCTCAGGTAGACGTCGAGGATTCCCTCGGAACTCATCGCGAACCTCCACGGGTGCTCGACGCGAGGAGATTCGACGGAGGGGCCTCAGTACGGCCATCGCGGCCGTCGCGAACAGGATCTTCAGATCCATCCACGGCGACCAGGTGCGTAGGTATCGGAGATCCCACGCGAGACGATCCCGGATGGACGTATCGCCGATGCGACCCGCCACCTGAGCCAACCCCGTCAAACCCGCTCTCACGAGCAGTCGTGTTGGATATTTCGGCAGGTCGCGGGTGAAACTTTCGACGAATTCGGGACGTTCGGGGCGTGGCCCCACGAGGGACATGTCGCCCTTAAGCACGTTCCACAGCTGCGGTAGCTCGTCGATCCACAGGAGACGCAGGTACTTTCCGAGGCGCGTCATGCGGGGGTCGCCGTGGGTCGGCCAAACGGGAACGCCGTCGGGCTCCGCGTCGACGCGCATGGTTCTCACTTTGTAGATCGTGAAAAGGCGTCCGCCTTCCGTCACACGGATTTGGCTGTAGAAACCCGGCCCCGGCGACGAGATTTTGACGAGGGCCGCGGCGACGAGAACGAAGGGCAGCGCCACTATTCCCAAAACGACGGAGCCGACGACGTCGGTGGCGCGCTTGTAGAAGCGTCGCCAGCCGGAAATCGGCGCGCGCGGGAAGGCTTCGGGGGCGATCGTCTCGTTCACGGGGTCATCCTAGAGCGGCGGTCGTCGGACGAAAGCGTTGAAGACGGGGACGGAACCCGGCTAGATTCCTCCGCCCCACGTTCGCGTGGCCATGCGTGATGGTTGACGGTTCGTCCAAGCCGGGTGGCTCCCCCACCTCCCTCGAGCGGGTGTTCTCCGAAGCGGATTTCCTTCCCCTTCTTGCGGAGAGGATCCGTCCCGTGCTCGAGGTCTGTGATCATGCCGCGGCGTCCGGAGGCGACGCGCCGCTGTCGAGCGCCATCGTTTCCACGCTCGAAGATCGCGCTCGACAACTCGAGACCTTCCTCGACGACTTCGATGCGCGATCGAACCGAACCTTCGCTCCCCTGACGGAGGTGGTGGCGTCGGTTCAGGTGTTCGCGTCGACGGCTTACACGCTCCATCACCTGCTCGCGCGTCTGCCGAGCTACGCGTTGCACGAACCCGCGGCGTTCCTCGACGCGTTCCTCCCGGCATCGAAGAGAGCCACCGGTTTCGTCCAAGGCGCCCTTCGTTCTTTGTTGGCCGGGTTGGCGCTCGAGGCCAAGCGCATTCTCGGATCCGCCTACCCCAAGGACGTCGATCGCCTCGTCGAGCCTCCGCTCAAGCCCGCACGCTTTCGACTGCCCCGTAACCTCGATCTTTCGACGTCCTTGTCCGACCGGGACAAGGTCGCCGAGCTCGCGGCGCAGTACCTCGGCCATCTGCGTGCGCTCGACGGGCTGTCGACCTGCTCGCCTTTCGTCGACGTCGAGGCGATGCGTCGGTATGTGCTCGACGTCAGCGACGAAGAGCAGTGCCGATACTTCGGAGCGCGCATCCACAACCTGCAGTCGATGTACGACACGTTCTTGAAAGCGACCGCGGTCGAAGCGTCGGACGGCGATCTGAAGGTGTTCCGCGGGCACGTTTCGCTCACACTGCATCTCATCGAGTGCATGACCGGTCTCGTGCGTTTCTACGAGAAGCACGAGAACGACATTCGGAACGAGCAGACCAAGGCGTTGGTTTCCGGTTTGGTCGAAAAACCCGGTCTTCTCGACGCAATTTTGAACTTCTGTTTGCTCCACGCGCACCGCTGCCTCCGCGCGGGCAAACCGGTCGTGGAGGGGCTCATCGCCCGCTATACGTCTCAGTCCCGCGTCGTGGTCGCCATCCCCGACGGTGTCACCCTCCATGCGCGGCCGGTCGCGTTGATCGCCAAAGTCGTCGCCCACCACGGCACGCCGGTCGACATGGAAATCGGCGCCACGAAGGTGTACGCGGGTTCCATGTTGCGTGTCTTGATGGCCGTCGGATCGAATCCGACCGCTCGTTCCGTCGCCTTCGTCGGCGACCGAGCACCCGTCGACGATCTCATCGCCCTCTTCGCCGCGAGGCTCGGCGAGGATGGTGCGGGGTCGCTTCCGCGCACGCTCTCCTACCTCGGAGTTTGACGATGTTGATCGGAGTGATCGCTTCCACCCAGAAGGAACTTCCGAGAGAAGCTCTCGACGCGCTGCGCGGCGTCGATTGGATCGTTCATTGCGGACGCGTCGGAGATCCCGCCGTCATCGACCGCCTGTCGTGTCTCGCGCCCGTCACCGGTGTGCGTACCGACGCGGATTCGCCGGAAGCCGTTCCCTTCCCCGTCGTGTTGTTCAAGAAGTGGGCCGGCGCGGGTGTGTTGATTCTTCCGGAACTCGGTGATCCCAACGATCCGTTCCCCGCGGCGCGTCGAGAGATCGAGAAGTCCGCGCCGCGCGTCGTGATCTACGGAGGCGAGCCGAAGGCCGGTCACGTGCTGATCGACGGACGGCTGTACGTCTCCCCCGGCTGCGCCGTCGAAGCCGACGGATCGATCGGCACCGTCGCTCTCATCGGTCTCGAGGGAACCGTCGCCCGCGCCGAAATCGTGCCGCTCGCGGGCGATCCGGATTCGGATAACTAAAGTCGGCGTCGACTAGAGTTGTCGTACGGAGACCTCGTCGGAGGTGCTCCGTCCACGCGCGCATGCCGCGGCGACGGCCGTCACGAGCACCGCCGCGGCCGACCTTCTGACGAGATCTTCGATCGACTCCGGTGGGGCTCCGTCGGGCAGGAGTCCTTGGAGCGGCCCCCCCGCCAATCGAGGGCTCATCCAATCCGCGACGAACGGCAGAAGCACCAGGAAGCACGCGCCCA
>JAFMJN010000125.1 GCA_017853435.1 Planctomycetota bacterium | reverse complement strand
CCTTCGGACGTCCGCCGAGCAACAAGTCGCGGACGCAGCCTCCGCAGAGGTAGGCCGTGAATCCCGACCGCGCGATGCGGTCGATGACCCGGGCGGCTTCGGGGCACAACGACAGCGTGCCGTCCGCCACGGCGGCGTCGATGACCCCGCGATCGACGGCACTCGGGAGATCCCCGCGGGGGGCGGCGGCCCCGGCGACCACCTCGGTCCGAGCGAGTGGTCGGCCCCGTCGGCCTTCCTTCGACGGTGCGCGCGGCGTCGCGGAAGAGCGCGCGGCGGGCTTCGTATCGGCTTGAATCAGGCGGGGTCGTCGGAAGGAACGCATCGGGGTCGACAGTCTAGCAGCCTGCTAGGATTCCGCAGACGGAGACGCTTTCGATGGCCGACGTGAAATGTCCGAAGTGCCGGGCCGAATTCACCGTGGATTTCGAGCCGGGAACCGAATTCGAGTGCGGTGCGTGCGACGCGGTCGTCGTCGTGCCCGAGCCGACGGCGAAGCCCGCCGCTCGCCCCGCAGGCCGAACCGCGGCCGCATCGCGGCGTCCCGCGGCCCCGACGTCGGCCAAGAAGGGACCGCCCGTGCCTCTGCTCGTCGGCGGCGGTGCGGTGCTCGTCCTCGCCGCGTTCTTCCTGCTCGCGGGTGGCGACGACGAAAAGCCCGCCACCCCGGCGCCCTCGACGGTCACCGCGGCACCGACGAAGCCGGTCGAACCTCCGAAGCCCGTACGCCCGTCCGATCCGTTCGAGGCGGCCCGTTTCGACGCCGCGCAACCGGGCGCGTCGACGGAAGCCGTCATGACCCTCGCGGACATGGCGTGGGAGAAGGCGGAAGCGGCGGCGAAGGACGGCAACACGTCCGCCGAATCCCGCTTCCGCTCCGAGGCGGGCGAAGCATACGCGTCGATTCTCAAGAAGAACGGCGACGATCCGAAGGCCCGTGAGCGTCTCGGATTCGTCCGTTTCGATCGTGAAGCCGCGAACGCGACCCTCGCCCAACCGTGGATGACGAAGTCGCTGCGTTCGGGCGTCGAAGAAGTCGTCGAAACCCTCGATGAGAAACTGGGTGACCGTCTTTCGAAGCCCGTCTGGATCTCGACCCGCGACGCGCAGATCGGCAAGACGGCGAAGGAATGGAAGGTGCTCGGTCCGCGACTCGCGGCTCGGGAAGCGGCGTGGAAATCCCGCTCGACCGATCCGTTCTACCGTTCCGCGGAAAGCGTCGCGGCCGCGATCGAAGCGGACGTCGGCCGCAAACTGCGGCGGGCCGAAGTCGACGGCGACTGCTTCCGCGTCTACATCGAAAAGCCCTACGTGTGCCTCGTTCAGCGCGACAAAGTCGGCGGCGAAGACCGGATCGCCGATCGTTGGTTGGAAACTCTGCTTCAGTTGAAGGACGTTTTCTACGAACGCCTCGGCGAGCCCTTGGCCCTCGCGCCGATGGAAAAGCCGACTCCGGTGCTCGTTCTGCGCACGGACATCGATTACACGAAGTACATGCGCCTCAGCGATCCGCGCGCGCAGATCACGTCCCTCGCGCACTATGAGCCGTGGTCGAATCGCCTCGTCACGTGGGTGGAGAAGGACGCCGCCTTCCTTTCCAAGAACGAGAAGGGCATGACGGAAGAAGAGGTGCGCACGACCCTCTTCCACGAAGGAACCCACCAACTCATCGACTTCAACACGAAGGCGAAGACGCCGATGCTCGCGATGGCGCAGGCGCTCTGGTTCAGCGAAGGCATCGCCGACTATTTCGGCGGCCACGGTCGCAAGTGGAACGAAGACCTCCAAAAGTGGGACTACGAACCGGGCCTCATCAACACCGAACGCATCGATTCGCTCACGTCGTCGAAGGAACGCGAGAACCTCATCCCGCTGCGTGAACTGCTCGGATACCGTCGGGCGGACTACGTGAAGGAGAAGGAAGACACGCGCATGCAACTCAAGATCCTGAACGCGTACGCTCAGGGTTGGTTGCTCTGCTACCTGCTCGCGAACCACAACGACGGTCGCGACCGGGCGAAGTTCGACGAATACGTGAAGCGCGAACTCTCCGGCCAAACGGGCGAGGCGACGTTCAAGGCGGTCTTCGGCGCCGACGCGGTCGAACGCGTCGAGAAGGATCTCCTTCAACTGATCGACGAACTCGGCAAGGCGAAGAAAGAAGAGCGCATCGTCAACGGTCGCCTGCGCAAGTAGGAGCGACCCTTCACGCGATCCACGCCTCCGGTCACCCGACCGGGGGCGTGTACGTTTTTTCGCCCCGGATATAGGGGCAATCTTCGGGGAAGATCATCGTGAAAAGCCCCTCGGGCACGGACGTGCATCCCGGCTCGGCACGGAAGCGGTCGGGATACGCGACGCAGGTGCGCGTCGCGGTATCGAGGAATCGGCACGGAGTCTTCGTCAGCGTGATGCGTCCGTCGACGACGATCTTCTCCGTACAGCAACGACCGCACTGACGACAGATCGCCTCCCAGACTTCCGGGGGAATGCCGCGCGGATCCATCTCAGCGCTCCACCTTCACGGCGTCGGGAAGCACCCACTTCCATCCGCAAGGCGAACGACCGTCCGTCGGCACGAGTTTTTCGAGCGTCGCGACGACCGGACCGAAAGCCACCTTGCGCGGTGTTCCGTCCGCATCGATCCACAGCGTGGCCTCGCCTTTCCCCTCGCCTCCGAGCGGCGAGAGTTTGATCTTGTGCCGCATGACGTCGCGACCGTCGAGACGCGCGGGAATCCCCTCACCGAGTGATGCGGTACCCGCGTCTACCGAACCGAGGACACGACGCAACGCGTCGAGCACACCGAGTACGGCCCGTTCGCGGCCTTCGAGTTCCGAAAGGGATACGGGCCGCACCTTGCGGTCGCCCGCCTCCCACCACGCCTCGGCGCCGTCGTAGCCCAAATGACCGATGCGCCCCTTGGGCAAGGGCACCAATTCTCCGGGTCCTTCGCCGTTTCCGGGGACGAACGCCCACCCCTTCATCGCGAGATGGAATTGCCCACCGGGGCCGAGCGTCGCCGTCATCGACGGGAGCGCCCCGCCGCGCCCCGCCAATCGGGACACCAGATCGAGCGCGGGAGCGCCGATCTCGGCCTTCCACCACGCGACTCGGGAGACGGGCGGTGCCCCGCCGCCGTCGCGGGAAAACCGCAGGGCGACCAATCCGAGAAGCACCACGGCGGCGACGGCCCACGGAAGCCGCCGACGACGACGGTCGACCGTCAGTTTGCGCGCCGCGACCGCCGCGAAGTCCGCCGCTGTCGGAGCGGCGGCGATGGGCCGGGCCGATTGCGGCGATGTTCGCTCGGCGACGATCGCGCTCCATGCCGCCCCGCACGCGTCGCATCCGTCCCGATGCGAGCGGCTCAACACCGCCGCGGGTGAACGAAGGTCGTCGAGCCAAATCCCGAGGAACTCGCGACGGGCGGTCACGCACGCCTCCGAAGTCGCCGGAGGAGTCTTCGACCATGCGACGTCCGCATGACGTTTCGAGACCTCGGTGATCGGCATACCGAGTATCGATCCGGTTCGACCGAGATCGAACCGTGCGGTTTCTCGGAGCCACATCACGGAGGCGTCGGTCGGCGCGAGCCCCGCGCGCACCGCGGCGGCGCGCGCGTCGCGAAACAGTTCGCCCGTGATCGGGCGTCCCGGCAGGCCGTCGCCGCGCTCCATGAGCCCGAGGGCCGCGGCGCGCGCCACCCCTTCACGGTCGGCCTCGCCGGAGAACGTCGCGAGCCATGCGCACAACGCCGTCCACCGATCGGACACGGCGGCGGCGCAGACGTCCGGCGTCGTTGCCGACGGGAACACGGCGTCGCGAAAATCGATGTCGGAAAGCGTCATGCGCGGCGTGCCGGGGGCACACCGCGCATGGTAACGCCGTCGGCGCGGCCTCGATCAGCGATCGAGCCAGTGCACGAGATTCTCGAACACGGCCTGCGCGTTCGGATTCATGAAGGTCGGCGTCAACGCGGCGGACGACCCCGAGAAGAGCACCGCGACCCGCCCTTGTCCGAAGAAGTTCCCGTAGTCGGCGGGCGTGAAGAGCGCACCGTAGGTTTGCATGCCGAGAGCCGAAGACCCGGTGATCCACGGCGTCCCCGCCGTCATCGCGGTCGGAGGACCGAAATTGCCCCCTTCGTTGCTCACCTGATACCAAAGCCCGGAGATCGACAAGGGGAAGTTCCTGTAGGCGGCGTCGGCACCGAGGGCGACGGCCTCGGTCGCGGTCCCGGAGAGGTTCCCTCCCGAGCCGACGAACGCGCCGGTGCCGAGGGTCACGTTCAGGAACGCATGGATCCACGCGGCGCGTTGCTGCCCCTGCGGACAACCCGCCCACGGTCCGCACACGAAGAAGACGCCGCCGCCTTGAATCATGAATGCGGCGAGCGCCGCGGTTTCCGAGGCGGGAGGCGTCAGCGTGAATCGCAAATCGAGGATCGCATCGTAGTTGCGGAGATCGCTCGGCAGGGCATTGTCGACCATCGCCACGACGTGGCCGTTGCCCGCAAGCGCTCCGACGAGCGCCGTCGCCTGCGCCGCGGCGTTCGTCATTCCCGGAGCGTTCGTCGTTTGACGCACGACGAGGACGTTCTTCATTCCGTTCTGCGACCCCTGCGTGGCGCGCACGAACACCGGGCTCGACCACTGAACGTCGGGAGCCGAAGGATCCAGGACCGCCGCTTGGAAGACCAGCGGAACGCCGACGATCCACGGGATATCCGGAACTGGGATTTCGAGATGCAGTCGATCCGAACCGCCGATCGACGTCGGAGGCTGAAGCACGAACCAGTCCGAAGCGAGGGACGTGTTCCACGGTCCGATCGCGACCGGTGATCCTTCGACGGATCCCAACACCGCGACGACGGACTGCGGTCCGCAGTGCACCGAAACCTTGAAGACGTCGTTGGTCTTCAGGTTGTTGCAGCCGAGCCGCGGCATCATGCCCGGGAACGTGTTCGGCGACGCGCCCGCACCGCCGGCCGGAACGGCGGGAATGAGAAGCAGAAGCAGCGCCACCAACATCGCCCCGAGGGCGACGAGGAACAGCGGGGTATCGGAGGGACGCGGCGAAGACCGGATCGGAGGCATCGACCAAACTCCGGGAATCCGCCGTTCGACGACGGGATCCTCCCGGATTCATCGACCGTCGACGGGCGGCGCCTCAATGCGCGGCGCGGTTCGCCCCGCCCTTCACGCGATCAGGAAACCCACGTGCGCGTATCGGTTTCGACGCAACGATCCAAACCGCGGAAAATCTCCCGTTCCACGCGGAGATTCGGACCGTGGCCGCAACGTGCGAGGCATCCGACGTCGGTCCACTTGAAGTCGGCGACGACCGGGGCGACGGCATCCGCCAGCGCCCGGTGCAGAGGAGCCGCACCGTGCATGCGACACGACGTGCCGACGCAGCGCGCGGCCTTCCCCGCCGCCAACAGGTGCGCGGCGAATCCGTCGACGGGCGATGCGGGATCGGCCGCGTTCGGGTCGGTCGCGAGACGGCGTACCGCATCGACGAGGACGCCACCGTTGGGCACGGTCGCCGCGGTCGGATCACTCGGTGGGATCGGCTCGGAAGGCATGGGGCGGACACTCTATCAGACGGCCGCCGGGCGCGGCTCAGCCGGGGAACAGCGAATCGAGGCGGTCCTTCGCGTTCACGTCGAAATCGGCACCGATCGTCACGGCGGGGCGTTGGTCGTCGGTCCGGGATTCGATGTCCCGGAAAATCCCGCCGAGCTTCTTCGCGGCTTCGTTGGTGTAGATCCGGATCATGCCCGCCGTCGTCGAATCGTCGAAAAGGACCGTCAAGATCGTGCGATCACCGGCGAGCGTCAACTGGATCGAATCGCGCTTGCCCTGATGGAAGACGACCGAGAATTGCTCTTCGCCGAGGACGCGGGCCATCTCGCGCGTGGCGGCGAACGAACCCGCGACGAGCGCGGCGACCGTTTCGGCGTCCACGGAGCGGAGATCCCCCACGCGCGAAACGAGGTGCCCTTCACGATCGACCAACAGGGCGGCGCGGGCGCCGGACAGTTGGATCAACTCGTTCAAGGACGCGTCGATGCGAGCGACGTCGTCCCGGTAGAACACCATGCGGGATTCACGAAGGCGGGTGGAGTCATCCATGATGGCGTGTTCCTGACGAGGGCTACTTGAGGGCGAGCATCACGCCGACGGCCGTGGCGGCGCCGACGACGGCGGCGGCGAGCCAAACGACGGCCGGGTGCATCGATCGGGACTTGCGTCCGCTCGAAATGACCCGCGCCTCGGTGTGACGGACGACGGCGACGGGCTGCGGAGGAACCGGGGACGGGGCTCGCTTCGGTTCCTGAGCCGTCGCCCGAGGCTCGACGGCGGGCGGAGCGCGCCGCGTTTCGGGAGGCGGTGCCGGCCGTGGGGGCGTCGTCGTCGCCACCGTCGGTGCGGGAGCGGGCGGCACGGCGGTCGCCGCGGCGGCCGGAGCGCGCGCGGGGACGATCGGAATCGGCACGCTCGTCGTCGTCGGCTTGTGGGCGACCGCGGGCGCGGCGGTTTCGGGCATCGAAATGGCGTTGCGCTGAATCGCGAGCGGACGCGGAGCGGCGAGAGGCTCCGAACGCGTTCCGGGCAGCGGCGTTTCCACGGGCTTCGCGCGAGCGCCGGAATTCTCCGGCGTCGGCGTCTTCGTGCCGGATTTGAGGCGCTCTTCCGACATCGCCTTGACCTTCTGGAGCACGAGCATCGAAAGACCCTTGAAGGTCTCGACGACGCCCGTCCCGACGTTGGCGCACGCCTCGAAGCACGGAGCTCCGTCGGTCGCCAACGCCGCGCGCATCTCATCCGACGTCATCGCACCGGGCACGTCGCGCTTGTTGAACTGAATCACGTGCGGGATTTCGGAGAGGCTCCTGCCTTGCTCGCGGAGGCATTCTTCGAGATTGCGCAGCGACTCCAGGTTCTCCTCCATCTTCGTCGGATTCGAATCGGCGACGAAGATCACTCCGTCCGCGCCGCGCAGCACGAGCTTGCGCGTGGAGTTGTAGTAGACCTGCCCCGGAACGGTGTAGAGCTGAAATTTCACCTTCATGCCCGCGACCGTCCCGAGATTCAGCGGCATGAAATCGAAGAACAGCGTGCGATCCGACTCGGTCGCGATCGAGCTCAAGGTCCCCTTCGCCTCTTCCGGAGCCTTTCGGTGAACCACCTCGAGGTTGGTGGTCTTTCCCGAAAGGCCCGGTCCGAAGTAGACGACCTTGCAGTTGATTTCACGAAGGGCGAGATTGAACTGGACCATGGATCGTCCTCAGCGTTGGATCGTGAGGCGGCGCTTGAGCGACGCGGCGGCGGAGACCAGTTCCAAACGTCCCTGCTCGAGTTCGAGATGACGTTCCGTCAACGCGACGAGCCACGCGTCGCCCGCGGCGACCACGAGGACGCGTCCTTCGGTACCGGAAACCGCCAATTCGACCACCTCGCCGCTGCCCGCGGCATCGGCG
>JAFMJN010000124.1 GCA_017853435.1 Planctomycetota bacterium | reverse complement strand
GGAGAACGGTCGTCTCGCGGGTCGCCTCGGCACGGTTTCGGTCTCTCCGCTTCGCCCACCTCGCAGCGTGGAAACGGACTCGAAAAAGGGTCGCGAAATCGGTGTTCCGAAACCTCCCGAAACAGGTTCCGAAACGACCGCAAAACGCTAAGATCATGGAGGTTATGAGCGTCCGTGGTAGCGAGGCCCGGGGGTCCGTGTACGGCGGCGCGCACTCGTGTGGAAATCCCGCACCGATCGAGGGGAGAAGGCCCGCACCATGAAGTTCACCGGCAACCGTCAACGGCTGCTCGATGCGTTCCGGATCGTGGGATCCGTCGCGTCGTCGCGCAACGTCCGCCCGATGCTCCAAAACCTTCGTTTGCTCGTGGGGCCCGACGGCGCCACGTTGCTCGCGACGGACCTCGAGGTGGCGATCCGGTATCGCGTCCCTCTCGACACGGTCGAAGAGCCGGGCGACGTCGTCATCCATGCGGGCCGCGTTCAACAACTGCTCGCGGAAGCCACCACCGACAAGGTCACATTCGAGTCGACATCGAAAGACCGCGGTGTTCGTCTCGTCGCCGGACGCTCGAAGTTCACCGTCCACGGTGAGAACCCCGACGAGTTCCCCGTGATTCCGTCCTTCGGCGACCGCAAGTCGGTCAGCTTCGCACGCGATGCGTTCGTGCGCATGGTCGATCGCACGCACTTCGCCGCCGCGAAGGACCGCACGCGTTTCGCGTTCAACGGTTGCATGGTGCACGTCAACGGCTCGACCGTGCAGATGGTCGGCACCGACGGCAAGCGTCTCGCATGCGCCACCGCGACCTGCGACAACCCCGACTCCACGACGGCGAAGCACATTCTCCCGATCAAGGGCCTTCTCACGTTCGTGCGCGTGTTGGTGGAAGAAGACGCCACGCTCGCGATGGCGTTCGAAGAGAAGCAGGTCATGCTCAAGACTTCCCGCGCGGAGGTGATGACCCTGTTGGTCGAAGGCTCCTATCCCGATCACAACCAGGTGATCCCGAAGGACTGGAAGATCTCGGTCACCATGAAGCGCGAAGACTTCGTTCGTGGTCTTCGCCAAGCGAAGTTGCTCGTTCCGAGCGACCACCCGTCGGTGCGTCTCTCGTTGGGCGAGAACTCGGTCGGGCTCTCCGCTCGTTCGACCGACGTCGGCGACGCGCAGATCGATATCGATGCGGTGGTCGAAGGCGGCACCCTCGACGTCGCTTTCAATCCCGAATACGTGTTGGAGGGGCTGAACGCCATGACGAGCGATCAGGTCATCTTGCACATGAACGACCCGCAGAAGCCCGCACGCCTCGACGGCGAGAAGGACTTCGTTTACGTCGTCATGCCCGTGACGATGCGCGCCGGCTGAAATGGCGTCCCACCCGAAGAGTCTGAAGGATGCGCTCGGAGGTCTGCTCAAGTCGGACTCCTCGCTCATTCGGAAGAGCCCCCACGCGGACTTGGTCGAAGCGTGGCGGGAAGTCGCGGGTGACGACGTCGCGGCGCAGACGGAAGTGCGAACGCTTCGCGTCGGAGTCCTGACGATCGCCGTGGGATCCCCACCGCTTTGTCAGGAACTCGCCGCCTTCCGCAGGCAAGCCCTGACGGAAGCGATGCACACCCGAACGTCGGGTCGTGTGAAGGAAATTCGATTCCGACTTGGAACCCCCTGAGCCCGAACACATGACGTCCGAACAGCAAGGTGGCTACACGGCATCCAACATCAAGGTCCTCGAGGGCCTCGAAGCCGTGCGCAAGCGTCCCGACATGTATATCGGGGACACGAACGACTACGGCCTTCACCATCTCGTGTACGAGGTGGTCGACAACTCGATCGACGAAGTGCAGAACGGGCATGCGACGTTCGTGCGCATCACGCTGAACGCCGACGGTTCGTGCTCGGTGCTCGACAACGGCCGCGGTATCCCGGTCGACATGCACAAGGAAGAGAACATGCCCGCGGTCGAGCTGGTGATGACCAAGCTCCATGCGGGTGGAAAGTTCGACGGGGACAACTACAAAGTTTCGGGTGGCCTCCACGGTGTCGGCGTTTCGTGCGTCAACGCCCTCTCGGAATGGATGGAAGTCGAGGTCTACCGCGACCGCCAAGCGCATCGCATCCGCTTCGAAAAGGGCGAAACCGCCCAGAAGCTCCGCACGCTCGGCGCCACCGATCAAAAAGGCACGAAGGTCACCTTCAAACCCGATCCGACCATCATGTCGGTCACCACGTTCAACGCCGAGCGGTTGGCGACGCGTTTCCGTGAACTCGCCTACCTGAACCCCGGCGTCACGATCGAGTTCAAGGACGCGCGCCAAGGCGAAGCGGACCCGACCGTGTTTCAGTTCCCGGACGGCCTCAAGTCGTTCGTGAAGCACCTCTCCGAAGGGAAGGAGATGGTGCAGCCCGAACCCATCTATTTCCGCGCGGATCGCATCATCGAGCGCGAGGGTTCGAAACCTCTCGTCTACGACGTCGAGGTGTCGCTCGCCTACAACACGTCGTATTCGACGATCGAACTTTCGTTCGCCAACACCATCAAGACGATCGAGGGCGGAACCCACCTCTCCGGATTCCGCACCGCGTTGACGTCGGCTTTGAACAACTACGGCAAGAAGTCGGGGGTCTTCAAGGAAGGCGAACAGCTGACCGGCGAGGACTGCCGCGAAGGACTCGTCGCGGCGGTATCGCTGCGCCTGCCCGATCCGCGATTCGAAAGCCAGACGAAGATCAAGCTGTCGAACAAGGATGCCCAGACCACCGTTCAGCAAGTGACCTACGATCACTTGACGCGGTGGCTCGAAGAAAACCCGTCGCACGCGAAGTCGATCGTGCGCAAGGCCATCGACGCGGCGGCCGCACGCGAAGCCGCGCGCAAGGCGCGCGATCTCGTTCGTCGCAAAGGTGTGCTCTCGGGCGGTGGACTCCCCGGCAAGTTGGCCGACTGCACCGAAAAGGACTTCGAGCGCTCCGAACTGTTCCTCGTCGAAGGTGACTCGGCAGGTGGTTCGGCGAAGGGCGGACGCGATCGTCGGTATCAGGCGATCCTGCCCCTCAAAGGTAAGATTTTGAACGTGGAGAAGGCGCGCATCGACAAGATGCTCTCCCACGAGGAAATCAAAACGATTATCGTCGCACTCGGGTGCGGCGTCGGTGTGGAAGAGTTCGACGTCACGAAGTTGCGGTACGGCAAGGTCATCATCATGACCGACGCCGACGTCGACGGCTCGCATATCCGCACGCTTCTCTTGACCTTCTTCTACCGCCACATGAAGGGGTTGATCGAGAACAAGCACGTCTACATCGCGCAGCCGCCGCTCTACAAGATCACCCGAAAGGGTAAGGAGCGGTACATCCAGACCGACGAGGACATCAATCGTGAGCTCCTCGCGCTCGGTACGGACGGGACGCGGCTCGAGATCGTGGGCGAAGACGGAACGGCGACGAAGACCATCGAAGGCCCCGACCTGTCGACGGCGATCGAATCCGCCCAACGTCTCCTCGCCGCCGAGGCCCGAGCACGCCGCGCGGGCGTCTCCTACGCCGAGTACCTCGGTATGGCGGATGCGGCGACCGGTGCGGTGCCGATGATTCGCGCCGTGGCGAAGGACGGGCCGAAGTTCTTCAAGTCGCTCGCCGACTTCGATGCCTATCGAGACGCCCTCGCGGCCACCCGTGGCGGCACGTTGAAGGTGTGCGGGGACGATGCGTCCGCCGAAGACAAGGCTCACGCCGATCTCGTGATCACCGAGATCTGGGGCGCCGCGGAGATCGGTGCCGACGTCGCGCGATTGGCGCACGTCGGATTGATGCCGAATCGCTTCCTCGTCGACGGTGAACGCGACGATCACAAGCCGCCGATGCGCGTCGTCAACGACAACCATATCGTGCCGTTGTTCGAAGTTGCAGGGCTTCCCGAGGCCGTGCGGACCATCGGCAAACACGGCATCGACCTTCAGCGCTTCAAAGGTCTCGGTGAAATGAATCCCGAACAGCTTTGGGAAACCACCATGGATCCGGCGACGCGCACGTTGTTGCAGGTGAAGATCGAAGACGAAGTCGCCACCGATCACATGTTCTCGGTTCTCATGGGCGAAGAAGTCGCTCCCCGCCGCGAGTTCATCGAACAGAACGCCCTCGCCGTGCGTTCGCTCGACGTGTGACCGCCATGCGTCCCGCACTCTTCGCCCTCCTCGTGTTGGCGGGATGTGCGGGACCGTGGAATCCCCTCGACGACGGTCTTGAAGCGAAGACGCTTCGGACGGAACGGTGGGTGCGCGTCGACGACGACGGCACGACGGCGATCCTCGCCCCGCGTTCGGTACGCGGGGACGTGGCGTCGTCGTGGCTCTCGTTGATGCGAGACGCGAGACGCGACGTGGCCGAATGGTTCGGTGAACCCTTGTCGGGGCGATTGAACGTCCACCTCGTCGACCGCTTCCCCGAGGGCTTCGAGGCCGACGGCTTTTCGAACGCCGAGCGGCTTTTCGTTCGATGCAATCCGGACGCCGCGCCGAAGGCGGCCGACCGCGACTTGATCGCTCATGAGATCGTCCACGTGTTCTTGGCGCAGCGTTGGAAGATCAAACGTCCCTATTGGTTTGAAGAGGGCCTCGCGACCTACATCGAAGGGGAACGGCTGGGCTACGGAGTCGGAGGGAAGTCCCTCTCGGCGGACGTCGTAGCGCTCGACATGGTCGATCTTTCGATGTTGCGCTTCGACACGCTGCATACATGGCCCCCGCGTCTGTCGTATCGCCTCGCGGCCGTGGCCGTGGCCGCCGTTTTGGAGAAGTGGGGGAAAGCGCGCGTCTTGTCGCTCGGGACCCAAACCGGCTCCTTCGAAGACGCATGGGCACTCACCTTCGGGGAAACGACGAAGCTCCTCGAAGAGAGATGGCGGGATGCCGTCCGCCTCGAGCAGCGTCGGAGGACGGGTCCATGATCGAGTGGATCCTCTCCTCCGAAGTGATCGGAGCGCTCTGTGCGATTCACGCGATCGCGACCCGACGTCGCGAGTCCACCGGAACGTTGGCGTGGGCCGCATGGGTATTCGTCCCGTTTTTGGGGCCGCCGCTCTACTTGCTGTTGGGAACGGACCGAATCGGCCGCCGCCGCCGTCGCCGCGTCATGGAGATCCGCGAACTTCATCGCAAGCATGTCGAGAAGGCGCGAGAGTGCGCGAAAGAACGCCGGTTGGCCGTCGCCGATACGATTCCGCTCGCGATTTCGGACCAAGGTTTTTTCGCGGTCGCCTTCGGCAACACGACCGAACTTCTTACGGACGGTTCCGAGGTATTCCGTCGGATCATCGAAGACGTACGAACCGCCACCCAGTCCGTGGACATCCTCTCGTACATCGTGGATGACGACGCGGAAACCGATCGACTCAAGCAAGCGCTTCTCGATGCCCTGAGACGGGGGGTTTCCGTCCGGATCATCTACGACGGTATCGGAGCGCTCGGAAGCGGACGCTTTCTCGATGACCTCGAGGCCGAAGGGGCCAAGTGTCTCGAGTTCATTCCGTTGAATCCTCTGCGCCTTCGGTTTCGGATGAGCCTTCGCAACCATCGCAAGCTCATCGTGGTCGACGGAAAGACCGGCTTCATCGGCAGTATGAATCTGTCGGGAAGACACGTCGGAAATCCCCCCAAGTCGCAGGACATCGTCGTGCGCGTGACCGGCGACGTCGTGGCCGATATGCGACACGTGTTCGAGGAAGACTGGCGATTTGGGGAAGAGGAGAATCGCCGTTTGTTCCTCGGCGGCGCGACCGACTGGCCCACCTTCGTCACCGCGGACGACGATCCGAAAGACGGGTGCGCGGTGGAGGGAGATTGTGTACAGCTCGTGGCGAGTGGACCGGACGACCCCGCGGTCGGGGTCATGCGCATGCTCGTCACCGCGATCCATCGGGCCGAGGTTTCCGTGGATCTCGCGACTCCCTACTTCGTTCCCTCGCAAGCTCTCCTCGGTGCTGTTCAGTCCGCTGCCGCCAGAGGCGTGCATGTCCGGCTTCTCGTATCCGAGAAAACGGACTCGATGGTCGTCGACATTGCGATGACTCTATGGCTCGGACTGGTGATCGAGCGCGACGTCGAGGTCAGAGCTGTCGCGGGTAAGTTCATCCACGAAAAGTTCGCCGTCATCGACGGACGGGTCGCCTTCATGGGGTCGTCGAACCTCGACCAACGTTCCGCCTTTCTCAACTTCGAAGCCGATCTCGTTGCGTACGCCGGAAGCTTGCCGACGCGGCTGACCGAACATTTCGCCGATCGCTGGAAAGACGCCCCCCGATACACCATTCCGATTTGGCTGCTTCCGCCAGCGGCTCGAGCGGCGGTTGACGAGTCGGCGGGTTGGATCAAAGCGGAGGACAAGACGCCCCGTTGGACGTGGCCTTTCAAGCGGTTCTTGTACAGGCTCGTTTGGTTGACCAGCCCTCTTCTCTGAGAGGCGTGAACATCCGCCGACTCGGCTGCCGATAAGTGATCGTGATTCATCCTCTCGAATCACGCTTCATGAAGAACATTCGGCTCCGCTCCTACAAGGACATCGGCTCCATCTTGGTCGCCGACGGAACCCTCGCGCCCGAACGTTTGGCGGAGGCCACGGAGATCCACGTGGCGTCCAACATCCCGTTGGGGCGCACTCTCGTCGAATTGGGATTCATCTCCGAGTGGGATCTCGCACGCGTGATCGCCAAGGAACTCGGTGTTCCGTTCATCCGCCTCAAAGCGGGGACGACGGCCAGCGCGGCGATCCGAAAGCTCGATCCGTCGTTGATGCACGATCAGCATATTTTCGTGCTCGAGTCCTTCGAGGGAGTCGACACGCTCGTGATCACCGAACCGCCGTCGGTGGAAGTCATGTCCGAGATCGGTCCGTTTCTCGCGGACAAAGTCTTTCTCGCCGTCGCGTTGATTTCCGATGTGCACGGGATTCTCGATGCCGTCGTTCCGCGCCCCGAGCTTCCGGAGCACGAACCTGGGTCGATGAGCGCCGAAGACATGCTCAAGGGTTTCGGGGACTGATCGTCCCGGAGAGTGCACAGCATGGCTCCGAAGGACACTCGCGTGGCGGCCTACGTAGCGGTGGCGGATCGACTGCCGACGCTGCCGACGGTGGCGCTCGAAATCGTCAACCTCTCACGCCGCGAAGACCTCGACATGTACGACCTCGCGGTGCTGATCAGCCGCGATCCGGCGATGAGCGCGCGCGTGATGCGCCTCGCCAACTCGGCCCTTTACAAACGTCGCCACGAGATTTCGACCGTACGCGATGCGGTCCTCACTCTCGGATCGAAGGCCGTCAAACTGGCGGCGCTTTCGTTCGCGCTGACGTCGGTGGCGGACCCCGCCGAAGATCTCGTCGGCTACGACATCGCACTCTTCTGGCGGCGCGCCCTGATTCAATCGGTGGTCGCCCGGACCCTTTGCACCGAACTCGGGTTGACATTCACGGAAGAAGCGGCCACCGGCGCGCTGCTGATGGATCTTTCGGTCCCCGTTTT
>JAFMJN010000123.1 GCA_017853435.1 Planctomycetota bacterium | reverse complement strand
GGTGCGCATGTGCGCGTCCGCGAAATCGGCCGCCGCTTCCGCCGCGGTGATCCAGCGCTCGGTACCGAGCGACGCACCGAGACGCGCGAGCGCCGCGATCATGAGGCCGTTCCACGAAAGCAGAATCTTGTCGTCGGTCCCCGGATGCACGCGAGGGTGACGCCACACGCGCAGCCGACGGCGAACGTCGGTGAGCCACGCGTGGAACCGCGTCGGCGTCATGTCGAACTCCGCGGCGAGATCCGGCAGATCGTGCGGCAGGTGAAGAACGTTCGCACCTTCGAAGTTCCCTTCCTCCGTCACGCCGAACACGCGTGCGGCGCGCGCGCCGTCGGTTTCACCGAGCGCCGCGACGAGGTCGGCGGGCGACATGACGTAGAAGCGACCCTCTTCGCCCTCGGAATCGGCATCCTGAGCACAGAAGAACCCGCCGAGCGGATGCGTCATCTCGGAAGCGACCCACAACGCGGTTTCCTCCGCGATGTGCAGCCACGGACGCGCCCCGGAGATCCGCCAACCGTCGAGATACGCTTCGATCAGCTGTGCGTTGTCGTAGAGCATCTTCTCGAAGTGCGGGACGAGCCATTTCTCGTCGGTCGAGTAACGGGCGAATCCGCCTCCGACCTGATCGCGGATGCCGCCGCGCGCCATCGCGGACAGCGTGCGTGTGACGGCGGATTCGATGCGCGGGTCGGGACGTCGTCCGTGCTCGTGCACGAGGAGATTCAGAATGGACGGACGCGGGAATTTCGGCGCGTTGCCGAAACCGCCGTGCTCCGCGTCTTCGTCCTTGAGGAAGGCTTCGGCCGCCTTCGTGGTGAACCCTTCGGGCAGTACGCCCGGTTCGGTCGCGGCGCGTCGAAGATGATCGGTCATCCAATCGGCGTTGCCGCGCACGTCGTCGCGCCGTTCGCGCCATGCGTGCGACAGACTCTTCAGCACGTCGATGAACCCCGGACGTCCCCATCGTGAGCGCGGTGGAAAATACGTGCCGCCGAAGAACGGCTTCCTGTCGGGCGTGAGGAAGACCGACAACGGCCAGCCGCCCTGCCCCGTCTGCGCGACGACCGCCTGCATGTAGATCGCGTCCACGTCGGGACGCTCTTCGCGATCGACCTTCACCGGAACGAAATGCGCGTTGAGGAACGCCGCGACCTCCGCGTCTTCGAAGGACTCGCGTTCCATCACGTGACACCAGTGGCAGGTGGCGTAGCCGATCGAAAGGAAGATCGGTCGATCGCTCGCCGCCGCGTCCGCGAAGGCCGCCTCGCCCCACGGACGCCACGCCACGGGATTCCGGGCGTGCTGCAGGAGGTACGGACTCTTTTCGTGAATGAGGGCGTTGGTTTGTTGCGAAGCCATGAGTGCGAAGCGCCGAGCGTCACGCTAGCGCACCGTTCCCGGCGAAACAGCGGGAAGGGGAATCGCCCCGTCGACGTTCCTTCAACGAAAGGCGTGTTTCAGGGTCTCCACGGCGGCGATCGCGCGTCTCCTACGTAAAGAGTGATGGAGGCGCCGAGTTGATTCTTCCGACCTCGAGACCGAACCGATGAGACACTTCCGTGGAGGCGCACTCATGAAGCGATCCGACACCCGAGTTGGTGGACGCCACCTGCTGATGCTCTGCGAGCAAGCCGATCAGTTGGCCCAACGCGTGAAGCGTTCGCCGCGGTCGTCGGCCAAGGGCCGACTCGAAGGCCGCCGCAAGGCCGCCGTCAAGGCGCTGCAGAAAGCGATGAAGTCGCGTTCGAAGGATCGGCTTCACGACGCGCTCGACCGCCTCGCCCGCGAACACGGACTCGAAGCCGGCGACGTGATCGCCCTTCTCTTCCTCTTCAACCGACGCGTGCGATCCCAGGCGGCCCTCGCCACCGGACGCGAGATCGTCGAGGCGTGCGCTCTCGGCGAAGACGAAGCACTCGCCGCCGCCGCGACGCTCCACCCCGACCATCCCTTGGTCTCCAAAGGACTTGTGGAGACCGAAGCCCACCTTCCGGAAGACGCCCTCGACGCGCCCTACCGCATGTCCGAGTCGTGCTTCACCGCGCTCTACCGGGCTTATCACGGGCTTCCGGAAACCCCCGAAGCCGAAGGCGCGCCGCCGTACCCCGGCGCCGCCGAACACTTCTCGGACTGGCGACTGCTTCTCGAAATCGCTCGACGCCGCGCGCAACGCGTCTTCCCCCGAAGCGGTTGGGCGGACGGCGGCACAGCCGACGACATCGGTCTCGCGGATCTGTTGGAAGGCTTCCGTCGCATTTCCGCCGCGGTGCGCCTGCGCGAAGAAAACACCCCGGAAAGCGTCCGCCTGCCCTTCCGCGACCTGCGTCGCAAGGTCGGCCTGAAGGACGAAGAGATCTTGATGCTCGTCGCGCTTCTCGCGCAGGAGCTCTACACGACGCGCGGCACGATCGACCTCATGGATCTCGCGCGCCTCGGCTCCGAATCGGAAGACGACGTCCCCCTGATGCGACGCCTCGTCGCCGCCTCGGGCCGCCTCCGTGGCGAAGGTCTCATGAAGGCCGAAAGCGAATTCGAAGACCGGGATCTCTTCGGCACCGCCTGGTTACCGGAAGCCGTGGTCGACCAACTCCTCGAAGGCCAAGACGGGACCGGGCCGATTTCGGACGGGGAAAAATCCCGGTTTCGGGAATGGATTGCCGGGATTTCCCACTCCGGAGAGTGGTTCGACCGCTTCGGCACGGGATGACCGGCTGCCCGATTCGTTAAAACGGAGGGCATGGCCCCCCGTAAGAAAGCCCCCTCCGCCGACCGCGAACTCGCGAACCAGTTCACCCGCTTCCAAGGAATGTTCCCGGAACTTCCTCTCGACCGCGTGTGGGCGGCGACGGCGGAGTACTTCGACGAGCGCGGCGACGGCTCGCACACGCTCGCCGCGTGGAAGAGCGCGTCGGCCGCGAACCCAGAATGGGGGCGTTGGCATCTCGAACTCGCGAAGACGTTGATTCGTCTCAAGCAGTTCGATCAGGCGTTCGTCCATCTGTCGCGCTGCGTCGACTTGGACGCGTCGGGCTGCGACACGGGTTACTTCGCCACCAATCCGCTCTACTACCTCGGCTACGCGCTCTTCAACCTCGGCCGACGCAAGGAGGCGAGCGAAGCGTGGCGCGGCGCGGAGACCACCGTCATGCGGTGGCGCGATCCCGAACCGCTGAAAGACTTCCACTTCCACCGGGGCTACGCGTTCCACGTCGAGAAGAACATCCTCGACGCGATGGAGTCGTATCGCCGCGCGTTGGTCGCCCCGGGACCGGGCGACGGATCGGACGACGACACCATGGATCCCGACGCCGTCGAAGCCGCACAGGCGATGAACGACCGCATCGAACCGTGGTATCTGATGGCGCGACGCGGCGAAATCCCCGACGAAGGGGCGATCACCGCGATCCCCTACACCGGACGCGAATCATGACCGACACGCAGGAGCGCGACGCGCTCATCCACGACTGGAACACGGCGTCGACCGATGTTTTCCGTCCCGCCGTTCCGCCGACGTTCGACGACGAAACGTTGCGCGACGGACTTCAGTCGCCGTCTGCGAACGATCCGCCGCTCGCGAAGAAGCTGCGTCTGCTCGACATCATGGAAGGTCTCGGCATCGAGACGGCCAACCTCGGCCTTCCCGGCGCGGGCGAACTTCACCGCCGCGACATTCTCGAGATGTGCATGCATCTTGCGAAGTCGGGAGCCCGTCTGCGTCCGAACGTCGCCTGTCGCACCGTACTCGCCGACATCGAACCCGTCGTCGCCATGCGCGAGAAGACGGGCCTCGACATCCTCGCGTGCTGCTTCATCGGATCGTCGCCCATCCGTCAGTACACGGAGAACTGGACGATCGACACGATTCTCGGACACATCGAAAAGTCGCTGACGTTCGCGCACGACAACGGCATCTCCGTCATGTTCGTGACGGAAGACACGACGCGCGCCCATCCGGACGACATCCGGAAGATGTACACGCTCGCGATCGAACTCGGGGCGCAGCGCGTCTGCGTCTGCGACACGGTGGGACACGCGACGCCGATCGGTACGCGCAACGTCATTCGCTTCGTGAAGTCCATCGTCGAAGCCTCGGGACGCGACGTGAAGATCGACTGGCACGGCCATCGCGACCGGAATCTCGATCTCGCAAACTGCATGGCGGCGATCGAAGCCGGTGCGCACCAGATCCACGGTGCGGCGCTCGGCGTCGGCGAACGCGCGGGCAACGCTCCGATGGACCTTCTTCTCGCGAACTTCAAACTGCTCGGCTGGATCGACCGCGACCTTTCGAGTCTCGGCGACTACGTGAAGGCGGCGTCGGAAGCGATCGGCGTTCCGATCCCCCACAACTACCCCGTCTTCGGCAACGACGCGTTCCTGACGGGGACCGGCGTGCACGCCGCGGCCGTCGTGAAGGCCCTGCGTCGCGGCGATACATGGCTCGCCGACCGTGTTTACTCGGGAGTCCCCGCGGGGTGGTTCGGACTCGAGCAGCGGATTTCGGTCGGCTACATGTCCGGAAAATCGAACGCCGAATTCTGGCTCGAACGCCACGGGTACACGCCTTCCGAAGGCCTCGTGAAGCACATTCTCGGAAGCGCCAAGGCGGGGAACCACCTGTTCACCGACGACGAACTGCACACGCTCGCCCGATCGTTCCAACCCTGAACCACCTCGGCCCGGTCCCGTCGACGCCGCACGCGCGGAGTCCGGGGCCCGCGCCGAGCAGGGACGCGACGGGCGGAACTTGCGCCGCAACGAGTTCCGTCCGTCGGGCGTGGTAATCTCCTCGTCCCACCGGTGACACCGGAGCCCGACCGTCGTCGGGCGGCCGACCGTCGCCGGATGCGGTTTACCTCCCGGAGCCCCTTTCCATGGCCCGCCTCCTCGTCACCTACCTCGACCTTCCGTCCGCCCCGAAGAAGTCCGATGCCGCCGGTCCCGCCTCCGAACGATGGATGGCGCTCGAGCGCGCCCAGCGGGGTTCCTTCTCACGCGTCGTCGTATTCGCGGCCCGCGACTTCCACTGGGAGCGCCTGCTCGCCGACGACTACGGTGCGAACGGATTCGCGGGTGCGACCGCCGACGCGACGCCGGCCGCCGACGGAAGCGCTCCGGCCGCGGAACCCGCCGCCGAAGCATCGGCGCCCGAAGTCGCGGTGACCCCGGCGGCCCCCGAGGCGTCCGAATCCGCGGCGCCGGAAGCGGCCGGAGACTCCGAGAGCGACGCTCACGACGGCACCGCCGTTCCGAGCGACGAAGAACTTGAACAAGCGGCGGCCGACGCGGGACTCGACAACGACGGCGACGACGAAGCCGCTCCCGCCGCGCCGTCGGACGCGCCCGCCGAAGCGGCCGCCACGGAAGGCCGCGCACGTCGCGCGCCGCGCCCGCGCAAGGCCCCGACGCACGTCGCCCCGAAGGACCGCGCCGAACTCCTCGCACGTCTCGAAAAGATGCGGGCGGGCGGCAATCCCGACGTCGGTGCGCTCGCGTGCGTCGCGATCGGCATCGGCGAACGGTTCGGACTCGGCGATGTCGCGTGCCGCACGGCGCCCGGCCATCTCCGCGAGAAGGACCAAGCGACGCTCGTCCGCATGCTCGCTCTCGCGCCGCGCTCGGGCGAATCCGTCACGATCGATCTCGCCGACGCCCCGCGTCCTCTCGCCGCGATCGCCCTCGTCGCGGGCCACGCCGTCTACCAAGCGCGTCCCGACGTCTCCGTCGACGACGTGTGGTTCGATCGTTCGACCGGCGCTCCGCAGAGCGCGAAGCCGATGCTCGATCTCCTGCGTCAGCAGGCGATCCTCGGCGACGCGGCCCGCGGTCGCGCGACGTTCGGTCTCGTGTCGACCGTCGCCCGCGAGCCGATGACGAAGGCGCTCCTGCCGTTCGCCCATCGGATCCAGGTGGCGACCGGCTTCGCGAGTCCGATGGATCTTTGGAAGGCCGGGCGCGCGATCCGCGAACGTTTCACGGATGAACCGTCGACGTTGGCGGAAGCCGCGCTCGGAGCGTTCGCCAAGGCGGACGCGGGCGATCTCCCGTGGAGCCGTCGCCAGTTGGCGTTGGCGCGTGCCGCCGCGGATCGCGGTCGTCCGTTCCTCGCAGCCGCGCACTGCCGCGAAGCGCTGATCTCCGGACTCCTCGAAGCCTACGGACAAAATCCGTGCCGCGGTTGGGTGACCCCGACCGGCGACGTCCCGCCCGATGCTCGCGTCCGTCCGCGCGAAGTCGCGGCCGCGGTGCTCGGCTCCGACGAGATTCGCCGACTCGTTCCCGATCTCGATCCCGCCTGGCGCACCGCGGGCAACCCGCGCGCCCGTTACCTACACATCGCTCCGACGCAGGGAGACCCCGGCCTGATGAAGGCCGCACTCAACGAACTCGGCATGCTGCTCAAGTTCACCGTCGCCGCGCTCGACGACGGACGCCTCAAGGCGATCGCCGACGGCATCCCGTGGGACGCGTTCCTCATTCGCGGACTCGAAGCGGGCGCCCGTCTCGCGCCGCCGAAGGACATGCGTCGCGGCGGCGATCGTCGAGATCGCGGCCCCCGCCCGCCCCGCGAAGGGGGCGAAGGCGAACCGCGCCCGGAAGGCGCGCCCGATCGAGGACCGCGTCCGCCCCGTGAAGGCGGCGATCGTGGTCCCCGTCCCCCGCGTGACGGTGGCGACCGCGGACCCCGCCCGCCCCGAGAAGGCGGTGGAGACCGCGGGCCGCGTCCTCCGCGCGAAGGCGGCGATCGTGGCCCCCGTCCGCCGCGTGACGGTGGCGACCGCGGACCGCGTCCTCCGCGCGAAGTGCGCGTGCACGGTGGTCCGCCCCGCATGGACGGTCCGGAACGCCCGCGTCAGGTTCCGATCGGAGGTTCGACGGAAGTCAACGTCGTCCGCGGCGGCCTCGGCAATCTCGGCCAGGCGCTCGCCGCGGCCGGCATCGCACCGAACCGCAAGCCGCAACGCGATCCGCGTCCTCCGCAACCGCCCGCGGCCGAAGCTCCGCCCGCCCCGCCGACGCCCGTCGAACCACCCGCTCCGGAGACTCCTCCGGCTTCGGACTTCGACGTCGCCGGTCCCTCGGTCTGATCGGCGCTCGGCCGTTCCGGCATGAGCCTCGTCCCCGAGGACTTCCCGTTCGACTTTCCCGAAGAGGAACGTCGGCTCGCCGTCCGTCTCCTTGAGACGGCGGGAGTCGAACTCCTTTCGTCGGGCAACAACGGCTATTGGCGCGTCCGCTACAAGATCTTCCGCCGCACGCTCGAATGTTGGGCGGAGAAGAATCCGACCACCGGGGCCTTCACGTGCGCGTGCGAGTGCCCCGCGATCGAAAACACCGGTCGCGGTTGTTCGCACCTATTCGCCCTGTGCCTCGTCGTCGCGCGTGAAGCGGCGGCGCGACGCGAATCCAAGGCGACGCCGTCGTCCGATATCGCGCCGTTGCGGGCGGGCTGGGCCATCGACGCGGTCAAGTCGCGCGGACGCCGCGGGATCATGCTGCAACTGCATGCGCGCGACGCCGACGACGGACTCGGCGCGGCGATTCC
>JAFMJN010000122.1 GCA_017853435.1 Planctomycetota bacterium | reverse complement strand
GCGGGTGAAGGGAATCGAACCCTCGTAGCCAGCTTGGAAGGCTGGAGCTCTACCACTGAGCTACACCCGCGAATGACCCGGGACATCGATGGCGAGGGAAGGATTCGAACCTTCGAAGACATAAGTCAACAGATTTACAGTCTGTCCCGTTTGACCGCTTCGGTACCTCGCCGACGTTCGGGAGAATCTTTTTGTCAACCCTCGCCCGATCCCTGCGGAAGAGCCAGCGAACGGACTTGAACCGTCAACCTGCGGTTTACAAAACCGCTGCTCTACCGATTGAGCTACGCTGGCGCGACAACCCGGGATCGGAGTTGGGGCGGGAATGGTACGGAAACGCGGCCCTATGTCAAGGCCGAATCGGGCGTTCAGAGCGAGTAAGGCCCCGCGCGCGGGCGCGGAGAGCGTCGGTTCCGGTCAGAAGATGGTCGAGCGCGTCGGACGGAACGGCCTCGAGGAGGGCGTCCAAGAGGACCAACGCGGCCATGGCCTCGGCCACCACCGAAACCGCCGGAACGGAGCACACGTCCGACCGCTCCCAAACGGCCTCTTCCGGGTCTCCGGTCTGCAAATTGATACTGGGCAAGGGTTTACGAACAGTTGGGATGGGCTTCATCGCGCCGCGGACGACGATCGGCATCCCGTTGGAGATGCCCCCCTCGATCCCGCCGGCCCGATTCGTCGGTCGATCCACGCCACCCGCCCCATCGGGCACGATGGGGTCGTGGTACGTAAGCCCTTGTGCCATCGCACTTTGCGCCCCATCGCCGACTTCCACCGACTTGATCGCCGGAATGGACATGAGCGCCTGGGCCAGCCGTCCGTCGAGGCGCGAATCCCATTCGGCGTGGCTGCCGAGCCCCACGGGAACCCCGCGCGCGACAACGGAAAATTCCCCACCGACCGTATCTCCCGCCTCGCGCAACGCCTCGATCAAGGCGACGGCTCGGCCGTCCGCCTCCGGATCAAGACTTCCGACCGGAGAGGCCTCGCGGACCGACGCCGCGTCGGGAATTTCGGGATTCCCGCCCAAAGCGACGGAACCGATCCGACTCACCCACCCGAAAACGGAGATTCCGACCGCCGAAAGAATTTGGGACGCGACGGCTCCCGCCGCCACGCGCGCCGCCGTTTCGCGCGCGGAGGCGCGCTCCATCACGTCGGCGACATCCTTCGTGCCGAACTTCACGGCACCCGCCAAATCCGCATGTCCGGGCCGCGGCCGATGCAGTTCGCGGTACGCGTCGATTCGGACGTCCTTGTTGCGGACGAAAAGCGTCAAAGGAGCGCCGATCGTCTTTCCGCGCTTCAACCCCGTCAGGATCTCGACCGCGTCGTTTTCCATCGACTGCCGCGCGCTTCGACCGAATCCCTTGCGACGTCGCGCCAACATCGCGTCGATCGCGTGGACATCCACCGAAAATCCGGCCGGAAGCCGCTCGAGAACGGCGATCAGGCCCTTTCCGTGAGACTCGCCCGCCGTGCGAAATCCGAGGCGTTTCATTCGCTGAAAGGCTACCGGACTTTGACCCAGACGTCACCTTCGAAACCGAGAAGTTCGCGGTCCCGAGCGGCTCCGTCCCGAGGCGGCGTCCAATCGCCGACGACGTCGCGCGGCAATCGTTCAAATCCCGTCGTCGCGAGCGCATCGGCGACGCGCTCGCCGGGGATTCTCCCCCATCGCCGCGCGAATTTCGTCTCGACGACCGCGACCGACCCCCTCGGCGCGAGTTCGAGAGCGGCGGCGCCGAACGGCTTCGCGTCGATGTTCGGATCGCGATCGAGCACCACGGCCGCCCACGGGTGATCCGCGATGAGCCACGCCGAAGGTGCGGCGTCGAGACGCGCCTTCACCAACGGAGCGACGTGGTCGATCCACGCCTGATCCGTCGCGGCCGGAATCGCGGGTGCGCGGAAGAAGACGAGCGTCGTCGCGACGACGACGAGGGGGGCGGCCGCCCGCGCCGCCGCGACGGAAGGAGTCGCGCGCAGACGTTCGAACAACGTCGCGAGGCCGAGCCCCGCGAACGCACCCGTGATCGGCGCGAGCGTCGCGAGGTAACGCGCATAGCCCGCCGACCCCATGACTCCCGCGGCGAACATGGCTCCGTGTCCGACGACGACCACGAGCGCCAAAATGATCTCGAGTCGAAGTCCCTCGACGAACCCGCGGAACGCGCCCGCGACGGTCGCGGGCCAAAGCCACGGCGTCGTCGCCGCGACGAGATGGGCGCCGAAAAGCGCCCAATGTCCGCTCCCGTAGATGCTCGCGGCCGACCAGTTTCTCGGCCACCACGTGACGAACCAAAGTCCTTCGCGATGCGCCCCGAGTCCGGCCCACCACCAAAGGAGAAGCGGAGTCGCGAGAAGAACGAGCAGCGCCGTCCGCGGCCGTGACGCCGCCGGAGACGGATGCGCGTCGCGCGCGAAGAACAACCACGCCGCGACGACCGGGCCGAGCCAAAAACCCTCCGGACGCGCGAGCGGAAGCGCTCCGAGGAGCAGCGCCGAAAGTCGCGGTTTTCCGCACCTGAGCGCCGCCAACCCGCACCCGAGCAACGCGGCGAAGACGATTTCCGTCATGATCGCCGACGCCTGCGCGACGACGAGCGGCCCCGCGAGGGTGCAGGCGACGACGAGATCCGCGGTGTCTTCGCCGCGGCCGCGACCACGGCGCGCGTCGACGAGCGCGGCGGCGGCGAGCGCTGCGACGACGGCGAGGAGACCGGACAGGAGTCGAACGGCGAAAGGTCCGGCGTGGGACGGCAATGCGTGCAGAAGCGTGACCGCAGGCCGTCCCCACACGTCGACGAGAAGGCGCGCGTCACGATGCATGCCGCGGGCGTAACCGAGGTGCGAAATCTCGTCGGCCTCGATGAATCCCGCGCTTCGCCAGGACGTCGCGGTGGCCGACGCGAACGCGACGGCGCAAAGGACGGCGACGACGATGCGGGTGCGCGGCGAGCGGAACATGCCCGCCCATCGTACGGGCGGACTCCGAGAGCGACGAGATCAGGGAAGAACCGGAAGTCCGAGCGCGCGGTAGCGGGCGTGGAGCGCGTCCACGTAATGACGCCGAATCTCCGCGAAACAGGGCCAGAGAATCTTCGTGTTCCCGGTCCACGTGTTCGTCCCGAGCCGCTGGACGTAGAGCAATTCGTCGATCTTTCGCAACTTCGACGTCAGGAACATGCGGATCATCACGTCGTAGTCGTCGGCCCACACGAGATTCCGGTAGCCGCCCGCACGACGGAGCGCGTCGGCGCGGAACGCCCGCACGTGGTTCGGGCAGACGTTCATCGCATCCATCACGGGTCGCTCCACCCCGTCCGCGACGAACGTTCCCATCGCGTCGAACGCGAGGGCTTCCTTCGCGACCATGCCGTTCCACGGCGTGTCGCGGTACTTCCAGAACGGCGCCTTGTAGACGTGGAACTCGCGGGTTCCCGCGAACCACTCGGCGAAATTCGAATACACCATCCCGACGTCCGGGTCGGCGCGGAACGCCGCGACGATCTTCTCGAGCGCGGTCGGAACGAGGAAATCGTCGTGGTCGAGTTCGACCAAAAACTCCCCGCGCGCGAGCGACGTGGCGGCCTGTTTGACCCACCCGATCCGTCCCGAAGGCGGAAACCGCAACACGCGAATGCGGGGATCGCGCAGCGATTCGAGAATCTCGGCACCCGCGTCCTCCGATCCGTCGTCGATCACGAGCCACTCGAAGTTCGTCCACGTCTGGGCGAGGACCGACGACGCGGTTTCGAAGATGAACGCCGAGGCGTTGTGGATCGGCGTCGTGATGCTGACGAGAGGAATCGCGTCGCTCCCGGGAGCCGTGTACCCCCAGTAGACGGCCTGCGCGGCGGCGACGAGACGTTCGGCGTCCGGCGCCGAATCGAGGTGCACCCAGCGGCGTCGGATGAAATAGGGCTGTGTTTCGAGAGCCCCCCACCGCTTCTCGCCGAAGGTGAAGATCGCGTCCCACTCGCGTCGACACAGCGCGGACAAAAGTCCGCGATCGTCGTGCGAGACGGAGACCTTGATGCTGCCGACCGCGGGCGGAACGAACGTGCGCGTCGGGTCGTGAACGAGAACCTGATACATGACGACGTGTGGACCTCATTCGGCTGATCGGCGCGAAGGCCTTCGACGATCAAGCCGCGAAATCGATCCGCCGACGCCGCTTTCGGCCGTCAGCGACGTTTGATCCACACGCGCGGTCGGAATCCGGCGAGCCACGGCTCCCGCGACGTGTCCCCCGGAGAAAGGTCGACTCCGAGCGTATTCCCGTCGATTTCCACGAATCCCGCCTTCGGCAAGTCGTCCGATTTCACGTTGCGCGTCGACGGATCGTAGAGCCGATCCTCCGTGACGAGCCAGGCGCCGATCGGCAAGGCCGCGACGGCCGCGGAGGCAAAATCTCCCATGTCCTCGAAACGAACGGCGGGCGTAGTCGGATGGCCGAGATACAGGAACGGATGAGCCGCGTGCGCCTCCGCGCCCGGATCACGGGCGGCGATCGCCGCACCGAGCCTCGCGAGAACGCGGGCGTCCGCGGGCGGTGGGCGACGCTCCCACGCATGTCCGTCGAGCCACGCCGTCGCGGCCGCGAGTACGACGAACGCGACCACGGGCGTATTCACACGCGACGTCGCGAATCGCGACGCGACGAGGCTGTCCCATCCCGAAGCGAGCAGAAGAGCGATCAACGGCGACAATCCGACGAAGTAACGCGCGTACCCCGCGCTGCCGAACGAACCCGTCGCCCAAAGCGCGCCGTGGACGCCGAGCACGAACAGGAACGTCGCCGCCGCGAACGACATCCTTCCACGACGATTCGCCATGAGACCGACGACGAAGACCGGAATCAACGTCCACGGAAGGATCTTCCTCACGACCGCGACCGTCCACCACCAGTCGCCGCGCCCCCAGGAAGACGCGGGCGCCCAGTCGTGGGGCCAATGATGGACGAGCCACAACGGATCGCCGGAGACGACCGCCGCGACGACGGCCCACGCGGCCGTACCGCCGAAAATCCCGACCACGGAGCGCCATCGGAGGCGTAGGCCGTCTTCCGTGCGCCACGCCCCCGCGAGTCCGAAGGCGAGATCGACGGCTCCGACCAGAAAACCTTCGGGCCGCACCAACGGAAGGAGCCCGCAGATCCAGCCCGCGAACGCGTGGCGACGCTCGAGGCGCGCCGAGGCCCACACCGCGATCAAGGCGGCGAACGGCAACTCCGTCCAAACGCCGCCGAGCAGCGAGACCACCACCGGTTGCATCACGAGAGCCACGGGCGCTACCACCGGATGGCGCAGCCCCGCCGCGCGCGCAGCGCGCAACGTGTAGGCGGCGGCGACGGCGAACGCCGCGACCGACAACCATCGGGCGACGTCGAATCCGAAGGTCGACAGCGGTGCGAGGGCCGCGGTCACGAGAGGGCGCCCCCACACGTGGAGGAGATTCATCGGCACCGACGCGACTTCGCGCGCGTAGAGGTGATGCAGAACCTCGTCGGCTTCGCGAATCGAACCCGCCGCGATCGACGCCGCACACAGGACGACGGCCACGCCCGTCACGGCGACGACCCATCGGCGCTCCGACGCGTCGGCGCGCGCGCTCATTTCACTTTCGGCGGCGTGACGAACGAGACGTCGTCCGCGGGAAGATCCATGGTCATCGCTCCGATGACCACGGTCAGACGTCCCTCGGCGCGGTACACGCGCTTCACGCGCGCGAGTTGCCCGAGCCTCGGCACCCACACCTCGTCGTCCTTCTTCAAACCGTCGAGGAAGGCCCGACGACGTTCCGCGAGCGACGGCAGGGCGCCTCGATCCGCGACGAGCTTCCGCAGCGCTTCGACGTCGGCGGCGAACGCCTTCGGGGCGTTGCGCAACGCGTTCAGGTGCGGAGTCGCCGCCTTCTCCAATTCGTCGAGCGCGCGGCGTGTTTCCGCCTCCGCCTCGCTCTCGAGGCGCCCGCGTTCCTTGGCGGCCTCGTCGAGGCGGCGACGTGCTTCCGTTTCCGCCCGGCGCGACGATTCGAGAAGATCTTCGGAACGCCGTCGATCGTTTTCGGCGGCTTCGCGCGACGAACGCAAGGCGTCGATCAGGTCGTTCGTCCCGTCGCGTCCCGCCGCGAGCACGGTTTCCGCCGCGGCGACCACGTCGTTCGGCATCCCGTGACGCGATGCGATGAGCAGTGCCATCGAACGCCCCGGAGTTCCCGTGATCAGCCGATACGTCGGGGCCAACGTGGCGTCGTCGAATTCCATGCTCGCGTTCTCGACGTCGGGACGCGAAAACGCGTAGGTCTTCAGACTTCCCAAGTGCGTCGTCACGGCCGCGAGCGCTCCGCTCGCGCGAATACGTTCGAGGACGGCTTCGCCGAGCGCCGCGCCTTCCGCGGGATCGGTTCCCGCACCGAGTTCGTCCATGAGGACGAGCGTCGAGGGGCCGCAGCGTCCGAGGATGCCCGCGATCTGCCGGACGTGTCCCGAGAACGTGGAAAGACTCTGTTGCAGGCTCTGTTCGTCGCCGATGTCCGCCAAGACGTCCGTCAATACGGGAAGCTCGGTCCCCGCCGCCGCGGGAACGTGCAGTCCGCACTGAAACATGATCTGCAACAGTCCGAGCGTCTTGAGGACGACGGTCTTGCCGCCCGTGTTCGGACCCGTGACGACGATCATGCGCCGCGTCGCGGACAGTTCGATCGTCAGAGGCTCCGGCGCCGGGGCCCCGGAGGCCGCGTTGCGCAGGACGAGCAACGGATGGCGCGCACGACGCAGCAAGAGCCGACCGTCGTCCGAAACACGCGGTGACATCCCGTCGATCTCGCGGCTGAACGATGCCCGCGCCGCGGTGAAAGCGATCCAGGCCGCGATGTCCGCCGTCCGTTTCAACGCGGATTCCGCGTCGAACACCGCTCGGGTCAATTCCCACAGAATTCGGGTTTCTTCACGGACGGCGTCGAGGCGCGCTTCGCTGACTTCGTTCGCGATCGCGACCACTTCCCGCGGTTCCACGAACACGGTGGATCCGCTCGCACTTTTGTCGTGGAGGATGCCCGGGACGTGCCCCTTCATTTCGAGCCGTACGGGGAGCACGTAACGACCGTTCCGGACCGACCAGGTTTTCTCCTGCAACCAGGAGCGGTATTTCGGACTGTCGACGAGACCGTCCATGACGGTTCGGGCCCGGTGTTCGTGCCGCACGATGTCGCCGCGGCAGCGGCGCAGTTCCGCGGACGCGGCGTCGGGGATCACTCCGGGAGAGTCGACGGAGCGATCGAGCAAGGCGCGCAACGCGTCGTGGCTTTCCATCTTCGACGCGATGGAAGCGAGCACGGGGAACTTCGCGGAGCGCGCGGCGAGCCACGTCTTCAACGACGAAGCCGCGCGCAGGAAACAGGCGATGTCCCAGGCTTCCCAAGCCTCCAACGGTCGGATGCGCTCGCGGCATCGGGCGACGACGGACAAGGCGTCCTTCAATCCGCGGACGGGCATGGCTTCGCCCGCGTCGAGCGCGCAACGCGCTTCGTCGACTTGTTTCAA
>JAFMJN010000011.1 GCA_017853435.1 Planctomycetota bacterium | reverse complement strand
ACGTTCAAGGCCACCGCGAAGCCGGTGCTCATCGGCACCGCGGTCGTCGGCGCGACCACGATGGTGTTCGCCATCATCATGGGACTTACGAGCGGATTGAACGCCAACCTCGAGAAGCTCTCGATCCTCCACCCGCCGTTCCTTCTCGGAATGATCGCGGGCGGCTCGATGATCTACTGGTTCACCGGTGCGGCGACGCAGGCGGTGGCGACGGGCGCGTACCGCGCGGTCGAATTCATCAAGGCGAACATCAAGCTCGACGGCGCCGAGAAGGCGTCGATCGAGGACTCGAAGAAGGTCGTGGCCATCTGCACGCAATACGCGCAGAAGGGCATGTTCAACATCTTCCTCGGCGTCTTCTTCGCGACGCTCTCCTTCGCCTGCATGGAGTCCTACTTCTTCATCGGGTACCTGATCTCGACGTCGTTGTTCGGTCTCTTCCAAGCGCTCTTCCTCGCGAACGCCGGCGGATGCTGGGACAACGCGAAAAAGGTCGTCGAGACCGAGCTCAAGGCGAAGGGCACCGAACTTCACGCCGCGTGCGTGGTCGGCGACACCGTCGGCGATCCGTTCAAGGACACGTCTTCGGTCGCGATGAACCCCGTCATCAAGTTCACCACGCTCTTCGGCTTGCTCGCCGTCGAACTCGCCGTGCAGATGCGCGGCGACGCCGACCTCAAGGGCCTGGTGATGCCGCTCGCGATCGTGTTCTTCCTCGTGTCGGCCTACTTCGTCCATCGCTCCTTCTACGGAATGCGCATTTCGTCGTCCGTGTCGAAGTGAGATGAATCCCCGCTCGGCGGGGACATCGAGGCCGGTCGACCCTTCGGGCGGCCGGCCTCGGTGCGTTCCATCCATCGGAGTCCGTGCATGCGTCCATCGATACGCCGGGTATCGGCGATTGCCGTCGTCATTTTTCTCGTCTCCGCGTGCACGACGACGCGGGGGCTCGGCGTCGGAGAGGGCCGTTGGGTCGATCTCACGCACGCCTTCGGCGAAGACACCCTCTACTGGCCGACCGCCGAGCGGTTCACCCTCGTGACCGAGTTCCGCGGGGTGAACGCCAAGGGGTACTTCTATGCGTCGAGCCGCTACGGAGCCTCCGAGCACGGTGGGACCCACCTCGATGCCCCGATTCATTTCAGCGACAAGGGATCAACCGCCGACGCCATCCCGATCGAGCGGCTGATCGGTGAAGCGCGCGTCGTCGACGTCGTCGCCGCCTGTGAAAAGGATCCGGATTACCAAGTCACCCGCGACGACATTCTCGCCCACGAGTCGCGCTTCGGCCGCATTCCCGACGACGCGCTCCTTTTCATCAAGACCGGGTTCTCCGCGCGCTGGCCGGATGCGGTGCGCTATCTCGGAACGGCGGAGCGCGGCGCGAACGCCGTCGCCAAGTTGCACTTTCCGGGGCTTCACCCCGATGCGGCCTCGTGGATCACCGCGGAGCGCCGGGTGAAAGCCGTGGGTATCGATACGGCGAGCATCGACTTCGGCCAGTCCACCTATTTCATGAGCCATCGGATCCTCTACGCTGCGGATATTCCGGCTTTCGAAAACGTCGCCGCGCTCGACGTGTTGCCGTCGGCGGGGGCGCGCGTGGTGGCGCTTCCGATGAAGATCCGCGGGGGCACCGGCGGGCCGCTGCGGGTCGTCGCGTGGATTCCGACGGACGGCGGCTAGCCGTCCTTCATCTCGAAAACGGCGAAAAAAGATCGAGAGATGCGGTTCGATCGCAAACGTCGCGCGGTGGGGTTGGGGTGTCGTGGGGCATTTTTCCCCGTCGAGTTTGGGGCGATGTGGGACACCGGACGACGCGAAAAAGAAAGTGTGTCGAAAAGCACCGTGAACGGTTGACCATTTCGGCACGTTCCTGATAACTTCCCGGCCCCTCGGGGGAATGGCCCGGGCGTTGCTTGATCACCGGTAAACCCGGTGCGAGCGAATGCCTGAGCCCGCACCAGTCCCCGAACGGAGCCTCGCGATGTCCGAGATGCCGGAAGAGAACAAGGGAACGCCCACGAAGATCCGCATGACGGATCTTCTCCAAGACAACCGCACGACGCAGGAGAAGTTCAAGGAGTTCACGAAGACCGGACTCCCGGCGCTCATCTCCTCCATCGTCATCATCGGCATCTTCTTGGCCGCGATGGTCCTCCTCGCCACCGAGGCCGAGAAGAAGAAGAAGAAGGCGGACGACGACATCCTTCAGATGCAGAAGTCGGCCGCCACCGACCAGCCCAAGCTCGAAAACGAGATCAAGGAAGAGAAGCCGAAGGAACTCGAGCCCTCGGCGCTTCCGAAGGTCGAAGAGACCGATCAGGTCAACACGAACGAGGAAGAGTTCAACACGGTCGTCAACGACACGGTGAACCCCTACGCGTCGACCAACGAGAAGTTCGGTGCGTCGGAAGGAACGGAAGACAACACCGACACCTTCACGATGTCCTCGGGCGGCAAGGGGCTCGCCGGCGCGATCGGTCTCGGTTCGGGATCGGGCGCGGGCGGTGGTGCGCCTCGCGGCAGTCTCCTCGGCGGATCGCGCATGGGTCGTCGTAATGCCCAAAAGGCCAACCTCCAGACCACCGAGAAGTCGGTGCTCCTCGGCCTCAAGTGGCTGAAGAACCACCAGAACCCGGATGGATCGTGGTCGGCTACCGGCTACTCGGCCAACTGCGATTCGAAGAAGGGCGCGGCGTGCACGGGCCGTGGTTCGGCGGTGTTCGACGTCGGCGTGACGGGCCTCGCGCTTCTCGCGTTCCTCGGCGCCGGCTACACCCCGGACAAGCAATCGGAATACAGCCAGGTCACCAAGAAGTGCCTCAAGTGGCTCAAGGATCAGCAGGACGACCAAGGCTGCTTCGGGTCGCGCGGCGACTCGCGCTTCACCTACAACCATGCGTGCGCCACCATCGCCATGTGCGAAGCGGCCGGCAGCACGACTCAGCAGACATGGAAGAAATCGGCCGAAGCCGCCATCGGCTTCGCGTCGCAATGCCAAAACCCCTATCAAGCGTGGCGCTACGGCATGCGCCCGGGCGACAACGACTCGTCGGTGACGGGTTGGATGCTCATGGCGTACCACGCCGCCCGCGACGCGAAGATCCCGGTGAACGAGCGTTCGATGAAGGACGGCCTCACGTTCATCGACTCGATCACGGACGAAGACACGGGCCGCACGGGCTACACGAAGAAGGGCGAGCTCCCGGTGCGTCCGGAGAACTTGGTGAACAAGTTCCCCGCGACCGAATCGGAAGCCCTGACCGCCGTGTCCATGTGCGCGCGTATCTTCTGCGACGACACCGGCAACCCGCTCATGAAGAAGGGCGCGGAACTCCTGTCGAAGCGCCTCCCGACTTGGGATGAAGCCGCGGGCAAGATCGACATGTACTACTGGTACTACGGCACGCTCGCGATGTACCAGGTCGGTGGACCGTCGTGGGATTCCTGGAACAAGGCCATGAAGGCCGCCGTCGTCGATTCGCAGAAGTCCGAGAAGGACGGCTGCCAAGAGGGTTCGTGGGACCCGGTCGACGCGTGGGGCGAAGAAGGTGGACGCGTCTACTCGACGGCCATCCTCACGCTCTGCCTCGAGGTCTACTACCGCTTCCCGAAGGTGTTCGGCGCCAAGGGCAGCGGCAAGGGTGGCGAAGGAAAGCCCGCGCCCAAGGACGGCGACAAGAAGTGATCCCTCGCGGGGTCGGCGTCCTCCGCCGACCCCGTTGATCCCGGAGTGCGTGTTCCATGCCTCGAAATCTGATCAAGGGTGCGTCGCGCGCCGCCTTCGTGGCGGCGTCGATCTCTGCGTATCTCGCCGCCCAAGGCGGTCCGACCTACGCGCCGGGTTCGGCTGAAGACAACGCCGAATTCGCGAAGGTGTTGGCCCAGCGCGGGTACTTCGATCTCGCGAAGGACGTCGCGAAGGAAGCCCAGTCCGGCGCTACGACGCCGGCTGCGAAGGCCGCCATCGACTACGTGTTCGCCGACATCTCGGCGGACGAAGCGCAGCGAACGTCGTCGTCGGACATGAACAAGCGCCTCGATGCGCTCGACGGCGCGATCAAGTCGTTGGAAGAGTTTCTGACGAAGCACGGATCGGCGAAGGAAGTCGCCGAAGTCCGCTTCCGCATCGGCGAACTCTCGCGTCTCGCGGGCGAAGGCATCGGCACGCTTCTCAAGGCCGAGAACGACGCCACCAAGAAGGAAGCGCTCCGCGAACGCGGTAAGGGCTACTTCACCAAGGCCATCGACGCCGCCGAAAAGCGCATCAAGGACGCCGAAGCGAAGAACGAGCTCGAGAATCCGGTCGTCGCGGACGAAATCGTCGCGCTGCGGTATTCGCTCTGCCGCTACTACTGGCTCCGCTCGCAGCTTCACGAGAACAAGCAAGGCGTCGACAGCAAGGCCGACGTCGCGAAGGCTCTCGAAGCGTTCGAGAACTTCGAAATCGAGTGCCCGTCGGACCGCCCGATCTTCTTCAAGTCGCGCGAGTTCTACACGGAAGTGTTGGTGTACGACGGCAAGGTCAAGGAGGCCGTCGACATCATGCAGAACTCGTGCACGACGCTCGGCGAGGCCGTCGAAGGCGATCGTTCGATCGTGCGCGACGAGGTCATCCGCGACGTCATCGCGTCGGCGCACTACACCTTGGCCAAACTCCAGGCGACCAACCTGCAGCCGCCCCAGGCGGACGCCGCGATCGCGACCCTCGAATCGATGCAGAAGCTCCTTCCGAACGCCGCGGAATCCGTGGATGGTCGCAAGGCGCTGCTCCTTCTCGCCGAAACTCTCTTGGGCGAAGGTCGCGTCGACAAGGCGAAGCCCGTCGCGAAGCTCGTCTACGACAAGGACAACGGCGGCCCGTCCGGGCTTCGTGCGGAAGAAATTCTGCAGAAGCTCGAGGGCTCGAAGTTCATGGCCGCGGGTGGCGCCGGTCTCGTGAAGGCGCTCGAACAGCGTCGTGCGGAAAAGGACGTTCTCGGCGGCGAAAAGTTGCTGACCCGCATCCTGTCCGGACGTGACGGACTCAAGATGGAAGATCGCGCCGAAGCTCTCTTCCAAATGGGTTTCCTCTACTACGAAACCGGTCGCGTGATCGACGCGTCGGTGTGCTTCAATATCGTTTCCACCGATTTCGGGACGAGCCCCCGCGCTCCGGAAGCGAAGTTCAACGAGGCGACCTGCTACGGCTCGCAAGCGAAGATCTCCGGAGGCAACTACTGGAAAGACCAGTTCAAGAACGCTCGCGAGGACCTGATCAAGAAGTTCCCCAACTCGTCGCAGGCGCGTGACGCGGTCTATTTCGTCGCCGTCGAGAAGAACGATCAACAGCAGTGGGCGGAAGCGATCGATCTCTTCGCGAAGGTTCCCGAAACGTCGGCCCGCTACGGCGAAGCCCAGTTCAAGGCGGGCGTCGCGGCGACGGAACTCGGCAACGCCGCGTTCCTCCGCAACAACGAAGCGGAGGGCAAGAAGTGGTTCGCCGCGGCGGAGAAGTACCTCACCGCGTCGCGGACGGCTCTGCTCAAGAACGTCGAAGAGACCCTCAACGAAGCGGAAAAGAAGCGTCTCCGCAATCAGGCGGTCGATTCGCAACTTCGACTCGTCGCGATCTACTTGAAGCCCCAGATGAACGGGGCGGACAAGTGCATCGAGCTGCTCAACCAGCTCGAGAAGGACGTCGCGGGCGACAAGGACAACATCGCCAAGGTGTGGCGTTCGAAGATTCGTGCCTACACCGCGCTCGGGAAGGGCCGTGAAGCCGTCGGGCTCTTCTCCCAGTGGGTGAAGAACTCGAAGGATGTCGGAAACGTCGCCGATATCGCCCTCAACGTGGCGTCGACGGCCGACGGTGAAGCCAACGAGCGCTACACGCGCGACGCGAAGGACAAGGAAGCGGTCGAACTTTGGCGTCAAGCCGCCGAGCTCTATCGCCTTTCGGTCTCCGAGGCGACCAAGTCGCCGCCGGCGTCGCGCGCCGCGTACGGAAAGGTCGGCAGCCGACTCTTGTTCATCTCGAACGTTCTTCTGCGCGGCACCGCGAATTCCGTCGCCATCGCCGACATCGATCCCGCCGTCCCGCTCAAGGACAAGCAGGACGTCGAGGCGGCGGTGAAGGCCTTCGTGATCGCGGACTCCGACGCGGCCACCGGTGGCAAGGTCGACGTCGAGCGTTCCCGCGGCGCGGCGACGGCGTACGCGCTTCTCGGCAACTGGGAAGACGCGATCACCTCGCTCCAAAAGGTCAGCGACGCGAACAAGCTTTTCGCGGACGACGGGAAGTTGGACGACACCGTGCAAAAGCAGGTGCCGGGCATCCTCTTCGTTTTCCAGGATCTTGCCGTCGCCTACCTCCGTGCGGGCAAGCAGTCCGGCAACAAGAACTACTTCCAGCAGGCGATCCTTCTCACCACCCGCATGCGTGCGAACTCGGTGGTCGAAAGCGAACTCTACTGGCAGAACACCTACCTGAACCTTCTCGCGCGCCTCGAAGCGGGGGAGAAGGGCGACGTCGAATTGCGCCTCGACACGATGGAGCGTGAAGCCCCGAACGTGGACGGTGACAAGTTCGGCATCAAGACGAAGATCAACGAACTCCGGAAGCGGGTGAACAAGAAGCCCCTCCCGTGATCCCCGACAGGACCAGAACGACCATGAATCAAATCTTCCGAGCCGTCGTCGCCGCCGCCGTGGTGTGCGCCGTTCCGGCGTTCGCCCAAGCCGACGACAAGATCACGAAGAAGGACGGCAGCACGGTCGCCGGCCAAATCATGGAGTGGGACTATCGCAACGCGAAGGTCCAACTCCCGGGCGCCGGCAAGGCCACGACCAACGTGAAGACGGACGACATCGAGTCCGTCGAGTACGGCGGTTTGACCAAGGAGTGGAAGGACGCCGACACCGACTACAAGAGCGGTAAGGACGATGCCGCCGTCGGCAAGTTCAAGGCTCTCGCCGAGAACAAGAAGCTCCGCGCCGCCCTCCGTCAGGAAGCGTTCTGGAACGCCGCCAACGCGTCTTTCCGCCTCGGCAAGGACGAGGACGGCGTCACGATGCTGAAGACGCTGATCTCGGAAGCCGAGTTCCCTTCGTCGCGCTATCTCGGTGCGGCGCAGGACAACATCGTTCGCGGCTTGACCCGCATGGGCAAGTCGGCGGATTCCATCGCGTTCGCGGACGCTGAAATCTCGCGCACCGGACGCCTCGCCGACTCGGCCGCGTTCGTCGATCGTTTGAAGCTGATGCGTTGCCGTGCGCTCCTCGCGCAGGGCAAGGCGAAAGACGCGAAGGTCGATGCGGGGTCTCTCGCGCAGGGCACCGGCGCGATGTCCGGTGAAGCGAAGGTCCTGATGGCGTCCATCGCGTTCGCGGAAAAGGACAACGCCGCCGCCGAAACGCAGGCGACGGCCGCGCTCAAGCTCACGCTCTCCAACGCGGCGCGTGCCGAGTGCTACAACGTCATCGGCAAGTGCCTGCTCGAGAAGGGCAAGGCGACGAACAAGTCGGATCTCATCCGCGATGCGCTGCTCAAGTTCCTCCGCAGCGCCCTTCAATTCCCGCCGGCCCCCGGCGAAGACACCGGTGCGCACGAAGAAGCCCTCTTCAACGCCGCCGAATCGTTCTTCTTCATCGCCGAACTCGGCAAGGGTGACGATCAGGTGCGCAGCTTCAGCCGCGCGCGCGATCTCTACCGCCGCGTCTTGGCCGAATACCCGCAATCCCGCTTCAAGGACCCGGCGTCGAAGCGCCTCGAACGTCTCAAGTGAGACGTCGGTCCTGATTCCGAGTCCTTTCGTATCAAGTTCCCTTCCTCAACCCTTCCTCACGAGGAGTTTACGACATGGCCCGTTTCCGCAACCAATTGATGATCGCCGCCCTCGGCCTCATGGCCCTCCCGAACACCGCCTTCGCCAGCGAAGGTGGCCGTGGCATCGGTGAACTGTTCGAAATGACGAACAAGGTTCTCCCGATCGGCTGGGCGATGCTCATCCTCTTCCTCATCGGATCCACCCTCACGATCATGTACTTCCTCGAGATGCGCATCGACAAGCTCGCGCCTCCGGCGGTCGTGCAGGAGATCGAAACCGCGATCAACAACGGTGAACTCGACCGTGCGTTCGAAGTGTCCACGCAGGAGCACTGCTACTTCGGCCAGATCATGGCCGGCGGTCTCATGATGAAGGACATCTCCTACGAGCAGATGATCACCGGCATGGAACACGTCGCCGCGGAAGAAGGCTTCAAGATCAACGCGCGCATCTCGAACCTCTCGCTCATCGGAAACGTCGGACCGCTGCTCGGTCTTCTCGGCACGGTGACGGGCATGATCTCGTCCTTCCAGACGATCGAGAAGCTCGCGGCTCCGACGCCGGCCGACCTCGCGTCGGGCGTGTACGAGTCGCTCGTGAACACGACGCTCGGTCTCTCGCTCTCCATCATCTTCCTCGTGTCCTTCTTCTTCTTGAAGAATCAGGCCACGAAGATCACGCTCACCGCGAACCTGATGGCGGCCGAACAGCTCAAGGGCTGCATCCCGCACCTCCCGACCGGCGCGCACTGATCGCCGCCTGAAGGGGTATTCACATGGGATTCAAGGAACATAAGGTTCACGACGAGGTTGCACCCAACCTCGTTCCGATGATCGACATCATGTTCCTGCTTCTCCTGTTCTTCATGCTCAACGCGAACTTCGACGCCCGCGCCACCGAAGAGATGGTGTCGCCGATCGCGAAGAACGCCGACGAGCGCAAGAAGGACGAGAAGCAGGAAGGATCGGGAAGTCGCGTCACGGTGAACATCCACCACCTCTCCGAGGGTGGTGACAAGTTGCTTTGCCCGACCTACAAGGCGGGCAAGGTGTGCCGTGAAGACACGCACTGGCTGATCTCCGTGCAGGGTCGTCGCCACAAGTTGGTCAAGGAGGACTTGGAGAAACTCAAGTCCGTCTTCCTCGACTTGGCGCGGCCTTTCAGCGAGGATAAGTCGAAGCCGGGCTCCAAGTCGGAACGCGTCATGGTGATCCGCGCGGATCGGCAGGCGCCTTACGGCTACATCCAGAAGACGATCGAGCAGCTCGCCGGAGCGGGCCTCTACAAGATCGAGGTCGGTGTTGAGAAACCCGCCCCCGAGAAGCCGAAGGGCTGAGGAGACGATCCATGGCTGGTGGACCTAGCGAAGACAATCCGGTCGGTATCAACGTGACCGCGATGGTCGACATCATCTTCTGCATCCTCCTGTTCTTCATGTGCTCCATGAAGTTCAAGGCGATCGAAGGCAAGCTCGATTCGTGGTTGCCGCTCGACAAGGGCGGCAAGGCTTCGGCCAACCTGAATCAGGAGAAGCCCGAGATCCGGATCGTGCTCTCGTTCGACGAGACGCGCGGGATCGTCGAGCGGTACTTCGGGCGCAACCCGATTCCGCCCGAGCAGGGGGATCTGAAACTCGAATCGCTGATCGACGCCCAAAACAAGGCGTACGAATCGCAAGGATTCCGTGACGACAAAGCCGTCCCGGTGATCATCGACGCGGGCCCCAAGGTGCCGTGGGAGAACGTGGTCAACGTTCTCAACATGTGCAAGGGGCTCGGCGTGAAGAAGGTCGAATTCGGCTTCGGTTCCGAACTGAAGAAGTGAATTCGGCCGGGTGAAGAATGGGTTCCATCGGCATGAGGAATGACGACAAGGTCCCGGCGCATGTGCGCTACGAGCTTTTGCTCCGCGCGCGCAAGCGCGAGGCGCCGGGATTCCTGTCGTCGTCGATCGGAAAGCGGGCCGTGTTCTACGGCGTGCTCCTGCTCTTCGCCCTGTTCGCAATGCTCGGAGGAACGGACATGGGACGGCGTGCCGCACAGGCGGTTCGCCGTTCCAAGCCCGCCACCCTTCATCCGGCCGACGGCGCTCCTCCGCCGCCGGTCCCGACGGCCGCTCCGCAATCGCGTCCCGCGATCCGCGTCGATGCGCGCCACATGACACCGTATTCCGTCCGCGACGCGATGCGTTCCGCGGTGGACTTCGTGAAGGAGCGGCAGGACTTCGCCGTCGAGCCCGTTCTCCGTTGGCTGAGCGGGACCACGACGACCCGCCCCGGCGAACTGGCGTCGAAGGATTCGATTCCGAACGCCATCGAGCTGCCCTACGCGGACATGCTGGCGCAGCCGGAAGCGTTCCGCGGAGCCTTCGTGAAGACGTCCGGTCGACTCCTCGAAGAGTCGCTCTACAAGTGGACCTGGAAGGACCCGTTCGGCGAAGAGCGCGATCTCATGTTCGGGATCGTCGTGACCGATGCCGACGCGACGGGTGTCCAGTTCCTTTCTCTCGAACCCATTCCCGAGCACGACCCGCGCCTCAACACCCGTTGGGAAGCCGAGGGGGTGTTCGTTCAAATGATCCGTCAGGAAGTGAAGGGTGGGCTCGTTCGCGACCTTCCGCTTCTCGTCCTGACGAATTCGCGTTCCGCTCCGGCGGAAAGCGCCTCCGACACGGCTTCGAAGCCCGCGCAGGCGCGCGTCGGCAATCTTCGCATCCTGCCCGCGAGGGCGGTCGAAGGGCCGATGTCCTACGTCTCGCGCCTCGGCATCCTTGCGGGTCTCGGCGGCGTTCTCATCGTGATGTTCTTCATCCTGCGTCGGCGACTTGTGGAGCCACCGGCTTCGCGGCGTCCTCGCCCTACCGTCCCAAAGAAACAGGACTGACGACCAGCTATGGCCACTTCACCTCGTGGCGGTGACCAAAACCGCCCCACTCGCCCCGGCACGGCGCCGCGCGCGACCCGCCCCGCCTCGGACGGCATCGAAGACGCGGGCGAAACCCCGGCGCCGCAGACGGGCGTGCGCGCCACCCGTTCGCAGCAGGTTCTTCAACTCGAAGGCCGCGACAAGAAGATCAACATGATCTTCTACATCTCCGTCGGTTTCGTCGTCGTGTTGCTCGCCGTGCTCGGCATGCTCGCGATGAACAAGACCGAGCGGCAGAAGCGCGAGCGCGCCGAGAAGGCGGAGGCGATCGCGGCCGCCATCAAGAAGATGAAGGACATCGAAGCGGCGTCGCCGAACGACTTCGGCCTCATCGAGCGCACGTGGAAGGAACTGACCGCCGACGGTGCTCCGCTGTACGACGAAGAGCTCGAAGAGCACGTCGAAGCGCTCGGCATCTACAACAACTCGGTCGCTCGCAAGCAGACCGAGGCGGCGAAGAAGGAGCACGCCGATCGCCTCGACCGTCTCGAGAAGGACGTGCAGGACACGACCAAGCTCGACGCGGTGCGCCGCGAGATCGGCCTCGTCGAAGGCGCGGCCGGATTGATGGGCGCCGACTACACCGATCGCGTGAAGAAGCTGCAAAAGTCCCTCTACTTCAACACGCTCAAGAAGCTTTACGAGGAAGCGACCGCGGCCGAGGCGGCTACCGGAGGCGACGCCGCGGCGGCTCTCAAGGTCTACGACGACTCGATTTCCAAGTTCAAGCGCGAGTTCGACAAGGGCGGCTCGGCGGCGAAGGACAAGGACATCATCGAGCTCTACAAGCAGCTCCTCGGCAAGTCCGACGCGCTCGTCGAGAAGTTGATCACGTCTGAGTACATCGCCGGCGTTCCCGAACGCGATCTGCTCAGCCCGCGCGAAGACAAGATGTGGAAGATCACCGAAGGTGTGACCCGCGAGTCTTCCGGTCGCGAGATGCGCATCAAGGGCGTTCCCGGCAAGGATGGCAAGCCCGTCACGGGTCTCGTGACCGCTTACGGTTACGACCCGATCAACCCGTGGCAGGACTTCGTTCTCGATATCGAGTTCACGGTGAACCAGTACGACGCGAAGGGGAAGGGACTCGATCTTCAGTTCCGCTATACCCCGGGCAAGCGTCCGTACATGTTCGGCTTCGACAAGGACTACCTCGAACCGGGTAAGACCTACCGCGCCACGTACATCGTGAAGGCGTCGACGGTCGAAGTCGTCAAGGAAGGCGAGCAGAGCCAGTCCGGCAAGATCGACCCGACCACCTCTCGTACGGGCGGCTTCGCGCTCGCGGTCGAGAACGGCGTCGACATCGTGATCTCGCGTTGCACCGTGAAGGTGCTTCGTCCGAAGTCCTGAGTCGCCGATTCATCCCCCGCGGATGAGCGGGACGCCCGGGTCTCCCACGGAGCCCCGGGCGTTTCCTTTTTCCGCGTTCCCACGACGTGCTCTTCCGCCACACGGGACGGCAGTCGGGGTAGCATCCCGCCATGCGAACGATGATCGACTGGCGTCGTGGACTCGTCTTGGCTTGCGTGTGCGTGGGAATCGTGGTGGCCCAGGGAGCGCCGCCGTCGCGCGAGACGGCCGCCGATCCGGACGTCCGCCTGCCCGCGAATTGGTCGTCGGCGCTTTCGTGGCGATCGATCGGCCCCTCCAACATGAGCGGGCGCATCACCGCGATCGCCGTCTCCGCGCAGGATCCGTCGCGTTGGTGGGTCGCCACCGCCTCCGGTGGACTTCTTCATACGAAGAACGCGGGCGGCGAATTCGAGCATCAGTTCGATCGCGAGTCGACCGTTTCCATCGGCGACGTCGCGGTTGCTCCGTCCGATCACGACATCGTTTGGGTCGGGACGGGCGAAGCGAATCCCCGGAACTCGGTGTCGTGGGGCGATGGTGTATGGAAGTCGACCGACGGCGGGAAGACGTGGAAGAACATGGGTCTTCGCGAGTCCTTCCAGATCGCGAAGGTCGTGATTCACCCGACGAACCCCGACATCGTGTGGGTCGGCGCTCTCGGCCGTCTTTGGGGCGACGGCGGCGAGCGTGGGCTGTGGCGGACGACCGACGGCGGAAACAGCTGGGAGTGCGTCTTCGAGTGTTCGGGGGCGACCGGCGTGATCGACATCGCCCTGCATCCGGCGAATCCGGACGTTTTGTTGATGGCGACGTGGGAACGTCGGCGACACGAGTTCGATTCGAACGACCCCGTCGTGAAGTGGGGGAAGGGAAGCGCCCTTTGGCGTTCGCGCTACGCAGGTGCGAAGGGCCGATGGGAGAAGATCGGAGAGGGGCTGCCGACGGGACTCCTCGGCCGCATCGGACTCGACTGGTACGAGAAGGACCCGAAAGTCGTCTACATGGTGCTCGACACCGAGAAGATCGGAATGCTCCCGGAGAAGGCGGGGTTCCTCGGCGTGACCGCGACGATGGACGACAAGGCGGTCAAAGTGCAACGTGTGACGTGGAAGGGTCCGGCGTCGAAAGCCGGAATCAAAGCCGAGGACGTCATCGTTTCCGTCGGCGGCGAAATCCCCAAGACGACGGCGGACCTGTCGACCTTCGCGCGTAGCCGCGAAGCGGGTTCGTCGGTGCCCGTCGTGGTGAAGCGCGGCGACGAGACGTTGACGTTCGACGTGGTTCTCGGCACGGATCCGGTTCACAAGCCGGATTCCCGTCCCGCGACGCCGGATCTCCCCGGGAATGAGCGCACCGATCCGAAGCGCCCCCTCGGCGCCGATCTCGGGGGGCAACAAGCCAACGTCATGCGCCAACAAGCGTTCGACGGCCACGAATACGGCGGGCTCTACCGTTCCGACAACGAAGGTTCGACGTGGACGCGCGTGAATACGCTCAATCCGCGTCCCATGTATTTCTCCTGCTACAAGGTCGACCCGAACGACGACACCCATCAGTGGGTGCTGGGCGTCTCGATGCATCGATCGAAGGACCGCGGAGTCACCTTCACGTCGGATGGAGGCAAGGACGTCCACGCCGACGGACATGCGGTGTGGATCGATCCCCGCGACGGCCGTCACCTACTCATCGGTTGCGACGGCGGTCTCTACGAGTCGTTCAATCGCGGCGATTCATGGCATCACCACAACAAGTTCGCGATCGGGCAGTTCTATCACGTGGATCTCGACGCCACGCGCAACTACAAGGTCTACGGCGGACTGCAGGACAACGGTTCTTGGGGCGCACCGCATCGCACCGGCAACGGCGGGACGCTGAACGAAGATTGGTTCCGCGTCGGAAGCGGCGACGGGTTTCACTGCCGCGTCGATCCCGATGATCCGAACCAGATCTACTTCGAAAGTCAAAACGGCGGCACGGGGCGCATCCACCTCGCAACCGGCGAGCGCGGCACCATTCGGCCCGAAGGCGGACCGTACCGATTCAATTGGAACACCCCCTTCGTGTTGTCGAAGCACAATCCGAAGATCTACTACGTCGGCGGAAATCATCTCTTCCGCTCGTTGAATCGCGGTAATGCGCTCAAGCGTATTTCTCCGCGTCTCGCAAGGACGGACTTCGGGACGGCGACCGCCGTCGCCGAGTCGCCCGACGAACCCGACACGCTTTACGTCGGGACCGACGATGGAGCACTGTGGCGCACGCGCGACGGCGGCGTCACGTGGGACGACATCTCCGCCGGGGGCGCTTCGACCCGGCCCGCGGCGCCTGCCGGCGCAGCGGGACGCGAGGACGCCGATGCATGGCCTCCGATGTTGGCGGATCTCGACGCCGACGGAGACGGGAAGATTTCGCGCGACGAAGCGGGCGAGGGCCCCGCGTCGCGAATGTTCGATCGTGCCGACGAAGACGAAGACGGATTCGTCACGAAGGCCGAGGCGCGGACCGCGATGGAGAGCATGGGCGGGGGCTTCGGCGGTGGGCGTGGTGGCGCACGCGCGGCCCGGCGCAACACGGGCGCGGCGCCGATCCGCAAGGACGGGAAACCGCTGTCGGAACTCGTCGGCGGTCCTCGCTACGTCTCGATGATCGTGGTGTCGAAGTTCAAGAAGGATCGCGTCTTCCTGACGCTCGACGGTCACCGTTCCGACGACGATCGCCCGCTCGCGTTCGTGAGCGAGGACGGCGGCGATACGTGGTCGTCGCTCAACGGGTCGTTGCCTCCCGGCACGGGTTCCACACGCACGATCGCGGAAGATCGCGACGAGCCCGATCTTCTCTATCTCGGCACCGAGTTCGGTGCGTGGGTGTCGTTCGACCGCGGCGGGCGTTGGGAGAAGTTGAACGGCAACTTGCCGACGGTCGCCGTCCACGCGTTTGCGCAGAGCCCCGCCTGCGGAGACATGGTGGCCGCGACACACGGGCGCAGTCTGTGGGTGCTCGACGTGACCCCGCTGCGGCAACTCGCGGGGGAGGCCCGAAACAAGTCCGCCGCGATGCTGAAACCCGGCAACGCGATGATTTGGCGCAGCCTCCCGGGACGCGGCGGCACCAACTTCCGTTTCGTCGGACAGAATCCGCCGGACGGAGCGCGTCTCGCGTTCGTCGTTCCCGAAGGCGCGAAGGCCGTTGCGATCGAAGTTCGCGATGTGAACGAGCGGGTCCTCGCGCGGCCGGAAGTGAAGGTCGAGCCCGGCTACCAGGAAACGACGTGGAATCTGCGTTCGACGCCGAACGCCGCGGGCCGAGCGGCCTCGCGTCCCGAGTCCGGTCCGGCGTCCCGACCCGGTCGTGGCGGACGTGCGGCCGCCGGAGGTGGGGCGGGTGCCGGTGCTCCGGGCGGACGGGGTGGGCGCGGCGGCGGCGGGGAACGTGTGGCCCCGGGAACCTATCGCGTGGTGCTGACCATCGACGGAAAGACCTACGCGCAGGAACTCGTCGTCGAACTCGACCCCGATCATCCGAAGGGTGCGTGGTCGGAGCGCGGCGGGCTTTTCGAAGACGAAGAATCCACGGACGGCGAGCCCGAGTCGGAGCCGACCGAGCCCGACCGCGACTGAGGAACGTCGAACCGTCCCTCGATCAAGCGTTTCTCGGTAGGATCGCGACATGGACACCCGGTTCATCGTCGCGATTCTGCTTTCCACGTTCGTCTCCCTCCCCGGCCCGGTCGACGAGGGGCAATGGCTCCCGTCCCAAGTGCGCGCGATGGATTGGGACAAGCTCGCCGCCCGCGGCATGACGGTGTCCAAAGACGACTTCTGGCACCCGGAGCGCGGCGGTGTGCTGACTGCGGCGGTGCAGCTCTCGGGCTGCAGCGCGTCGTTCGTGTCGGCCGACGGTCTCGTGGTGACGAATCACCACTGCGCGTTCGACGCCGTGCAGAAGGTCTCGACGGTCGAGAAGAACTTCGTGCGCGACGGCTTCGTCGCCGCCGACCGCGGCGAGGAACTCCCCGCGCCGGGCGTGGAAGTCAACATCGTCCGTCGGATCGAGAACGTGACGGAGAAGATCCACGCGGCGATGAAGGGGGCGAAGGACGACGCGGACCGCGCCGCCAAGGTGACGGCCGAGATCGCCCGCCTCGTGGCCGAGGGGGAGAAGGAGCCGGATACGACGTGCACGGTCGCGTCCTTCCTCGACGGCAAGGAATTTCATCTCTACTTCCGGACGCGTCTGCGCGACGTCCGTCTCGTCTATGTGCCGCCGCGTTCGATCGGCGAGTACGGCGGCGAGGACGACAACTGGGAGTGGCCGCGCCACACCGGCGATTTCACCTTCCTTCGGGCCTATGCGGCTCCGGACGGCTCACCCCGGGCCTATTCGAAGGACAACGTGCCCTTCAAGCCGAAGCACTGGCTGAAGGTCGCGAAGGACGGCGTCGACGACGGCGATCTCGCCATCGTGATGGGCTATCCGGGGCGCACGGAGCGCTACCTGACGTCCGTCGCCGTGCAGTCGCGCGAAGACGTGTTCTATCCGCGGCGCTACGCGGTGTTCACGCGCGTGATCGAGATCCTGACGGAAGCCGGCAAGTCCGATCCTCGACTGGAACTGGCGTTGTCGTCGACCATCAAGTCGATGGCGAACGTTCAGAAGAACGCGCTCGGGATGGTGAACGGGCTCGCCCGCAACGCGGTCCGTGAACGCAAGCTGCGCGAGGAGGCGGAATTCGCATCGTGGGTCGAAGCCGATCCGACGCGTCGTGCGTCCTACGGTGCGGTGCTCGCGGAAATCCTGAAGCTCGAATCGGATATCCGTGCTACGGATCACAAGGATTTCGTGTTGTCGGCGTTCCTCTCGCGCACGGGACCTCAATCGCTCCTCAACGTCGTCCAAGCCTTGGGCGTCGCGAAGGGAGCGGCGGGATCGAAGGAACCGAAGGAACTCGAGGCGGCGAAGAAGCGACTCGGCAGCCTTCTCGGGCGCTCGGCGACGGAACTCATGGACCCCGTCCAAAAGCCTCTCTACGCCCTCATGTTCGAAGAGATCAAGCGCCTTCCCGCCGATCAGGCGCTGAAGGGAATCGCCGCGCCGACGGGGACGGGAGCGGATGCCGCCGCAGCCATGCTCGCGGCGACGAAGGTCTTCACGCCGGAATTCCGAAAGTCGGTCGTCGATTCCGCGGGGGCGGTGCTGTTGTCGTCGGATGATCCTCTCGTCGTGACGGCCCGTATGCTCGCCGAGGAGGCCGAGGTGATGCAGAAGCGTCAGCAGTCCCAACGCGGACGGCGTCTCGACGTCGGACGTCGTTGGATCGAGGCGCAAGAGGCTTGGCGCGGAGCCGCGTTCTACCCGGATGCGAACGGAACACTCCGCGTCGCGATCGGCACGATCAAGGGCTACGGCAAGGCCGACGGACTGGTCGCGACGCCGCGCACGACGGTCGCGGGATTGCTCGCCAAGAACACGGGTGTCGAACCGTTCGACAGCCCGAAGGCGCTCGTCGATGCGGCGAAAGCCCGCAAGACGTCGCGGTTCGTCGACAAGGACTTGGGAGATATCCCCGTCTGCTTCCTCATGGACGGCGACACGACGGGCGGCAATTCCGGATCGTGCATCGTGAACGGTCGGGGTGAACTGATCGGTCTGAATTTCGACCGTGTCTTCGAAAACGTCGTGGGCGACTTCGGTTGGTCGGCCGAACGTTCGCGCAACATCGGCGTCGACGTGCGCTACATCATGTGGTGCCTCGAATCCGTGATTCCCGCACCCGCGTTGGTGAAGGAACTCGGATTCTGACGACGATGATCCGTGCGTCCATGCGGCGCGTGTGCCGCGCCGGGTTGTTCGGAGCGGCGTTCGTCCTCGCATACGCGTCGGAGGTCGCGGCCCAGTTCCGCGTCGCTCCGCCGCCCGAGCACGGCAACGTCGCCTTCGAACTCGCGCTGCGTCGCGCGTCGACGCCCGCGACGGCCTTGGTCGTCTTGGCGCATCCCGACGACGAGGACAACGGGCTCGTCGCCGCCTTGGCTCGCGGTATGGGGGCCCGCGTCGTCGTGTGTACCGCGACGCGCGGCGAAGGAGGGCAAAACGAGATCGGTCCGGAATTGTGGGGAGACTTGGCGGTCATCCGGACCGGTGAATTGCTCGGCGCGCGCCGCATCGACGGCGGCGAACAGCGATTCCTCCGAGCCGTCGATTTCGGGTACTCCTACTCCGTCGACGAGACGCTGAAGGCGTGGGGTGAAGAGCGCATGTTGGCGGATCTCGTCGCCACGTTTCGCCGTGAACGACCCGATATCGTCGTCACGATGTGGCCGGACGGCGATGGTGGGGGACAACACCACCAGACCATCGCACGCCTGACGCGTCGTGCGTTCGACGCGGCCGCGACCGCCCCCGTCGTGGGCGGCGTTCCCCCGTGGAAGGCGAAAGCCCTTTGGTACGCCCGTCCGCAGCGGGATGTGAACGGCCGACGCGTGATCGATCCGCCTTCCGTCGCCGGCGCACCGATGTTGACGGTCGATCTCGCGCGGTTCGATCCCGTCCTCGGCGCCACCCCTGCGGAACTGGGCGGAGCGGCGCGTAGCCTGCACAAGTCGCAGGGATTCGGACTTCTGTTGCCGCTGCCCGCGGCGTCGACGGCGCGCTTCGAGTGGGCCGCGGGAGAGGCGCGTCTGCCGACGGGCGAAGGGGATCCGCGGATGCTCTTCGCGGATGTGCCCGTCGCGCTCGACGGCCTCGTCTCCGCGTCGATCCGCTCGGGAATGCCCGAAGTCCCCGTGCGCGCCGCCGAAGCGCGGGTCGACGCCGCGATCGTCGCGGCTCGGCGTGCGGGTGTCGGTCCCGTGTCGATGCGCGAACTGTCGGAAGCGTTGATCGCCACTCGCGAGTGGGAGGCGCTTCTACTCGCACCGATCGCGGTCGGAAGCGACGGCGAGCGCGCCGCCGTGCGGATGCGGCTTGCCCGACTCGGCGAGTCCTTGCGGCAGGCTTTCTTCCATGCAGCCGGAGTCCGTCTGCATGCGCTCGCGTCAGATGGCGTCGTGGTGCCGGGTCAGTCTCTCGGCGTGACGCTCGACGTCGGCCACGCGGCGGATGAAGCGATGGTGGTCGCCGTCGACGAAGTTGCCGGATTGCTCGGCCCGGATTCGGCACCCGCCACGCGACCGGCGGCTCGCCTCGACGTGGCGCCCGGTGCCTCGGGACGGTGGGGCGTTTCGGGCGTCGTCGCGGACGTACCCACCACCGCCTATCGCCCGGGTTTCATTCCGGGAGGCGACGCCTTCCGCAACGTCCCCGACGGCTTTCCGTGGTGGCTCGCGTTTCCCGAGACCGCATTTCGTTTGCGGGGATCGATTTCCTACGGCGGTCTTCGCGTGCCTTTCGACGTCCCGATCGAATACCGCGATTCGGGCGACGTCTTCGGAGGCGAGAAGCGCCACGACGTCGTCGTGACGACTCCGATCGGCGTGACGACGTCGACGCCGTGGCTCATCCGCCCCGCACGCTTCGAAGCCGCGGGGCGCCGTCCGCAGCCGTCGCCCGCAGCCGTGTTCGTCGCTTCATCGACGTCGCCCGAGCCCGCGCCCACCGCTCTGTTCGCCGGACCGACGGGCGTCGCGCAACTCGCGGGGTGGGGATTCGCGACCGTCCTACGCTTCGCGCACGAAGGAGCCTCGACGTCCGTCGTCTACCACCCGCCGTTCCCTGCGGCCGCGGGGTCGGTCGGTCCCGCCTACAACGCGCCGATCCGCGGTGCACCCTCCGAACGCATCGGCGTCCCCGAAACGCAGCCGAACGCGTGGACCCCGGATTCGCGACCGGCGTCCGAAGCCGACGCGCGCCTCTTCCCGCAATCGACGGATCGCGTCCCCGATCACTTCACCGTGATGCCGCGCGGCACCGGAGTCGCGGGGTGGAAGATCGTCGAACCGCCGCATCTTCCGAGGCGCGCCTTGGTCGTGGATCCGGCGGCGCGTTGGGTCAAGGCGGACGTCGCGGTCGATCCCGCGACGTCGGTCGGTTACGTAATGGGTGTCGGCGATCGGGTCGCGGAAGCGATCCGTGCTCTCGGTGTGTCGTGCACGTTGTTGAGCGAAGCCGACCTCGCCTCCGGAGATCTCTCGAAGTTCACGACGATCGTCATCGGTGTGCGGGCGTACGAACGCCGCGCCGATCTCCGCGCGCATCACTCCCGCATCATGGCGTTCGCGGCGGCGGGCGGATCCGTCGTGGTGCAGTTCCAACGCGGGGAGTTCGACCGCGGAGAGTGGGGGCCGATCCCCGCGACGACGCGCGGGGGGCGCGTCACGGACGAGAAGGCTCCGCTCGTTCCCTTGGCCCCCGAGCATCGTCTCTTGACCCGTCCCAATCGCCTCGGGGCCGAAGACTCCGAAGGTTGGGTTCAGGAACGCGGTCTTTATTTCCTCGAAACATCGGATCGTTCCGCGGTGGACGTGCTCGCGTCCACCGACACCTTCTCCGGGAACCCCGGTGCGAAACGCGGTCTCTTGACCGAAGTCGCGGTCGGGAAGGGACGTTGGGTCTACTGCGGACTCGCGCTGTTCCGTCAACTACCGGCGGGCGTCCCCGGGGCGTACCGCTTCTTGGCGAATCTCGTCGCCCCCTTGGGAGAGCGCTGAGCGCCCCCACCCGGTGGGAGCGGCTGCCCGACTTGGCATCATGACGCCATGCCGCGCCTCCTGTTGGTTCTCTTCGCGCTGACATTCGTCGTCGTCGGTCAAAAGACGGGCCCGGCGCCGTCGCGTTGGCCGTTCGGCAAAGCCGACGCGCGCTTTGCTTCCGACGGGTTCGATCTGTGGAATCTCGGGGTCCTCGGGGCGAAGGCGTGCGACGCGGATAATCCTCCGAAGGAGCGCACCGCGGGGCGCCAAGCGTTCCGATCGGGAGGCGACAAGTCCGCCGACGATGGCCCACGTCGACTCCGGGTCGACGCATTGTTCCCCGCGGGCCCGGCGGAGACCGGCGGCCTGAAACTCGGCGATGTGATCATCGGCGTGAACGGGACGCCCTTCGCCAAGCATTCGATGCCCGCGATGGCGGAGGCGTTGTCGAAGGCGGAAGCGAACAAGGAGAAACCCGTCGTGACGCTGATGCTCGAAGGCGTCGGCGGCAAGCCCAAGACTCTCGCGATTCGCATCCCCGTCGATCCGGAGTCGGCCAACCCCGCGCAGCCCGCGGCGCGTGCCAAGATCGCGAAGAAAGCGTTGGCGTATCTCGCGTCGAAACAGGCCTCGAACGGTGGTTACCCGGAAACACTGTCGGGCGAGAACGGCGCGGTGGTTCAAGCGTCGATGGCCGGACTCTGCTGGCTCGCGGCGGGAAGTGCTCCCGGCAAAGGCACGTACGCCGAGAACGTCGAAAAGGCGCGGGACTTCGTCGTCGCGACGTTGTTCAAGGCCGACGAGATGCAAACGATGTCGCGCGACGCCAACTGGAATCAAACCCACTGGCGGTTGACCTACGGCATGATGTTCCTCGCCGAGTGTGAAGCGCGATCGCCGAGTTCCGCGGTGAAGACCGCGCTGCAGGAAGGAGTCGTTCGTCTCGAGGCCGCCCAAATCGACTCCGGCGGATTCGGACACGGCCCCGGCGGAGCGAACGCGCTCGGTTACATCGAACTCAACATCGTCGGCGGTCTGGTGTTGAAGGCCCTCGGGGCCGCGAAGGCGGTCGGGTGCAAGGTGGACGACGTGAAGGCGCGCAAACTCCTCCGCTATCTCGAGGCGTCGGGCGGCGGCGACGGAGGCGTCGGTTACTCCACCGCGCAGGGGCAAAAAGGCGACGGCAACATCGGACGCACGGCGGTGTCATGGCTCGGCGCTTTGCAATGCGCGCCGCAGGATCCGTTCACGGCGAAGCTCAAGGCGTTCAGTGAGCGCAATATCGGAGACGTGCTCGGCGGCCACGCGTCCTATCTCCAGCACGTTTCTTTCGCCGGGCTCGCGGCATGCGCGTTGAGCCCCGAAACGGAGAAGACGTTCATCGCCGCCACGACTCGAGACTTGACGCTGAACCGCGCGCCGGACGGTTCGATTCAGCCGCGACCGTGGCATGAGACCGTGCTGATGGGCTCGAACTCCGATGTCTCCGTCGGGGACGTCTGGTCGACGGCGTGTCAGCTGCTGCCTCTCGTCGCGCGTGTCCCGAAGACGGGCCCCGGCGGCTTGCCCGTCACTCTCGGCACCCTGAAACCGAAGCGCTGAGGACAGATCGGCAGCGCTGCGTCGAGCGACGTTCGGGACTCTACTGCGTCGTTTACTCGTAGACGTCTCGACGATGCGCGATTCTAATGACGTCGACGATGCGCCGCTCGTCGAAAATCTCGTAGACGATTCGATACTTCCCGACTCGGACTCGATAGGAGCGCAAGCTTGTTATGAGTTTGATCGCCCCGAACGGACGAGGGTCGTCCACCAATCGACCCAAGATGGCGACGATCTTCGCACGATCAGTGCGAGTGCCGATACGCCCTAGTTCGCGAGCGGCCGATTTCGAAAGTACGACTTCATATCTTTCCACGTCGTCGAAGATCCTTGACGACGGTCTCGAGGTCCTGGCGTGGCTCTTTGCGGCGCTTGCGGGCGAGGGCGAGGTCCGCCAAATCAGCCTTCAGCGCACGTCGAACGATGTCGTTCACGACTTCGGATACATTTCGATCGATCGACGCCGAGTGCAAGCGAAGCGCTCGATGTACGTCAGGTTCGAAGTAAATGGTGGATCGTCGATGAACGGTCATTCGGTGAGCATACGGCATGGCACGACAACTTCAAAACGCTTGTAAGTAGACCACCTAGGGTCCGTGCGGGCCCGACCGATCGGGGCCTCAAGACAACGTCGAAGAATGAGACGCGGTTCCCTCGATTCTCGTCCCCTCGAAAAATGTCCTCCCCGTGGGATAGGGTGTCGATATGCCCAAGGCTGCAAAGAAGAACGCCAAGCCGCTCCCGCGCTCGAAGAGCGAACGTGACGTCCTCGATTTCCTTCGCGACTACGGATTCGTCTGGGCGGATCCCGAATTCGGCGACGACGAACCGATTCTCGAAGCGCTGAAGAAACACCTCGGTCGCCGATTCCGGCGCTTCTTCGATGCTTGGGGCGAGTACGAATCGGGCGCGCTCGAACCGATCGAGTTCTACAACCTCGTGAACGACGTTCGATGGATGGCGATCGTCAACTCGACTCAATCGGATATGACGGTGGCGACGTACGCCGCCTTTCACGATTTCCTGAAGCGGGAGAAGGTCGGTCGTCGTGCGCTTCGGATACTCGACGCCGGTACGGGCGCGGGACTCATGCCCGCATGGTTGTCCGAGAAATTCCCGAAGTTGACGTTCCTCGGTACCGATGCGGCTCCGCGGCTCGTCGCCGCCGCGAAGACGTTGCGCCGCGGACGACCGAGGCTCGACTTCGTCCGTTGGAATCACGAGCAACCCGCTCCGGCCGCGGTGCGCGGCGTCGACATGGTCTTTTCCTGTCTCGGCGCCTCCGCAGCGACCTCAGATCCGGATGTCACCTACGCCGTCGACGGCGGTGACGAACGAGCCTGTAGCCGTTGGGCGCATTCGGTGCGTACGTGGAGCACCCATTTTTCGGCATGGCGAAGCGTCGTCGCCGACCATGGGCGCCTCGCGGTAGTCCTTCGACTTCCGCATCCCGTCGATGCGGAGGCGGTCTTCGTCGCCGCCGGTCGTCACGGATGGACGTTCGATCGAGGGGCCTCACGCGGGATCGTCGCCGGATGGGAGAGGGTGTCGCTCCTCGTCTTCACGGCTCGACCGCGGAAGGTCGGCGAGTGTCCCATGGTCGATGTCCCGACGGCGACGTCGGTTGCGTGGTATCGCAAACATATCGGGACGACCGCCTCGGTGAAGCGCAGCCCCGACGGCTGGGTCGAAGTCCGCGGCTTCGATACGGCGACGACGGCCCGAAAGATCGTCGGACGTTCGATGCTTCGTCCCAAGGTGCGATGGACCATGGTCTGTCCGATCGGATCCGATCCGATGTCGGGATCCGATTCCTACGATTGCGAAGCGGGAGTGGTCGGAGGTCGCGCGTACGCGTGGGCCATGTGCGGAGTCTCCGGATCTCGCGCCGCGGCGATCGCTCCCGATGTCGATCTTCCCGCCGTACGGACACGCCTCGCGGGTCTCATCGCCGGTGCCGCACGCGTCACCTACGATCGGAATGAAAGCGTCGTCACGGGATCCGACTAGACGTCGAAGTGCGTGCGTTCGAATCCGAAACGGAGCGGCGGCACGGCTCGCGGTCTCGGGAGGAAGACCATGCGGCAGGCTTCCACGCAGTCTCCGCAGCGAATGCACTCGGCGTCGCCGTAGCGAAGCGGCGGCCCGTCCACCGTATCGGGGGCGGATTCGACCTCTTCGCCGAGACGCTTCGGGTCGAGGTCGACGGGGCACACTTTTTCGCAGGCGTGGCATGCGATGCATGGGTCGGGAACTTCGCTGAACGCGATACCGATCGGAGCCTTCGACGTGACCAGTCGGTAGTAGAGCCCGATCGGACAGGCTCCGAGACAGAACCCGAATCGCCAACGACTCGCGTGGAGACGGGCGCCGATCCACAGCACGACGAAGACGCCGACGACAATCCCCTTCGCCTTCAGGTCGCCGTCGACGAGCACCGAAGGATCGACCCACCACAACATGACCGCGGCCACGAACGTTGCGGCGAATCCCGCGCCCGCGAGGTGATGCCACGCCTTGGCGATTCGTGATTTGGCGAGAGTCACATGTTCTCCGAGGCGGGAGACGTAGCCCACGGGGCAGCCCCAACCGCAGAAGAAGCGTCCCACGACGACGTTGCTCGCGAAGGTCAGTCCCCAAAGAAGCGCCATCGCGACGACGAACCCTTTCGTCGCCGTGAGGGCGTCGACCTGTTCGCCGAGAAGACGATGCGCGCCGCCCCAAAGATCGAGGCGCACCCAACCGAGCAGGGGAGGCGCGAGGAGTATCGCAAGCGAAAGCGTGATGATGATCGTGCGCCGAACTTCGAACAGCGCCCCTTTCCTCTCGACGGCGGCGAGGATGCGGATGCGGTCGTTGTCGTGGCGGAGAAGAATCCCGCGGGACTTCCGCTTCTCGGCGACGTCTACCCGCAGCATGTTTCTCCTGTGAGTATCGGAAGCAGAGACCTGACAATCATCACCGCACCGACGATCATGAGCAGGGCTCCACCGCCACGGACGAGCACCGGTTTCGGGATGCGCCGCGTGAGCCATTGCCCCCCGAACGCACCGAGCAAGGCCGCGGGTGCCGTGCCGAACGCGAACCCCGCCATGAAGCTCGCCGCGATCCATGTCGAGCCCGAAGAGGCCGCTTGAAGAAGTGCCAATCCGGAAGCGCCGCACGGCAAAGCTCCCGTCAGCGCTCCGAGCGACCACGCGCCGCCGGGAAGCATGATCGCGGTGCCGGAGGCGGGCGTCAGCGCATCGAACGCGAGCGATGGGGCCCGTTCCTGGATCGCGATGGGGAGCACTTTGCGCAACCCGGCGAGCAACAGCAGAGTGCCCGCGGTCACCGTGACGGCGACGCGCGCGTTTTCGGACCCCGCGAGCGCGTGGCCTCCCACCGCTCCGAGCAGGACTCCGAGGAATACGTAGGTGAAGAGCTTGCCGAGGACGTACCTCGCAAGTCCCGACGCACCGTCGGTTCCCGCGCGGACCGCGAAGACGCCGCACATGCCGAGGCAGTGGGCGGTCTGCGCGATTCCGAGGGTGGCACCCGTGATGAAAGCGACGGAGGCGTTCACGGGATTCTCAACGATGGTTTTCCGCGCCGAAGCGCAGGAGGCGGGCACTGCGGAAGCCGACGACGAGACTTGAAAGCACCATAGCGAGAGCCGCGGCGATCGGGTGGAGGTTGCCGGTCACGGCGAGAGCGAGAGCGGCCGCGTTGTAGGCGAAAGTCCATGCGAGATTCCCGCGGACGACGCGTCGGAGGGCTTTCCCCGCTTCGATGAGCAGGGGAATCGCCGTCAGATCGTCTCCCGCGATTTCGACCTGCGCTTCCGCACGCGCGAGGGCCGTCCCCGACCCCATCGCGATGCTCACGTCGGCGGCGTGCAACGCGGGCGCGTCGTTGATGCCGTCGCCGACCATGAGGGTGACACGGCCTTCGCGGCGGGCACGCGCCAGTCGTTCCTGCTTGTCTTGGGGGAGGAGAGCGCCCGCGGCGGGGATGCCGAGTTCGTGGGCGAGGGCCGCGGTCGCTTCGGGGCGATCCCCCGAAGCGATCTCGCAGTCCACGGAATAACGGCGGAGACGGTCCACGGCGTCACGGGCCGTGGACCGCAGTGTCGGGCGCACCGACACCGCGGCGACGACGGTGCCCGCCTCCGCATGAATGATGAGTGTGGCGCCACCTTCCGCCGCGCGGTCGCACCACGCGGTGAGTTCCGCAGGAAGAGGGTGACGCGAAGCGATCCACGCGCGGCTTCCCGCATCGGCTCCGAGGTCGCCGAATCGTCCGGATACACCTGCACCCGGCGTCACGACGACGTTCGTCGGAAGGGCCGCGGGGGGGACGGTAACCCGGTCGCGCAGGGGGCGGACGGCGCGTGCGAGCGCGTGATTCGACGCTTCGACGAGGGCGACCAAGCGACCGATCGCCTCGGGTCGACCTCGGAAATCCAACGCTCCCACGGGATCGGTGAGGGTCCCCGTCTTGTCGAGGATCGCGAGGTCGACGTCGGGGGCGATTTCGAGGGCGACGACTTCGGCGACGAGAAGCCCTTTGCGGGCGAGAGCGGCCCGAATGGCGCGATAGGCGAGCGGCGTCGCGAGGCCGAGAGCGCAGGGACAGGCGACCAACAAGACCGACAGCGCCCGACGGCAGGCTTCGCCGACGCCGCCCTCCGCCGCGCCGAGGTGAGCGGCCCAACCTGCGAGAAGAAGCGAGATCCACGCCAAATGGCCTGCGATCCGGTCGACGCGACGCATGATGCGCGTCGGAGGGAGCGGCGCGTCGAGCAGCGCCCGTACCGCGCCGAGCCATCCTTCCGCCCACGGACGGACGACCTCCGCTTCGAATGCCGAAGCGCCGTTGGCGGAGCCCGCGAGCACACGATCGCCCGGAACGGTCTCACGGGGCGCTTCTTCTCCGGTGATGCGATCGCAGGCGACCGACCCCGCACCGCTGCGGATCGTCACGTCGGCGGGGAAGGCTTCTCCGGGGCGCACGACGATGCGGTCGCCGGGCTTGAGTACGTCGGGAGCGACCTCTTCGATGGTTCCGTCGTGCGTCACCCGATGGGCGGTACCGGGTAAGGCGTCGGCGAGGTGTTCCGCCGCGTGGCGTCCTTCGGCTCGCACCGTCGCTTCGAGGCGCCGCCCCAACATGACGAGCGTCAAGACGGTGGTGGCGGTTTCGTAGTAGACGGGCCCTTCGCCGAGGATGGTGTGGTGGAGGGAGAGCCCGAACGCGCTGAAGGTTCCGAGGACGATGAGCCCGTCCATCCGGATGCGACCCGCCCGTACGTCCTGCCATGCACCTTTGAGCAACGGAACACCGAGCAGCCCCAACACGGGAACCGTGAACACCGCGAGCGCGATTTGCCCGAGTCTGCGGAGAGCGACGGTGGCGGGGTCGGGGCTCGTCGCGAGGTCTTCGCCGTAGAGGACGAGCGTGAATTCCATCACGCCCATCGAGAGGAAGGCCGAGAGGAGCAACCGCGCCTCGAGAAACGCGGCCTTCGCGCCGACACGCCCGCCCGTCGCCGCGGACGCGAGGCGGCATCCGAGGCAACAGAAGGCCCGGACGTTGTCCCCGCGCGCGGGGCGCGTCGGCAGCCCGCAGTGGGCGCAGGCGACCGACGAGGACGGGAGTGCGGCGGGCTCAGCCACCCGTGGTGATCTCGGCGTGGGCGGCCGTCAAAAGGAACTGCACCGTGTACCACGTGGCGAACGCGAGGAAACCGAGCCATACGAGCTTCATGAAGAAGGGCATGCGGCCGTGGCCGTAGCCGAAGTCGTGGGGGGCCTGGTCGTTGCCGCGGTCAGACGAGTTCGTCGGCGTCGTCACGGGCGATCTCCTTTTCGAGCATGGTGTGCTTGGGTTCTTCGATCGCGGCGAAATGCCCCGAAAGGAAGGCGTGCACGAGCAACAGAATGAAGCCGGCGGCGACGAGGACGTACGTCAACAGGTGGCTGCCCGCGAAGCCGATCCCACCGTCGTCGAGGAGGTCGGTGAGGAACTCGTAGATCTTCACGCCGAACGCGACGGCGGCGAAGAACACGATGAAGCCGAACGCGATGATCATTCCGCGCGGCGCTTGGAGATTTCTCGGAGACGCCATGATCAGTTCCCCCTCGTCGGCGCGGTCCATGTCCCGAGCCATTGCATGTAGGCGATGAGCGCGAGTCCGTCCGCCGTCGGGGACTTCGCCGGAGAAACGAAAAGACGCGCCTTTTCTCCTTCGAGGACCAGCGGGATGTCCGCACGGATCGCTTCCATCGCCGCCTCCGCTTCCGCCTTCGTGCGATGGACACCCGGGTACGGATAATACGTCGC
>JAFMJN010000121.1 GCA_017853435.1 Planctomycetota bacterium | reverse complement strand
CGCACAAGGATCCGCGGGCGGTGGCGGGCACCGTCGCGGTCGCCTTCACGATCGCCACCTGCGTGAAAGACGGCGCGGAGAAGTTCGCGGCGTCGACCTTCGTACCGAACCTCGCGGCGTTCGTGCGCAGCGCCGAAGACGTCATGGCGTCGCAGTATGCCCACGTCCTTCGACCGAACTTCGAAGGCGTGCTGCATCAGGTCTCCGACGCTCTCGCGCGGATTCCCGAAGTCCTCGAACTCGACGTCGAACCCGCCTTCGCGAAGATCGTCGCGATTTCGGAAGGAAAGGGATCGCGGCCGATCACGTCGGCGACCCGCGGGTTCGTTCTGACGACGCTGTTGACGTCCCTCTACTTCTTCCTGACGGGACTTTCGTCGTATGAGGACACGGTTCTCGACATCTGTGCCGAAGGCGGCGCGACGGATTCGCTCGCCTGCCTCGTCGGCGGATGTCTCGGGGCGTTGCACGGTTTTTCGAAAATCCCCGAGCCGTGGCGCCGCGCCGTACGCAATCTCGATCAGGTCGAGTTGCGAGGCCGGATGCTGGCGGGCGCACCGAACGACGGATTGAAGTCGATGGTGCTCCTCGAAGCGGCGTTGACGCCCCCCACGCCGAAGCCGGTTCCACGACCGAAGAAACCCAAGGGCAAAGGCATTCGCGGCGGTTTCCGTGGCCGACCGATGCGGGGGCCCGGCGGCATGCGCGGCCCTCGACCCGGTTTCCGACCCCCGGGGCGACCGTTCGGCGGGCCCCCGCGCGGCGGCTTCCGCGGTCCGCCGCGTCCGGGATTCGGACGTCCACGCCCGGGATTCGGTGGTCCCGGTCCCGGTGGTCGCGGTCCACGCCCGGGATTCGGTGGCCCCGGTCCCGGGCACCGAGGCCCCCCTCCCGACGGCGGGTGGAGAGGCCCACCGCGCGGCGGATTCTCCGGTCCGCGTCCCGGAGGTTTCGGTGGTGGCCCCCCACGCGGCGGCTTCCGCGGCCCCCCGCGTCCGGGTGGTCCATGGCGTCCGCCGTTCGACGATCGACGTCCGCCGCCGCGTTTTCCCGACGGCCCGCCCTCCGACTCCTCCCCGATGAGGCAAGATGACCGGGATGATTGATGCCGGATTCGTCACCGACGTGGGAAAGGTTCGTTCCGAGAACCAGGACTACGCGGGACTTTTCAACCCGACGGACCCCGCCGAAGCCGGAGTCCGCGGCCGGGTCTTCATCGTTTGCGACGGGATGGGCGGACATCACGGCGGCTCGATCGCGAGTGAACTCACCGTGAAGGGTTTCCTCGGAGCGTGGAACGCCGCGTCGCACCCCGCTCTCGAAGATCGCGTGAACGCGAGCATCGGTCAGGCGAACCTCGACGTCCGCGCACGCGCCGCGACCGAGCCCGCGCTGCGCAGCATGGGAACGACGGCGGTGATGATCGCGGTGGACGGCTCGCACGTCGTGGTCGCGCACATCGGCGATTCGCGCTGCTATTTCTTCCGCGGAGGGCGTGCGGAACTCCTGACGCGCGACCACACCTACGTCAATGATCTCGTCGAAGCGGGACTCATCACTCCCGAGAAGGCGAAGACCCACCACGAGCGCAACATCATCACGCGTTGCGTGGGGATGGCCGACACGCTGAAGGTCGATTTTTCGTCGCGCACGGTACAACCCGGCGATGCCTTCCTCATGTGCTCGGACGGATTGCACAACCACGTCGAACCGACGGAGATGCAGAAAGCCATCGCCGAAAGCGACGCGGCGACCGCGGCGCGTGCGATGGTCGATCTCGCGAACGCGCGGGGCGGCGACGACAACATCACGTGCATGGTGGTGAAGATCCAGGCGGTCGAACCTCCGAAGTTCGCCGTCCCCGAAGCCGGACAGCGTCTCGGTACGCGCCTCACGCCGGTTCCCGGTGCGCGACGGAAGTCCGGCCCCGTGGATCACGGGCTCGAAACGGGCGACGACATCACCCGCATGATCGACACGTCGTCGATCGCGAAACAGTCCAACGGACCGTCGCTGTTGACGAAAGTCGCAATCGGCGTCGCGATCCTCGCGGTGCTCGCCGTGGTCGCGAAGTGGATGGGGCGGATCTGAGGGGAGAGCCCGTTGATCGGCAAGAAGGTCGGATCGTGGCTCATCACCGAAGAAATCGGTGACGGCGGTCACGCCTTCGTGTTCAAGGGCCTGCGCGGCGACGAAACCGCGGCGGTCAAGATGCTCAAGCCCTCCGCGTGCGAAGAGAATATTCGTCGACGCTTCGAACTCGAAGCGGACACGCTCGCGACGCTGCGCCACCCGAACATCGTGGGCTTCCGCGACTACATCGAGCAGGACGGTTACCACTATCTCGTCATCGAATACATGGACGCCGGAGGGATCGACACGCTCCTCGCGTCGGGACCGATGGCGCTCGAAATCGCGCTTCCGATCTTCGATCAGGTCTTGCAGGGTATCGCCCACGCCCATGCGTTCGGCTTCATCCACCGCGACATCAAGCCGAACAACGTGCTGCTCAATCGGCATGGTGAAGCGAAGATCGCCGACTTCGGCATCGCCAAGGCGCTCGGGAGCGGAACCAATCTGACGCGGCGCGGGTTCATTCTCGGAACGTCGGTCTACATGGCCCCCGAGTATCTGACGGCCGCGGAGTGCGACGAGAAGACCGACGTCTACGCCCTCGGTGTCACGCTGTACGAAATGCTCACCGGACGTCGTCCCTTCGACTTCGTCTCGCCCGACGAGCCGTTGCCGTCGTTCGTGGCGCGTTTGACGCGCGACCCGCTCGTTCCCGCCTCGGCGTTCGTTCCCCAACTTCCGCCCGCGATCGATGCGATCCTCGCGAAGGCGTTGGAGCGCGACAAGAAGAAGCGGTATCGCTCGGTATCGAAGTTCCGGGAAGATCTCGTCGCGGCGTTCCCCGATGTCGTCGGGCGTCCGCTGCGCATCCGGGCGGGACGCGCGGAAGCCCTCGCCGTGGACGGTACGACGCAACCGTCGCGATTCGACCGGCCCGTCGCGCCGCTCCCGCCGCCTCCGTTCGCTTGGCTCTCGTCGCGTGAGGCGGTATTCGCAATCGGGGGATTCGCCCTCGGCGCCATCGGGACGCTCGTCGTCGCGGGTTCCGCCGGAAAGGCGTTCCTCACGGGTGTGGCCTGCGCCGCGGCATCGGCGTTGGCGTCGATCGCTCAGCGGCGACGCGGGCGCTTCGAAGTCGCACGTGCGGCGGCGAAACGTCTCGCCGCGTCGGATCCGGTGGACATCGCGATCGCCGAGACGGCGTCGGGCGAGTCCATCCCGTATTTCTCCGGCCCCGCGCGCCGCATCGAATCGGCGAACACGGGGGACTCGGAACTCGGTGCGTGGCTCGTCGTGGAAGGTCCCGCGGAGTCGGCCATCCGTTTCGGCCTGCGACCGGTGTCGCGTATCGGTCGCGACGAGCGATTCGACGTACGACCGACCGACCCGGAGATTTCTCGTCAGCATGCCGTCGTGACGTTCGACGGGACCGGGTTCACCCTGCGCGATCTCGGATCCGCGAACGGGACGTTCGTGAACGACGTCCGGATCGCCGGCGAAACGCGGTTGCGTCACGGGGATCGTGTGCGCATCGGCCGCACGACTTTGCGATTCGACTTTCCCGCACGCGGGCGTTGATCATGCGCGTCCTCCTTCCGTTGGTCCTGATGGTTCTCGGGGGGTGTGCGACGGGGCCGTGGCCGCGGATCGAGACGGTCGGCGCCCGCAGCGCGTTGACGGTGCCGTGGGTGGAACTTTCGGCGGGGAAGGACACGCGCCCGGTCGTGGTGATGGGTGTCGTGCACGTGGCGGAGCCCGCGTTCTTCGCCGAAGTTCGCGACGCGACGCAACGATGTTCGTTGGTGTTGGTCGAAGGTGTCACACCGAAGGGGTCGGCGTTCGAAGCACCGCTCGCTCGCTACGAACGCGCGTTGGAGGAACTCGCCGAAGCCCTCGGACTCGTGGCGCAACATCGCGTGCTCGAACCACGTTCCTGGTGGCGAAACGCGGACATCTCCGAAGACGACTTCGCGCGCGACGTGGACATCGACGCGGTGACGGCCGCGATGCGGTCGGACACCGCGCTTTTGCGCGCCGAAGCGTCGCTCGACGCGGCCCGCGCACGGTTCGTTCGCGGCCTCGTCGCCGCCCCGAGCGACGACGGGTTCTTGATCGAAACGCGCAACACCGCGGCACTTCGGGCGCTGCCCACCGACGGGGTCGGACGCATCGGGTTGGTCTACGGCGCCCACCACGTCCCCGATCTCGTCGCGCGATTGGAAGCTCGTGGGTATTCGGTCACGAGAACGAAATGGATTCCGGTCATGACCTATGCCGAATCGTCGTCCGCGTTGCGTTGAGCGCACGGCGAAACGCGGATTTTCGTCGGCTTCGACTCCGTAAGAACCGAAGGGCGCCCACTATGGGGTGAAGGTCATGGTGCCCGTCATGAATACCGAACCCGCTCTCGCCCTCCGCCCCACCACCGCCCGCCCCGTGCAGGCACCGGGCGTTTCCGTCGTTCATCTCACCGGGATTCGCGGAGGTTCCGTGGATCGCTTCAGCGGTGATCACGTCGTCGTCGGTCGTGGACGCAGGGTCGACCTACGGGTGGATCCGTCGTTGGATCGGTCGGTCTCCGCTCGGCATCTCGAATTGATGCGCCGCGGCGACGACTTGGTGCTGCGCGACTTGGGAAGCATGAACGGCACCTACGTCAACGGGCTGCGTGTCCACGAAGCGGTGGTGCGGGACGGCGACATCGTCATGCTCGGTGTCCACGGCCCGCGGTTCCGCGTCTATCGCGGCGTCGACGCCACGCCGCCTCAAGGCGACGGCAAACGCACCCCATGGATCGACCCTCTGTCCGAGACGGGGGCGTTCGAGTTGCCTCGGCTACCGATCGGCCGCCCGGCGCTTCGCGAGGGATGGTGGTTCGCCCTCGTGGCGGCCGTACTCGCCGGAGTTCTCGTGTGGTGGATCCTCGCCGCGTTCAAATGACGGGGCATCGCAAGCCGTCGCACCGTCGCAGCACGGTGCCACGTTGACGCCGCAGCGGGCGCACTGGCCGTGGCCGTGCACCCAAACCGTTCCCGCCGACGAGCCGCACCATGCGCAGCGCTCCATGCGCGCATGGTAGCGTTGTCGGCATGAAGTTCCGTCCGCTCCTGTTCGCGGTTCTTTTCGCCGCGGCTGCGTGTTCGACCTCCGATCGTCCGATCGATCTTGCGCCTCCCGTCGCGGGGACCCCGCCTCCGGGCACGTCGGCCGAACGCTTCGGCGACGAGATCATGGTGTGTGGAAAGCTCATCCACACGGGGGCTCCGGTCGTTTTGTGGACGGACCCGGGCGGCTACGACGCCTACCGCGTCACGCGCCGCTTCACGCCGAACGAGACGCGGCCGTCGAGTCCCGAGAAGGGAGCGGACACGCCGAACCGCTACGGAGTGCGGCCGATGGACGCCCTCGACGCCGCCGAGAAGAAGGCGGTCGCGGACCGCGGTTGGGACATCCCGGAACTCGCGAAGGTCGTCCGCGCGTTCGTCATGCATTACGACGTCTGCGGTACTTCGCGTCAGTGTTTCAAAATTCTTCAGGACGTCCGCGGCCTGTCGGTGCACTTCATGCTCGACCTCGACGGGACGATCTACCAGACGCTCGATCTGAAGGAGCGCGCTCGGCATTCCGGCCCCGGCAACGACTACACGGTCGGCATCGAAATCGCGCACATCGGCGCCTACGCTCCGGACAATCCCAAGGAAGCGAAGGTCCTCGACGACTGGTACCGCAAGGACGATTCCGGGCGCATGCGGGTCGTCGTTCCCAAATGGCTCGGCGGCGACATGTCGCAGCGGACCCCCAACTTCGTCGCCCGTCCGACGCGCGAAGACGCGGTGGTCGGCACGGTCCACGGCCGACGTCTGAAACAGTACGACTTCACCGAAGCGCAGTATCGATCGTTGGCGCGACTCACCGCCGCCTTGTGCACCGTGTTCCCGGAGATGAAGCCGGAAGTGCCGCGCAACGCCGACGGCTCCGTGCGTTCCGACGCGCTGACGCCGACCGAACTCGCCGCGTGGGGGGGGCTCGTGGCTCACTGGCACCTGACGTCGTCGAAGATCGATCCGGGCCCGGCCTTCGATTGGGATCGCCTGTTGACGGCCGTGAGGGCGCTCATGGCGCGCGGTCCCCGTTCGTGACGTGACGGCGCCGCTTCGCGTCCTCACTTGGAACATCCACAAGGGGATGAGCCCCTTGGGGACGTCGCTGCAACTCGACGCGATGCGATCGGCGCTGCGCACGTCGCACGCGGATCTCGTCTTTCTTCAGGAGGTCGTAGGGCGCCGTGAAGCCCATGCGCGCCCCGACGGTTGGCCGGACACCACGCAGTTCGAACATCTCGCCGACGGGGTTTGGAGCCATCACGCCTACGCCCGCAACGCGATCACGTCGAAGGGGCATCACGGCAACGCGTTGTTGTCGAAGCATCCGATCGCGGTCGCCGCGCACACCAATCTTTCGACCAACGCGCTCGAACAGCGGGGGCTGCTGCACGCGATGATCGACTTGGAGGACGGGCGTCGCCTCCACGCCCTCTGCGTGCACTTGGGGTTGACGCAGCGGGGCCGCGACGCGCAGGTCGCGATGCTGGCGGAACACATCGCGCGCCGGTGCGGGGTTCACGACCCCGTGATCCTCGCCGGCGATTTCAACGACTGGCGGGGCAAGGCGTCCGGCCCGCTCCATCGGGACTGCGGCATGCTCGAAGCCCACGAGGCGTTCCACGGTTCCCGGGCACGGACGTTTCCCGCCGCATGGCCCCTGCTCGGCACCGACCGGATCTACGTCCGGGGGCTCGACGTCGAAGACGCCCACGTCCTGCGGGGCGGGCCGTACGCCTCGCTTTCCGACCATGCCCCCGTGCTTGCGACCCTAGCCCTCAGGCTCCCCGGTGCTAATTTCCGATCCGGTAAGCATCCATGAAAACCGCCGCCACCATCCGCGCCGAATTCCTCGCCTTCTTCGAGAAGCGGGGGCACAAGATCGTTCCGTCGTCGCCGGTCTTCCCGCACGACGACCCGACGCTGTTGTTCACCAACGCCGGGATGAACCAGTTCAAGGACGTGTTCCTCGGCAACGGGACCCGACCGTACGTGCGCGCCGCCGATACGCAGAAGTGCATCCGCGTGTCCGGCAAGCACAACGACCTCGAAGAGGTGGGACGCGACACGTACCACCACACCTTCTTCGAGATGCTCGGGAACTGGTCCTTCGGCGACTACTTCAAGCGCGACGCGATCAAGTGGGCGTGGGAACTCCTCACCGTGGAATGGGGACTCCCGAAGGACCGTCTGTGGGTCACGGTGTTCGGCGGTGACGCGAAGGACGGACTTCCGGCGGACGAAGAGTCCGAGCGCATCTGGATCGAAGAGTGCGGCCTTTCACCCGACCGGGTCCTGCGTTTCGGTCGCAAGGACAACTTCTGGGAGATGGGCGACACGGGGCCCTGCGGCCCGTGCACCGAAATCCACTTCGATCGTGGTCCGGAAGGCAGCAATCGCGCGGACGGCGCGATCCGCGCCACGGGAGTCAATGCGGGCAACGAACGCTTCATGGAGATCTGGAACAACGTCTTCATGGAGTTCAACCGCAAGGCGGACGGATCGCTCGAGAAACTGCCCGCCCAGCACGTCGACACCGGCATGGGCTTCGAGCGCATCGTC
>JAFMJN010000120.1 GCA_017853435.1 Planctomycetota bacterium | reverse complement strand
CACGCCGTCTCGGGACCGCCCTTCGGATCCTCGCCGTCCTCGTCGGCGCGAAGCTCTTCCTGCTCGACACCGTCGCGGTCCGTACGCGCAGCATGGATCCGACCATCGCCGCCCGAGCCGATCGCGCCGAGTCCGTCGTGATCGATCGGACGGCGGCGTGGCGCACGCCGCAACGCTTCGACGTCGCGCTCTTCCGCTATCCGAACCATGCTCCGACGGCGTTTTTGAAGCGCATCGTCGGCCTTCCCGGAGAAACGGTGGCCCTCGCACGCGGCGGCGCGTGGCGCGTCCGCACGCCGTACGAACCGCTCGACCTCGAAGCCCTGTGGCGCGCGGGCGCCGTGGAGCCGCTCCGCAAGCCCCGCGAGCTCACCGACGCGTTCCTGGCGCGGCTTCCCGTCGTCGATCCGATCGATCTCCGCGGTTTCACCGCGACGTCGTTCGATCGTCTTTATCTGACGGCGCCGGAAGTTCGACCGCGGTTGGCCTTCGCCGACGACTTCGCGCTCGAAATGTCGGAAACGTCGGAATCGTTGATCCGCTTTCGAAAATCTCCGACGGATGCGTTGGCCGACGTCGCGGCCCGCCTCGAAGGACGCGAACCGTCGGTTCCCGAAACCGGAGGCGATCGTTTCGTCTGGGGCGTCGCCGTGGGCGCGGAAATCCGTGCGGACGCGGACGCGTCGGTCGTCTTCCACATCGATCTTCCCGACGCCTCGGGCGCAGTGCGCGCGACGCTGACGCCGGGCGGCGACGCCACGCTCGCCGTCGACGGCACGATCGTCGCCCGGACGCGCTGCCCCGACATCGCCGGATCCTCGACGCGCGTGCGCCTCGACACCTGCGACATGACCGCGACCCTCCGCGTCGACGGCGGCGACATCCTCGCTTACCCGCTTTCCGTCGTTCCGAAGTCGGGAGAACCGACGCGCGGGGCGTCCGCGGGGTTCGGCGTGGCCCGGGGACGCTGCCGATTCCGTCGCCCGATCTACGCCCGCGATCTCCACTGGCGTGCGGAAGGCCTCTCTTGGTTCGACGTCCCGAAGGATGCGGTCATGGTGCTCGGCGATCACCCGATCGCGAGCGCGGACAGTCGCCATTTCCGCAGCGTCACCGTGCGGGATCTGCGCGACGGGACGCTGCGCGTCGGCGACGCGCGGACCCGCACGGGATCGCCCGAATCCGAAACCCCGAACCCCCACACGCGCGACGCCGAAACCAGCACGTTCATCGACGTCTCCGGCGTCGCCCACACGGCCCCGTCCGGCACCTTCGAGGTGGTCGGATCGACCGTGACGCCGTTCGTGCCGCTCGCGGACCTCAAAGGACGCGCCGTCGCGGTTCTTTGGCCGCCGTCCCACGTCGGCCCGATCCGTTGACCCCCCTTCCCCGCGAAGGCTCGGCATCGCATCCTAGAGAGCCCGCGAGCCGCCCATGACGTCACCCACCGACCCGACCGCACCGAAGATCTCCTTGCTCGGCGCCTTCCTTCAGGGCGTGATGTTCAAGAAGGTGGACATTCCCGAACGCGCGGAAATGGGCGTGGTGCGTTCGAACCTCGAAGGCTTCGCGATCGCGATCGCGATGGCCCTCTTGCTGAAGCAGTTCTACTTCGACACGTTCACGGTGCCGACCGGATCGATGGAACCCACGATCGTCGGCCGCCCCGGGTTCTTCGAAGGGGATCGTCTCCTCGTGGACCGCGCGTGCATCCCTCCCGAACGCTACGCCGTCACGGTCTTCCGCTACCCGCTGTCGCGCCTCATGAACTACGTGAAGCGCACGGTCGGCATGCCGGGCGAGAGCGTGAAGATTTGGAAGGGCCAAGTGTTCGTGAAGCGCGGTGACGCGCCGTGGGCGATCACGCGCAAGCCCTACGGCGTTCAAGAAGGCATCTTCCGCAACAATCCCGTGACGCCGCCGGAAGCACGCGACGCCTTCAAGGCGGTGACGTTCTTCACGAATTGGGAAGTGCGCCCGGGAGCGCCCGACTTTCCGGGCGACGGCACCGTCGCCGTGACCGCCGGAAAAGGCGACGATCGTTGGATCGCGTCCAAGTTCCGCATCGACGACCGTCGTCGCGACGTTTGGGCTCCGTCGGAACAGGAGCAGCTGCAGTCCGGTCCGTTCGACGACACGGCGGACCTTCGACTCGCGTGCACGGTGACCCCCGCGGCGGGGACCGACCTCGTCATCCTCGACATCGTCGATCCGGTCGTGTCGGATCGCCCGATCCGCGCCGAAATCGGCGTCGAAGGCGGATCGGCCCCCACGCGACTCGTGTTGGGATTCGACGACCTCGCGAAGGGAGCGGCCGCGGCATTCCGACTTCCCGCCGGACGTCCCTCGAAGATCGCCTTCGATCACGTGGACGGTTCGATGACGTTGCGGGTCGACGGTGCGATCGCGGCCGAAGCGACCTACGAGGTGGCGCCGGTGGACCCGGGACGCAACGGCACGTCGGCGCGCGCACGCTTCGGCGTTCGCGGCGGGAAGGCCGTCTTCGCGTTCCTCGACGTTCGGCGCGACACCTACTACCGCCCCCTCGACAACGGCATCACCGAGTGGAAGGTCCCCGACGATCACTGGTTCATGATGGGCGACAATCCCCGCGGCTCGCTCGACTCCCGCGGATGGCGCAAGTCGCGCATCAAGCTGGCGGACGGTCGCATCCTCGAAGGCGACGCCGAAGCCGTCTCGGATCGTCCCGACGTGCCGCGCTCGCCGTCGAATCCCTTCCCCGTGAAGGACGCCGGCGAATTCCGTTTCGTCGACACCGAGGGCAATCTCTGGAACCTGAAGCCGGGTTCCTTCGATCTCCTCGACGCGAACACCGGCGACGTTCGTCTCGCGAAAGTCGGCACCGTCGACGACATCCCCGACTACGCGTCGTCCTGCGCGTGGGCACCGTTCGTTCCGGGGGATCATTTGGTCGGTTCTCCGACGATGACCTTTTGGCCGCCCGCCCGCATGGGTTTCGTGCGTTGACCGACGCCGTTCTCGAAGCGCAGGGGCTCCGCAAGTCGTTCGGCACACGACGGGTCGTCGACGACGTCCGCATCCGCGTCGGTCGCGGCGAAATCGTCGGGCTGCTCGGTCCGAACGGTGCCGGAAAGACGACCACCTTCCGCATGCTCATGGGGCTTCTGCGCCCCGATGCGGGCACCGTCGTCCTCGACGGACGCGACATCACCGGAGAACCCGTGCACCGTCGCGCCCGACTCGGACTCGGCTACTTGGCGCAGGAGCCCTCCGTCTTCCGAACGATGTCGGTACTCGACAACGTCGTCTCGGTCCTCGAATGGATGCCGGACGACGGCGGCGACCGCAAGGGGCGGGCACGCGCCCTCCTCGGAGAACTCGGCATCGAACGCTTGGCCGACCGTGACGCGGGATCGCTCTCCGGAGGCGAGCGGCGCCGCCTCGAACTTTGCCGCGTCCTCGCGCTCGACCCGAAAGTCATCCTCCTCGACGAACCGTTCAGCGGCGTCGATCCGCGGGCCGTCGAAGAGATCCAAACACTGATGCAAGCGATGAAGGCGCGCGGCATCGGCATGGTGCTCACCGACCACAACGCGCACGAAACCTTGGCGATCACCGACCGCACGTACATCCTCGTCGGCGGGACGATCGCGGCCGAAGGGACCCCGAAAACCCTCGCCGCCGATCCCGCCGTGCGTCGGGCCTACCTCGGCGAGTCCTTCGTCCTGAAGGACCATGCCGCGTCGTCCGCTCCGCCCTCTCCGGGCGCGTGACTTTCCGCCACGCGACCCCTACAATCCTCCACGCGTCCCGAACGAGGAACGCACGTCCGTGACCTAGACTTCCGGACGCGCCGTTCATCGGCGGTCCGCCACTCGTCGCGCCGTTTCCGGAGTCCCCCCGCATGCCCCCGACCGCGAACGTTTCCGATGCCGACGCCCGCCCGCCGCACACCGCCACGTCCCGCGACGCCGCGTACGACGCGGCCGCCGAACGGACGCGCGTCCTGATCGTCGACGACGAGCCGGGAATCCGCCGCCCGTTGTCGATGTTCCTCGAGTCGCAGGGGTGCCACGTGCGCGACGCGGAAGACGTGACGACGGCGCTCGCCCACTTCGACCGCGGACTCTGGGACGTCGTCATCACGGACATCGCGATGCCCGGCAAGGACGGCATCGAATTGTTGCGTGAAGTCAAATCACGCGATCCCGACGTCGAGGTGATCATGATCACGGGCTACCTCGACGTCCAGTATGCGATCAAGGCGCTGAAGATGGGCGCCTTCGACTACTTCCAGAAGCCGTTCGAGTTCGACCGAATCCTCGTGGCGCTGCAGCGCGTCGCCGAACGACGCCTGCTCCGTCGCGAAGCACGGGAGGCGGATCGCCTCCGCATCGAACAGGGCGTCATGGCGAAGGCCGTCTTGGAGACGACGTTGGGTTTCGCGCGGGCCGTCGAAGAACGCGACCGCTGCAACATCGGACACGGCCAACGCACGGCGACGCTCGCGGCCATCCTCGGGACGGAACTCGGATTCGACGCGGAACACGTGCAGAAGCTCCGCGAAGCGGCCCTGCTCCACGACGTCGGAAAGATCGCGATCGACGACGCGATCCTGAACAAGCCCGGACGACTGACCGACGAGGAGTTCGCGACCATCCGACGCCATGCGGAGATCGGCGACTACATGTTGTCTCCCGTCAGCTTCCTCGGCGACATCCGCAAGGCGGTTCGCCACCACCACGAACGTTGGGACGGCAAGGGCTACCCGGACGGTCTCGCGGGGACGGACATTCCGCTCGACGCCCGAATTCTGACCATCGCGGACTATTTCGATTCCATCACGTCGATGCGGCCGTATCGGCAGCCGATGACGGTGGATCAGGCGGAATCGACGATGCGTGCCGACGCCGGTGCGTTCGACCCCGAACTTCTCGAAATCTTCCTCCGAAAGGTACGTTCGGTCCTCGCGCCGACCTGATCGTCGGAGGTTGCCTCGCCCCCGGGGGGTTCCTATCGTGAGGGGTCCGCCTCCCGGGCGTCGGGACGCGGACGACGCGGGTTCTCCCCGCCCCCTTCCGATGAAAATCACCGTCTGCATGTGCCGGGTCCCCGACACCGCCACCCGCATCGTCATCGCCGCCTCAGGGACTTCGATCGAAACCCAAGGCGTGCAGTACATCGTCAATCCGTTCGACGAGTTCGCCCTCGAAGAGGCGATCAAGTTGAAGGAGAAGGCGCCCGGTTCGACGGTGACGGTGTTCACGGTCGGCAAGGACGACGCCCAAAAGGATCTGAAGACGGCGTTGGCGAAGGGCGCGGACGCGGCTGTGATCATCAAAGCCGACGGTGCGCTCGACGCCTCCGCGGTCGCCCGGCTTCTCGCCGACGCGATCACCGCGGCGGGTGGTACCGACGCTGTGTGGTGCGGTAAGCAGTCGGTGGAAGACGACGCCGCGGCGGTCGGACCGATGCTGGCGGCGTTGCTCGACCTCCCCTGCGTCACCCGCCTCGTCGGCTTCGAATCCGACGGCGCGACGTTCAAAGCGACGCGGGAGATCGAAGGCGGTCGCGAGGAAATCGGCGGTGCCTTCCCCTGCGTGTTCACCGCTGACAAGGGATTGAACAAGCCCCGTCAGGCGGGCCTCAAGGAAATCATGGCGGCGGGCAAGAAGCCTCTGACATCCACGACGGGAACCGCGGCCGCCGCCACCGTCGTCGTCGGTATGGCGCCTCCGGCGGAACGCCCCGCGGGACGCATCGTGGGCAACGGCGCTGCGGCCGTCGCCCCCGTGATCGACCTCCTCCGCAACGAATCCAAGGTGATTTGAGGCTGCCATGAAACCCGGAATCCTCGTTTGGCTCGAAGTCAAAGACGGTGCCTTCCGTCGCGCCTCCCTCGAAGCCCTCGCGTGCGCCCGCGCCCTCGCCGCGTCCTGCGGTGGTGACGTCGTCGCCGCCGTCACCGGCTCCGGCGTCTCCGCGCTCGCGCCCACGGCGGGCGCCCACGGCGCCGATCGCGCCGTCGTCGTCGACCAAGGCTTTCTCGCACGACCGACCGTCGAAGGTCACGGTCGCGCCTTGGCCCTGCTCGCGACGCACGTCGGTGCGGGCACGGTGATCGCCGCCGGCACGCTCGCGGGCCGTGACGTCGCCGCGTACGCCGCCGCCAAACTCGGCGCGGGCTACGCCGCCGACTGCACCGGAGTCCGCGTCGCGGACGGCCGCATGGTCGCCGTCCGGCCCGTCCTCGCCGGCAAGGTCGTCAGCACGGTCGCGATCACGACCGAGACCGCGGTCGTCACCGTCCGTCCGAAAGCCTTCGAAGCCGCCGCCCCGACGGCGGGCAAGACCGTTCCGTGCGAAGCCGTCGTCCCGACGTTCGACGCGTCGCTCGCCCGTGCCGTCGCGGAAGCCGTCGTCGGCAACGCGACGGGCACCCTCGACGTCTCGGAGGCCGACGTGGTCGTCAGCGGTGGTCGCGGACTCGGCGGCCCCGAGGGCTTCAAGCCCCTTCAGGACCTCGCCGCCGTGCTCGGCGGCGCCGTCGGTGCCTCGCGCGCCGTCGTCGACGCCGGGTGGATCGATCACGCCGCCCAAGTCGGCCAAACGGGCAAGACGGTCGCCCCGTCGCTCTACATCGCCTGCGGCATCTCGGGCGCCATTCAGCACCTCGCCGGCATGCGGACGAGCCGCGTCATCGTCGCGGTGAACCGCGACCCCGAAGCCCCCATCTTCAAGGTGGCCACCTACGGCATCGTGGGCGACGTCACGGAGGTCGTTCCCGCCCTCACGGCGGCCTTCCGCACGGCCCTCGCCTCCCGCTGATCCGTCGCCCCCCGAAACGCGCGCGCCCCGCCTCCGCGGCGGGACGCGCGCGTGCTACGTTCCGGGTGCCATGAGCGACAACGAACGCCCGCGGATCAACCCGAAGTCCACTCCCAACGACCCGCCGACCGCCAAGCCGGCGCCGAAGCCGACCGCCCGGCCGGTGACGACGGTGGCACGCGCCCCGCGCGCCGCCGAAGCCCCGAAGAAGCCCCCGATCGCGCTGATCGCCGGAATCGGCGGTGCGGTGGTCGTCGTGGCGTTGATGTTCATGCTCGGCGGGGACGACAAGCCGGTCGAAGCGACTCCCACGGAGACGACCGCGCCGAAGCAACCCGAGGCCCCGAAGGCTCCGACCTTCGACGCCGCGGCGCGCATCGCCGAGATGAAGAAGGCGGCCGCGCCGGGCGCGTCCGGACAAGTCGCGTTGGCGAAGGCGTTCCAATCCGAAGCGGAAGCCTGGAAGACGAAGGGGGCGCCGTCGGAGGCCGTGACCGCGCTGCGTACGGCCGAAGCGGACGCCTGGGACGAGGTCCTGAAGCTCGACAAGGACAACGCCGAGGCCCGCGCGTATCGGGCCGAGGTGAAGTACGGCAACGAACTCGAAGCCTACTCGTCGGCCCGTTGGATGACCACCGACGAACGCGACGCGATCCGCAAGGCCCACCTCTCGATGCTCGAACAGGCGTCGAAGGAGGGCGGTTGGGTGCGCAAGACCGATTTCGAGCGCCGCGTGAAGCCCGTCGTCGAGAAACACGCGAAGGACAAGGCGGCTTGGGACGACATCGAAAAATCGGCGTACGGCAAAGCCCTCAAGGACGTCGAGACGTCGACGCAGGCCGCGTTGGCGAAGGCCTTCGAAGGGAAGGTGACGTTCCTCGCGACGGTGCAGCGCCCCTACGTGATCTTCGTCGAAGAAACACCTTCCTGGGAAGCGCTGAACGTCG
>JAFMJN010000119.1 GCA_017853435.1 Planctomycetota bacterium | reverse complement strand
GCTCGCCAACCCGCATAGAGGGACAGCACGCCGTACCCGGGGGTGCCCCCCGGTGGGATGCGCGAGGTATCGGCCCGATCCGCGGTCGTCAGACGCGTTTGTCGGGAGACGAACTCCGCCGTGGGTTCGACCCAAAAAGCCCCGTCGTCGTTCGTCCACCGTGCCGTCAACGTGGCCTGCAACGGCGCCATGCGCGACAACGGTTCGCGCGCGATCACCGGGGAGGACGTCGGGTATTGATCGAGGGCGCCGTCCATCCACGTGCCCGTCATGCGCAGGGACCAATGGTCGTCGACGGTCCAACGTGTCGCGACGTCCACGCCTTGAACGAACCCGTCGCCGTCGTTCGACTTCACCGCTTCGGTCAAGCCTCCGGTCACCACTCCCGTCGGACGGCGGATGATGATGTCGTCGAGCAGCGTGTAGTAGTAGGCGACTTCGTACGTCCACGTTCCGCGACCCTTCACGCCCACTTCGAAGGTGTTGGCGTGTTCCGGGCTCAATCCCGGAGAAGGCACTTCGAGCTCGTTGGTGCGGGCGATGTCGAGGCGCGTCAGGTCCGATAGATTCGGGGCACGGAATCCTTGGGAGAAACCGCCGTAGAGCGAGCGATTTTCGTCGATCTTGGCGACGGCGCGGAGCGACCCGACGACCGCGAACCAGTCGTCGTCCAAAGAGATCGGAGTCGCGCTCGAAGCGGACGACGACGCGACGCGGTCGGCGTCGACGGCGGCGTAGGTCGCCCGAACTCCGCCGATGATGGACAACGATGGATTGAGCGCCCACGCGTCTTGGATGAAAAGCCCGCCGAGGTCGTAGGCGGCGTCGTCGGCGACGGGGCCTTGGATTCCCACCGAAGCGAGGGCGCCGCTCGCCGCGTAGTTGAATCTCCACGAGTCCACCGAGTCGCGGTACCAATCCGCTCCGAACGTCAGGGCGTGGTCGCCGATTTTCTTGTCGAACTGGAACGCGAGTCCCCACGTGTCGACGTCGAACCCGTCGACGTTGCGTTGATTGTTGGCGCGGATTCGATCGCCGTCTTCCTGATAGTTCTGGTAGGAGACGGTCGCCTTCATGTGGTCGATCGCACCGTCGAGCTTTTGGCCGTCAAGTGAAAGACCGACGAGATCGCGGCCGAAGTCGAACCTTCGCTGCTTGTCGGTCCCGATAGTGGTTCCTTGCCAGGATTTCGCCCACGACGTCTGATGCGTGCGCATCGCATCGTCGACTTCGACGGATTGTCCGATGAGCCGCAAATTCCAACGTGTGTCCAAGGCGAAGTCGAAGACACCGTCGAACGCGTTCAAGTCGTATCCGGTTTTCGGTTGTTCGTTGAGAGATCCGCCCGCCCGGACGTTGCCGTAGTTGGCGATCGTCCCGCCGACGAACCAGCCGAATTCGCCACCGATGTTTCCTTCGAGTTCACCGCGGTTGTCGAAGGCGTTCAGCGCCGATTGATAGGTGATCGAAACGCGTCGCTCCCATGACGAGGTTTCGCCGCGCTCGAGTCGGGACTTCGGCAGGAGGTTCACCGTGCCGCCCATCGAATCGGAGCCGTAGAGCACCGAAGAGGAGCCGTAGACGACTTCCATGCGACCGATCGAATGGGGATCGACCGTACCCCACAAGTCGTTGGGGCCCGCTCGCAGCACCGAGTCGTTCAGCCGGATGCCGTCCACCATGAGCAGCGTGTGGTAGCCCGTCAGGCCGCGAATGAACGGCGAATTCTGGATATGCGACGTCTTCTGCAGGTGGATGCTCGGAGCGTCTTCGAGGGCGTCCGAGAGACTGCGAACCGGTCGGGTTTTCTCGAGTTCGGCGACGTCGACGGTCCAGGTCGTCGCGGGGACGTCGAGCGGCGACTTGCGTGTGCGGGTCGCGGTGATGATCACCGTTTCGGCGTCGTTGATCGCCCGATCGACCGCGTCGGGACGTGATGCGGGTCGGGTGTCTTGAGCGAGGACGGACGTCGACAGAATCAGCGCGGCGCCGAAGCCGACGCCCAAGGGTGCTCGCGACGGAATGAATCGACGGCTCGCGGCTCGGGGGACGAAGGGGTGGCTCATGGGAAGTGTCGAGGAGGTCGATGGATCGGAAGTAAGAGAAGGGAGAGCGCCGACGGCACTGCGGGTCCTTCTTCGTCGGTGAACGGCTCGGGGATCGATGGGGTTCACGGATCCGAAGGACGTCCCGTCCGTCGAGGGCGGAAACGGTCCGTCAGCGGAGTTGGATGCCGACGGCGGGGGACGACGGTCCCATGCTCGCCGGGAGCCGTGCCCGCACCGACGCGGAATAGCGCCCGGCCGGGAACGATGCGGGAACGTCCATCCAAGGGGCCGCGGGCGACACGACGATCCCGTCGATCGGCGGTACCCCCGGAATCGGGGGTTCGCGGTCGACCGTCAAGACGTAGGCCAACGGCCAAAGCGGAGCGGCCCCTTCGACGACGATGCGGCCGCGGCCGACGTCGGGATCGAACCGCAACGACGGGGCGGGCGGTACGAGCCCTCGTACGGAAGGATCCACCTTCCACACTTCGATGTCGGGGCCGGGGCGCACCACACGGTCGAATCGGCGCCACGGGTAGTCCGTGCGATCGAGGGCTTCGAAGGCCGCGACGCGGTGCCCGCCGGGTTCGAATCCCGTGAACGTCGCGACGCGACGGCACGCGGGATCTCGGGCGAGTACGGGTGACACGGGACCGATCCAGTCGGTCACGCCGTTGCCTCCGCGGGTGAGTACCAAGAACCACGGCGTCTTCTCGGCTTCCCACGCGACGGGATCGAATCCGAGAAGTGCGGAAGCGGGAATACCTTCGAGACCCCTGTCGGCGGGACTCGAGATTTTCGACCCGCCTCCTTCGCGTCGCCACCATGCCGCGAGCTGCCCACTCGTCGTGGGCGTCGCGTAGAGCGCCGCCGCTTCTACGGAGCGCCACGCGGGGTCGACCGCCAACCACCCGAACGCGAAGACCCCGACGAGGCGCGCGCGACGCGGCGTCGCGTCCATGAGATCGGTGACGAGGATCGCGGCCCCGATGACGATCGGCGGCAACACCGGTTCGAGGTAGCGGAAGAAATTCAGCGGGACGGCCGCGAGCGGAAGCAGGAGGGCGGCGGTTGCGAGGGCGAGGGCGCCGCCACGGACGGGGACGCGCCGCGCGTGAAGCACGAGGCCGACGACGCCCGCCAACGCGAGGGCGGCGCCGAGGGCCGCGTCGAGTCCGGTCCCCCAAATCCAAAGCACACGGGTCAGTAGATCGACGTCGATGCGGCCTGAAAATGCGGCTTGGGTCGCGAGACTCGCACGAAACGCCGCCACGTCCGTCCATACGTGGGGCATACAGATCGCGGCCGTGACGACGGCGACGCCGGCTGCGACCAGACATCGCACGATCTTTCTTCCCAACGTCCCGGCGGTCTCCCGTGGGCCGCCGAGAATCGCGTACGCCAGTGCGACGCCGAGCCCCGCGGGCAGCCACCGCCATGCCGTCGCGACGCCCATGGCGACCGCCGCCCGAAGCATCGCCCGTCGCGTGCCGTCGCGCGCCGCGGCATCGACGGCGATGATCGCGATCAGCGTGACCAACGCCGCGGGTACGTCGAGCGTTCCCGCGTGGGCGTCACGTACGGGTAGAAACGCGACGGCGAAAAATCCCCCCGCGATCACCCCCGCCACGTCTCCTCGAAGACGGTGAGCGAACCATGCGACGAGGGCGATCGTCGCGGTTCCGCAGAGCCACGACCAGACGCGGAGCGCTCCGTGCGACGCGCGAAGATCGTCGAGCCACGCGGTGAACGGGCGCGTGCCTCCCATAAGGCGCTCGATCCACCAGCCCGTCTTCAGAACCCCGTACGCGCTGTACCAAGCGAGCGACGGGTAGGCGTCGTGGGGGGGGCGGAAGTTGCCCGTGTCGAAGGCGCGCGCGGCCTCCCGATAGAAGTGCTCGTCGGGTCGCAGATCCATCGGACCCACGGCGATGCCGGCGACCCGTTCGTCGAGCCCGTAGAAGAGCCCCCACCCCCGCAACGCCCCGCCCACGACGACGGAGGCGAGAACGAGGAGGAGCAGAGTACGTCGGGTCACGTGGATGGAGGTTCGGCGATGAGGGGGACTTTGGTCTGCAGCGTGTCCCACAACTCATGACGAATCTCTTCGAGCGCGGGACTTCCGATCTTGTACCGCTCCGAGGACATTCCGTCATCCGCGACATTCAGGTGCCATGCGAGTGCATCGACGCCGATCTCGCGCGCCATGCGCCGGGCGGCGTCCATTTCCTCCTTCGTGTCGTTCCAACGGAAGAGGATGTAGCGCCAGACGATGATCGGATGTTTGCGGCCGAGGCGGTTGCGGGTTTCGACGCACCCGCGAAGGTTGTCGATGACGCGATTGAAATCGCCGCGGACGCGGTATTTGACGTAGGTTTCCGGCGTCGCACCGTCGATCGAAAAGACGACGCCGTCGAGCCCGCAGGTCGCGAATTCCTCGCGTTCCTTGGCCGTCCGGAAGTAGTGACCGTTCGTCGACGTGAAGACGAAACAGCGCGGGTTCTTCTCCTTGGCGTAGCGGATCATGCGCGGCCATTCGCGGTGCATGAAGTTCTCGCCGCCGAGGTGGTACTCCATGTACTCGAGGTCCGGAGACAGACTATCGATCGCCTTTTGGTAGGTCGGCCAGTCCATCACGAGGCGCCCGTCGCGACTGCCTTCGATCGAGTCGCGATCGCACCCCGGGCATGCGAGGTTGCATGCGGCGACGGATTCGAGGTAGAGCGCTTTCGGCTTCGGCAACCCCGCGAGACGCGCGTCCGCGGGCGGACTCGCGATGCGGTTCGGACAGTTGCGGCAAATCGGAACCGAGTCGATATCCGTCAGTGTGGCCTGCCGGAGTCCCGCGTAGGCGGGGCCGTTCCAGATGGCGTCGAAGTCGTGCGTCCTCAAGTTGCCGAGCGGGTTGGTCTTTCCCGCGTCGATGCATGCGCACACCGCCGTCCCGTCCGACAGAAAAGTGATCTGTCGGAAGGGTCGATCGCAGTAGCGGTTGACCGTCGGATCGACGCGCGTGTCCATCGGAGGAGTTTAGCCTCCGCGTGGTGCGTAGGTGCGAACGACGTAGTCTTCGACCATCGCCGTGAAGTCGTCCGCGATTCCCGGACCGTGCAGAGTCTTCACCAACTTGCCGTCGACGTAGACGGGCGCCTTCGGATCTTCGCCCGTTCCCGGCAGGGAAATGCCGATATTCGCCGCGCGACTTTCGCCCGGGCCGTTCACGATGCAGCCCATGACGGCGACGAGCAGGTTTTCGGCGCCCGCGCGTTCCTTTCGCCAAACGGGCATGCGGATATCGAGGTAGCCCTGAATCCGCTGGGCGAGTTCCTGGAAGAACGTCGACGTCGTGCGCCCGCATCCGGGGCAGGCGGTCACCGACGGCATGAACGACCGCAGCCCCAAAGTCTGCAGGATGTGTTGGCAGGTCTTCACCTCTTCGGTGCGGTCGCCGCCCGGTTCGGGCGTGAGGCTCGCGCGGATCGTGTCGCCGATGCCGTCCGCCAAGAGGATCGACAGCGCCGTGGAGGTCGCGATGATTCCCTTGGCTCCCATTCCCGCTTCCGTCAGGCCGAGGTGGAGGGGGAGACGGCAGCGTGACGACAGCGAACGATACGCCGCGATCATGTGCGGCGCCTTCGACGCCTTCACCGACAAGATGACTTTCGACTCCGGCAGCCCCAACGCCACCGCGGCTTCCGCGGAGCGGAGGGCGCTCTGTACCATCGCTTCGACGAGCACCGATTCCGCATCTTCGGGGTCGGCCTTCTTCGCGTTGGCATCCATGAGATCGTCGAGCAGGTCGGGATCGAGCGACCCGGCGTTGACGCCGATGCGTACCGGACGGTCGAAGTCCTTCGCCACCTTGATCATGGTCGCGAAGTTCGCGTCGTGGCTCGCACCACGACCGACGTTGCCCGGGTTGATTCGGTACTTCGCCAACGTGCGGGCGCAGCCCGGATATTCGCGCAGAAGGATGTGACCGTTGTAGTGGAAGTCGCCGATCAGAGGGACGGAGACCCCCAAGTCTTCGGTGCGCCGCGCGATCTCTTCGACGTTCGCGGCGGCTTCCCGCGTATTGACCGTGATGCGGACCAGCTCCGAACCCGCCTTCGCGAGAGCGGCCACCTGTGCCGCCGTCGACGCCGCGTCTTCGGTGTCCGTATTCGTCATGGATTGGACGACGACCGGGGCGCCGCCGCCGACGACGATGTCGCCGACGCGGCAGGAGTGGGTCGGCTTGCGCGGGATGCCGTTCATGGGCGGATGTTAACGAAACCCGAGCGCCGTCGGACGTCCTTCGCCCGTGCGAACGATTCGGGAATGTCGGCGATCGTCGATTCCGCTCCCGGCCCGTTATCCTTGGCCCATGCCGCGACGCACCGATCCCCCCGACCGCGCCGAAGTGGACGACTACTTCAAGGTTCTGAAGCAGATCACCTGTGCTGAACTCGCCGAAAAACTCGCCTCCGGCACGCCCGGGACGATTCTCGACGTCCGCACGGAAGGGGAGTGGATCGGCCGCCGGATCCCCGGTGCCGTCCTCGTGCCGCTGCAGCAACTCGACGACCGCCTCGAAGAGGTGATGGATCTCCCCGGGCCGCTCTACGTTCACTGCGAGCACGGCGTCCGGTCGATGGACGCGAGCCTTTACCTGATTTGGCAGGGGCGGCGCGACGTCCACAACGTTCGCGAGGGCCTGTGTGCGTGGCGTGGCCCGACCGAATCCGGCCCGAGGCGCTGAATGGGGCCACGCGGACAGGTGATCCTCGCGGCGCTGCTCTTCTCGACGGGAAGCGCGGCCATCAAGGCGTTGTCGCTCTCGGGGCCCGTGATCGGCGGCCTGCGATCGATGATCGCCGTCGTCGCCATCCTCGCATTCGAACCCGCGGCGCGCCGCCTTCCGCGGGGAGCCGACGTTCTCGCGGGCTGCGCCTACGCCGCGACGCTGCTGACCTACGTGATGGCGAACCGATACACGACGGGCGCCTCGGCGATCTTCCTGCAGATGACCGCCCCCGTCTGGCTCCTGCTGCTCTCGCCTTGGCTCCTCCGCGAGAAGGTGCGGCGCGACGACGTCCCGATCCTCGTGCTCGTCGGAGCGGGAACCGCGCTGTTGTTCGCGGGGACCCCCGGCGGGCAAAGCACGGCCCCGGATCCGTTGCGCGGCAACGTGCTCGCGGCGATCTCCGGCGTCACATGGGCGATCACGCTGGTCGCCTTGAGGCGCCTCGGAAAGTCGGGAGGCGCGGCGCCTTCCGTCGTCGTCGGCAACGCCATCGCCGCGCTCGCGGTCCTTCCGTTTCTCGGTGGATTTCCCGCGCTCTCGTGGGGCGATCTCCTCTTGCTGCTCTACTTGGGCGTGATTCAGATCGGTCTCGCCTACGTCCTGACGACGCGCGCGATCGCGAAACTCGGGGCCCTCGAAGTTTCAATCCTGCTGTTCTTCGAGCCCGCATTGAACCCGGTTTGGACGTGGCTTTTCCACGGCGAACGTGTTGGGACATGGGGACTTGTGGGTGGTGCCCTCGTTCTCGTCGCATCCCTTCTTCATGCGTGGGTCGGGCGCAAGCGCGAGCGTGCGTCGCGCACGACGCTCGTGCGTCCGACGATGCAGGGGTGATCCGACGGTGTCGTTAAAAGTCGACTATCCGCCGCGGTTGATTCGGCCTAGCATGTTCGGCGTCCGCGGGTGAAATTTCCCGAAACCCCGGGCCG
>JAFMJN010000118.1 GCA_017853435.1 Planctomycetota bacterium | reverse complement strand
GCGTATTTGCGCTCGCCGACCAAAGGGAAGCGGGCGTGGGCGAAATGCAACCGGATCTGGTTGTAGCGACCCGTCAGCAGGTCGATTTCGAGTTCCGTGCAGGGCCCGGCATGGGACAACGTCCGGAACTTCGTGACCGCGGGCTTCCCGCGCGCGGACACCGCCGCGTCGGCTCCTCGGTCCTCGATCGGCCAATCGAACGTGCCCGACCCGGGTTTCACCCGCCCCTGTGCCAACGCCCAGTAGAGCTTCTCCACCGAGCGGGCACGAAACGCGTTCTCCAACGTCGCGCGTGCGCCCTCGTGGCAACCGAGCACCATGACCCCGCTGACGTCGCGGTCGAGGCGGTGGACCGGGAGCGCGGAAACCCCCATACGACGCAACGCCTCCACCACGGTCGTTCCGGAGGCACCGGGCGACGCGACGGAGAGGAGTCCCGACGGCTTCAGGACCACGACGATGTCGTCGTCCCGATGGAGGATCTCGAGGCGTTGGGCGGTCACCCGCGGAATCTAGCAAGCCGCGCGCGCCGCTTGCCCCGCTTCGGCGACCCGGCATCATGACCGCGCATGGACACGACGCCCGTCGCCCCCGCCGTCCTCGACCGCCTCGTCCGCGACTCCGCGTCGCGCATCCATTTCGTCGGCGTCGCCGGCACCGGGATGAGCGCGCTCGCCCACCTGCGTGCGATGGCGGGAGGCGCGACCTCCGGCAGCGATCGCGCCTTCGACCGCAACCCCTCCGATCCGGAACGCACGCGCTGCCTGAAACTGGGGATCGCGCTCTACCCGCAGGACGGCCGCGGCGTGACGGGGGCGTCGCTCGTGGTGTATTCGACCGCCGTCGAAGCCGACATTCCCGATTTGGCCCGCGCCCGTGCCGAAGGCGTCCCGATGGCGCATCGCTCCGAGTGGCTCGCCGCACTCGTGCGATCGCGTCGCGCGATCGCGGTGACGGGAACCAGCGGCAAGTCGACCACCGTCGCGATGATTTTCGAAGCCCTGCGCGCCGCGGGGATGGATCCCGGCGTGGTGTCGGGAGGCGACCTCGCCTGCCTGCGCATCGACGGAGCACGCGGCAACGCGTGGGCGGGCACCGGGCCGCTCGTCGTCGAATCGGACGAGTCCGACAAGTCCTGCGCCCTCTACGAACCGTCGATGACCGTCCTGCTCAATCTTCAGCGCGATCACCACCCCGAAGCGGAGATCCTCGAAGTCTTCCGCGAATGCGTACGGCGCACCAAGGCACGCGTGCTTCTGTCCCGCGATCGCGCCCTCGATCCCCTCCGCGAAGGGGCCGTGACCTTCGGTGACGCGTCGACGTCCCTCCACGCCACTTCCGTCGAACTCCTGCCCGACGGCAGCCGCTTCTTCTTCGCCGGGATCCGGGTCACCCTGCCCGTGCCGGGAGCCCACAACGTCGACAACGCCGTCGCGGCTCTCGCCGTCGTCGCCGAACTCGGCGGCGACCTTCGCAAGGCGGCCGAAGGCCTCTCGCGATTCCACGGCGTAGCCCGTCGGTTCGAACGTCTCGGGTCGGGGAACGGATTCGAAGTCGTCGACGACTTCGCCCACAACGCGGCGAAGCTCGCCGCCGCCATTTCGACCGCCGCCTTGGGTCCGCGACGCGTTGTCGCCTTTTGGCAACCCCACGGCTACGCTCCGACGCGCAACTTCCGCAAGGACCTCGTCGACGCCTTCGCGGCCTCGCTGCGCGCGGGCGACGTCCTCTTCCTCCCGGAAATCTTCTTCGCGGGCGGCACGGCGACGAAGGACATCTCGTCCGCCGATCTCTGCGCGGATCTTTCGGCACGCGGCGTCGACGCCCGCTACCTGCCGGATCGCGCGCTCTTCACGCATGCCGTGCGTGCACTCCCGCGGGCGGAATCTCTCGTTCTCGTGATGGGGGCTCGCGATCCGTCGCTCGGCGATTTCGCCCGCGCGGTGGCCGCCGACCTCACGAAAAACTGAGACGGACCCCACGGGACGCGAGAGCCTCGAAGTACTCCGGAGACGCCGCGACGGCCTCCGGGGTCCAAGCGCCGGGCGCGATACGCCCTTCGATCGCGTCGACGAGCACCTGCACCGCGGGGAAAGCGGTGGTCCTTTCCATCGCGGTGAACCCGGTCGCGACATCGCCTTCGTCGTGCAACCATGCGCGTCGAACCACGGGTTCGCCGTTCTCCCGACCTTCGCAGGTGACGAGCAACACGACGGCGTCGCGATCGTCGGGAAAGGCGAGGCGCTCTCGCAGCAACGCTTCCGTCACGGCGCGCGGGGCGATCGATATCCGGCCGACCTTGCGCGGAGCGTCGTCGAGAAGGCCCAAATCCCGCAGCAATCGGACCTGCGCGAAATGGCCCGGCCAACGGACGGTCTTGTAGTCGTAGTCGCGCACGCGTCCGGCGAAGCGTTCGGGGGCGAGCGACGTGCCGCCGGAAGTCACCGAAGCTTCCATCCTGCCGAACGGCTCGGGGAGATCGAGGACTTCGTCTTCCGTCAACGTCGGAACGGTGACGACGCGGCCGTCCCGGACGCATTCGGACACGCCGAGGTATTCGTTCACCAACCCCGTCGCGCTGAATACCAGTCGGTAGTTCATCGGCGGACGCGGATTCACGGGAATGCCGCCGCAACGGATCTTCACCGACTCCGGAGCGTCCATCGCGTCGATGAGTCGCGCCGCGGTTTGGTTCGCCAATCCCGGGGCCAATCCGCAGTCGGGAACGATGCAGACGCCCCGCGCGGCGGCCCGCGCGAAGAGCGCGAGTTCGCGCCTCACGACGCCCGTATTGCCGCCCAAGTCGCAGAAATGGGCCCCGACGTGCACGGCGGCTTCGGCGGCGGCCACATTGAGGAAATAAGGCAACGCCGAAAAGACCGCGCCGCAGCCGTCGAGGGCGCGCTTCAATCCGTCGCCGTCTTCTTCGACGTAAAGCCCCCGACCGAGGGCGGCGTTGCGGCCGACGAGCGCGTTGACGCGGGCCGCCGCGGACCGGGCCGTGTCGATGGAAGCGTCGAAGAACAGGACGGTTGCCTCGGGGAAGCTCCTTGCAAGTTCGAAACCCGCGGCGCACCCCTGCATCCCCGCACCGAGCACCGCCGTCACGAAGGCCGTCATGATGGGGGATCCTAGCGCACGGGACCCCGTCCGCGCGTGCTACTTTCACGGGCCATGAAGGTCTATCTCGCCAGCCCCCGCGGCTTTTGCGCCGGCGTCGAACGCGCGATCGAAATCGTCGAACGTGCGTTGGACCTCTTCAATCCGCCGGTCTACGTGCGGAAGGAGATCGTCCACAATCTGCACGTCGTCGAAGGGTTGCGCCGTCGCGGCGCGATCTTCGTCGACGAGCTCGATCAGGTGCCGTCGGGTGCGGTCACGATCTTCAGCGCCCACGGAGTGTCGCCCGCCGTGCGCGACGACGCGTCCGCACGCGGCCTGCGCATCATCGACGCGACGTGCCCCCTCGTCGCGAAAGTCCACGTCGAAGCGATCCGCTACGCCAAGGAGGGCTACACCATCCTCATGATCGGCCACGACGGCCACGAAGAGGTGGAAGGCACGATGGGAGAAGCTCCCGAGCGCATGCTCCTCGTGACGTCGGTCGACGACGTGGCGAAACTTCCCCTTCCGAACGATGCGCGCGTCGCCGTGCTGACGCAGACCACGCTTTCGGTCGACGACACCGCCGAAATCCTCGCCGCCATTCGCCGCCGATTCCCGACGGCCGACACGCCCGCGAAGGACGACATCTGCTACGCGACGCAGAACCGTCAGTCGGCGGTCAAACAACTGGCGCCGCGCTGCGACTTGGTGCTCGTCATCGGTTCCGACAACTCGTCCAACAGTCAACGTCTCAAGGAAGTCGCGATCCAACACGGGACGCGCGCCCATCTCGTCTCGGACAAGGACGGGTTGAAGCCCGAATGGTTCGACGGCGTCGCGTCGGTACTCGTCACCGCGGGCGCGTCGGCGCCGGAAAATCTCGTTCGCGAACTCATCGAACGTCTCTGTTCGGACTTCGGCGGTCGCGACGTGGAAGAAGCCGTCCTGATCGAAGAGAACGTCCGTTTCGCGCTTCCGCAGGAAGTGCTTCCCTCGGGCTCCTGATGGAGGACGAGGCGCGTACGTCCCTGAAACCGGCGCACCCGTGGGCGCGGTTCGCGGCTCTCGGAGTGGATCTCGTGATCGGCATGAGCCTCGTGCTCATGGCGCTGATGCTCGGGACGCGCCGCGGCTTGCCCGAACTCGGAAAGTTGGGGCAACTGACTCCCGAAGAACTCGCGATCGAATTCCCGTCTCTGCTCGTCGGCGTCACGTTGGCCTTCGTCGTGATGGCGGTCCTACCCCTCGTCTCCGCCCTTCTGCTGGCACGCACCGGAGCGACCCCGGGCAAATCCATGATGCGGCTCACGGTCCGCAATCTCGACGACGGCCGTTTCCCGGCGCTCGGAACCGCGATCGGCCGCGAATACCTACGAGCGTTGGTGCTCCTGCCCGCCATCATCCCGGTCGCGTCGATGCTGCTGCCGGTGCTCGTCCTGCTCGTCACCTTCGATCTCATGCGAAATCCGCTGGCGCGCACCTTCTACGACCGCCTGACGGGAACGTTGGTGGTCACTCCCGCCCCCGCCGACTAGGCTTGCGCGCATGCGCCCGGCCGTCGCCGCTCTCCTCACCTGCATCGTCGTCGCACAGGTCCCCGTGGATCCGTTGCCTCGCGACCCCAAGTTCGTATTGGCCCCCGCTCCGCCCGGCATGGTCGATGCCGCCGCGGCCGCCTCGAAAGAAGGCAAGGCGGCGGAAGCCTCCAAGATCCTCTTCGACGCCTTGGCGTTCGACACGTCGCGACGCGATCTATGGATCAAGTTCGCCGCCGCCTGCGCGACGGATCCGGAGGCCCGTTGGTCGGCGCTCCGCTTCGCCGTCCCCGCACTCATGGACGACAAGGGCGGATTGCCCGAAGACCTGAAATCCGTGCTCGGCAAACTCGAGCCGACGGCCGCCGCTCTCGGACCGAAACGCGCCGAAGCCGCCGCGGCCCTCGCCGCCGTGCTGCGCGAGAAATCGGCGGCGTTGGCGGACCCCGCGGTGCGTCCGTTGATCGCGCGACTCTGCGCGCGCCTCGCGGATCCGCTTCTCGCGGGAGCCCCTTCCCTGCGGACGAAATACGGGAAATCGCTCACCGACGCGACGGTCTTCACCCCCGAATGGAAACCGATCCTTCAGGCTCTGAAGGAGGAAATGGACCGCGCGCTCGCGGACGGCAAGCCGCATCTCGCGGCACGCTTCGCGCGCAACCTGCTCGGCTTCGCCGCCCAAGCGGGATTCAAAGATCTGAAGGGCCCGCCGCCGCCGAATTTGACCGCCGTCGGCATGGCGGCTCGCGCAGGACTTGCGCGGGCGCGCACGTCGATGGCGGGCCCGAAGCAGGTGGCGCTCACGGTCGAAGCCCTCGAATCGATGACCCCGGCGGAACGCGCGGCGTACACGGCGGCGCACAACGACTGGTCCGATCCGGGAATCGCGATTTCGCCGAACGGCCTCTACCGCATCGAAACGACCTGCGGCCATGAAACCTTGCTCGGCATTGCGAAGACGGTCGAGCTGCATCACGCGCGTCTCGTCGCGTGGTACGGCAAAGACCCGTTCGTCGGGCGTCCCGGTTTGATCCGCGTCGTTCCTCGCTCCTCGGGTCTCGAAGCGGAGGGCGTTCCGTATTGGTGGGCCGCGGGTTTCCAGTCGGGCGACGTCACGACGGTGAAGTTTTCGGTCGGAACCATCGAGGGCATCGGCCACACCTTGACCCACGAGCTCACGCACCGTTTCGACGGCGCCCTCCTTCCCGGCATCCCCTCGTGGGCCGTCGAAGGACGGGCTTCGTGGACGGGCGGTGCCTACGGATTCGCGGCTCAACTCGAGTTCGTCGATGGGCACATGTCGTTCGGGACCGTCGAACGCGCGTTCATCAAGGGATACGGCGCCGAAGAGAACTTCACCAAACTGCTCAAAGGCACGATCGACGACTACCGGGACAACTACACCGCGGGCTACGCGCTTTGGGTTTATCTCAAGTACTGGAACGAATCCGACGACGCCCCGCCGCTCTTCGCGGATCGACTTCCCGCTTGGTTCGAAGCGTGCGCCAAAGGGCAGGGCGCGAATCCCGCCGCTTTCGCCGCGGCGTTCTGCGACGGAAAAAAAGGGCGCCCCAAGGACCTGAAGGAGTTCTCGAAGAAGTTCGGCACCTTCCTTCAGGGCTTCTACTGGCAGAACCGGGCTCCCTGGACGGCGCGTTTCGAAAAGAAGGTCCCGGGGCCCGACTTGCAGGAACTCGTTCTCGACGGTCCGACGTGGAACGACGATCGCGACCGCTCCGAACCGCAATTCGGGCAAGATCACGCGCGTGAAGCGGGACTGTTGCTTTCGGAAGCGGGCCGCACGAAGGAAGCGCTTCTCGCCCTGACGTGGGCGTTGATCGCGGACGAGTTTCCGCGAGATGCGGCGGAAACGTGGATCGCCGTCGGCAAGAAGGCCGGGAAGGTCGAAGGCGCCTGGCTCGTGGAAGCCGAGCTCGCCGCCCGTCGCGGCGACGCGGCCACGGCGCCGCCGTCCGAATTGAAGCGGGCGCTCGCGCCGGTCGCGGCGTGGGCCGACGCGCTCCAAGCCGCTGCAAAAACCGCCGCGGACCTCGACGCCCATCGCGCCCTTCTTTCCGACGCGGCGCGGATCGGCGACCGCATCGGCGGCGTCCCCCTCGCGCGGCGCGCGGAGAGCCGTCCGGCGACGACACTTCCGATCGATCCACCCGCCGAGCCGCTCATCATCGGCGGATTCCTCGAAGACGATCTTTCGGGCTACGAAGAGCGTCGCGCGAAAGGTCTTTGGTACGACACGCCGGAAGGCGACCTCGTCGTCGGCCGTTCGAAACCGAAGGAGGGCACAGGAGACACCGACCGCAACGCCGCGCAGATCCATGCGTACGCCCGTTCGCGGGCGTGGATGGCCCCGGGGCACCATGTCATCCGCTTCCGCGTCGCCGCACTCACGTCGTACGTCTCGGGGTCGATCGTGGTCGGAAGCGTGCGTCGCGATCGGCAAGTGCGCCTCGATCTCACGATGGGCGACTTCCTCTATTCGATCGGAGCGAAGGAGGATGCGGTCAAGATCAAGGGCGTCCAGACGTCGTTGCGCGGACTCCGCGAACGCGAGGGCGCTCTCCCCGGCGCGTATCCGTCCAAGTACGTCGACTTCGGAGAACAGCGCACCTTCGTGGATGTCGAAATCCGCATCGACGGGTGCGAAGTGTCGGCGATCGTCGACGGTGTGTACGTCGGTTGCTACCGAATGCCCGACGGCCAACCCGTCGAAGGTCACGTCGGTTTCGCGACGGGGCAAGGCGCGTGGCGCATCTCCAAGCCGTCCATCCGCGACGTGCGTGCGAGCGTGGATACGGATCGGCTCCCCCATCCCGCCCTCGATCTCGACGATCCGAGTCGCGCCGTCGTCGATCGCCTGCTTCATCGTGGAACGAAGGGGATCCCACCGTCCGCGACCGGGACGCTCGTCGCGTGGCTTCCGAAATACGCGGCCAAGAACGATCCCGTAGCGATCGCATCCGCCGAAGAACACCTCGGATGGGCGACGAATCTCGCGACGGCGGCGGGCGACGCGATCGCGCGCTCCGCGAAAGACACTCCGTGGGTGCTCGCCGTCCCCGACGTGCTCGGTACGGAAGGTCTCGCCGCATTGAAGAAAGACGTCGCGGCGACGGCGAATCCTCCGAAGACG
>JAFMJN010000117.1 GCA_017853435.1 Planctomycetota bacterium | reverse complement strand
TCATGCGCTTCTTGCCTTCCTTCTGCTTCTCGAGCAGCTTGCGCTTGCGCGAGATGTCGCCGCCGTAGCACTTCGCCGTGACGTTCTTGCGGAAGGCTTTGATCGTTTCGCGGGCGATGATGCGCCCGCCGATCGCGGCCTGCAGCGGCACTTCGAACATGTGCCGGGGGATTTCTTCGCGCAACTTCATGAGGAGACGGCGGCCGAAGGATTCCGCGTCCGAACGGCGGATGATCGACGACAGAGCGTCGACTTCGCCCGCGTTGACGAGAATGCGCAACTTCACGAGATCCGCGGCGCGGTAGCCGAGGATCTGATAGTTCATCGTTCCGTAGCCTTTCGTCGACGACTTCAGTTTGTCGTAGAAGTCGAAGATGATCTGCGCGAGCGGCATCTCGAACGACAGGAGGACGCGTTCCGGAGAGAGCCAGTCGGTCTTCTTGAACTCGCCGTGCCGCTCGATGCAGATCTGCATCACGGGACCGATGCAGGTCGCCGGGACGAGGATGTTGAGCGAAACGACGGGTTCGCGGATCTCCTCGATGTCGCCTTCGGGCGGGAGTTCCGCGGGATTGTTGATTTTCGTCGTCTTTCCCGCGCGGTCGAGCACTTCGAAGGTGACGTTGGGAGCGGTTTGAACGAGCGACAGCCCCGACTCGCGCTCGAGGCGTTCCTGCACGATTTCCATATGCAGAAGCCCGAGGAAGCCGCAACGGAAACCGAATCCGAGGGCTTCGGACGTTTCCGGCTCGAAGCGGAACGAGCAATCGTTCAGATGGAGCTTTTCGAGCGCCTTGCGGAGGTTCTCGAAATCGTTCGGTTGGGTGGGATAGAGCCCGCAGAACACGACGTGCTGCGGTTCGCGATAGCCCGGAAGCGCCTCGGCGGTGTTCCCGACGGGGCGCACCGTGTCGCCGATGCGGACGTCGGCGAGATTCTTGATGTTGCAGATGAGGTAGCCGACTTCGCCCGTTTCGAGGGACTTGGTGGGCGTTTGATTCGGCGTCATCGCGCCGACTTCGAGCACTTCGTAACGAGCCGTCGTCGACGCGAGTTCGATGCGGTCGCGCAATTGGACGCGTCCGTCCACGACGCGGATGTAGATGATCACGCCGCGGTAGTCGTCGAAGACCGCGTCGAAGACGAGGGCGCGAAGCGGGGCGTTCGGGTCGCCCTTCGGGCTCGGCACGCGACGGATGACCGTCTCCATCAACGCCTCGATCCCGATGCCGGTTTTCGCCGACACTTGATTCGCGTCGAGCGCCGGAATGGCGAGCACGTTTTCGATCTCTTCCGCGACTTCGATCGGTCGCGCGGTCGGCAGGTCGATCTTGTTCAGAACCGGGATGATCTCGAGGTTGCCCTGCATCGCGAGGTCGGTGTTCGCGACGGTTTGCGCTTCGATGCCTTGGGCCGCGTCGACGACGAGGAGGGCGCCTTCGCACGCGGCGAGCGAGCGGGACACTTCGTAGGTGAAGTCGACGTGCCCCGGCGTGTCGATCAAGTTGATCTGGTACTCGACGCCGTCGACCTTGTAGCGCATGCGCACGGCGCGCGCCTTGATGGTGATGCCGCGTTCGCGCTCGAGATCCATGTCGTCGAGCAATTGCGCCTTCATCTCACGGTCGGCCACGGTCTTCGTGATCTGCAGGAGCCGGTCGGCCAACGTGCTCTTGCCGTGGTCGATGTGGGCGATGATGCTGAAGTTGCGGATGCGGTCTTGCGGACGGTCCGTGGTCATGGCTCAGAGGTCTCGAAGCACGCTCGGAAGGTCCCGGCGGAGAAGGGCGAGCGCCTTCCCCCGGTGGGAGATCCGGTCCTTTTCGTCGGGGGAGAGTTCACCGAACGTACGGGTCCCGTCCCCTACGAGGAACAGGGGATCGTAGCCGAATCCGGCCGAACCTCTCGCCGAAAGTCCGATGCGACCTTCGCACGTCCCGTCCGCGGTCCAAACGGCACGCCCGGGAACGGCGAGAACGAGGACGGATCGGTAGCGGGCGGTGCGGCGTTCCAACGGAACTCCGTCGAGGGATTCGAGGAGTTTGCGGTTGTTGGCGCCGTCGTCGGACGGATGGCCGGCGTAGTACGCGCTGTCGACGCCCGGAAGTCCTCCCAACGCATCGACTTCGAGTCCGGAGTCGTCCGCCAACGTGAGATGGCCGGTTCGCTCGGCGTAATAAAGCGCCTTCTGCGTCGCGTTGCCCGAAAAGGTCCCGGTCGTTTCCTCCGGTGCGGGAGGAGGGTCGGCAAGATCCCCGGGGGTGACGATCGTCACGTCGAGACCATCGAGGCGGCGGCGGAGCTCGTCGAGCTTCTTGCGGTTGCCCGTTCCCACGAACAACGTGGTCAACGTGCGGCTCCGGAAACGGCGGCCGCCTGCAAGGCGCGGATCTTCGCGATGCCGGCCTTCGCGACCGCGAAGGCTTGTGCGACGGAAGCCTCCGTGACCGGAATGCCCTCGGCGGTCGTTTGCCACTCGATCACCCGGTCTTGATCGTCGAGGACGATGTTCATGTCCGCGTCGCCGCCCACGTCTTCCGAGTAGTCCGGATCGAGGTGGGGGATTCCGTCGAGGATGCTGACGGAAACGGCCGCGACGCCGCCGCGCAGCGGCGAGCGACGCAGGAGTCCGCGATCGACCAAACCCTTCGCGGCGATGGCCAACGCGACGTAGGCGCCGCATACGCTCGCGCATCGGGTCCCGGCATCCGCTTCGAGGACGTCGCAGTCGACCCAAAGCGTGCGTTCGCCGAGGGCGTTCAAGTCGACGATCGGGCGCAGCGCACGTCCGACCAAGCGTTGAATTTCCGCGGTGCGGCCGTCGATGCCGCCGCCTTTGCGTCCTTCGCGAGCCTTCCGTCGCGGAGTGGACGCCGGGAGCATGTTGTATTCCGCGGTCACCCAGCCGCGGCCCTTGCCCGCCATCCACGCGGGGACGCTTTCTTCGATACTGACGGCGCAGAGCACCCGCGTCAGTCCGAAGGTCGCCACGCAGGAAGCGGCGGCCTGCCTGAGGAAGCCGGTTTCGAACGTGACGGGTCGCAGTTCGTCGGTGCGTCGGTCGGTGCGCGGCATGAAAGATCCCCTCGAAAGAGGCTAGCCGTCGCGGGATTTCAGGCCAAGCCGTCGGAGGGTTCGCCGCCGCGGCGATGCATGCGCGCATAGACGCCGCCGCGAGCGAGAAGTTCCGCGTGCGAGCCCTCTTCGACGACGAGGCCGCGGTCGAGGACGACGATCTTGTCCGCCCGTTCGACGGTGGACAGGCGATGGGCGATGACGACGGTCGTGCGACCTTTTTGCGCGTTCGACAGCGCCTCCTGCACCAACGCTTCCGATTCCGGGTCGAGGTTGGAGGTGGCTTCGTCGAGCAGCAGCAGCGAGGCGTTGCGGAGGATGGCGCGGGCGATGGTGATGCGTTGCGCCTGCCCACCCGAAATCGCCGCGCCGCGATTTCCGACCTGCGTGTTCCAACCGTCGGCGAGCCGCGGAATGAATTCGTCCACGCGCGCCTGTCGGGCGGCCTCGCGGACTTCGTCGTTCGTCGCATCCGGACGCCCGACGCGGATGTTCGCTTCGACCGTGTCGTTGAACAGGAACGGCTGTTGGGCCACGACCGCGATACGCGGCAGGAGCACCCGTCTCGAGATCGCACGCAACGGGACGTCGTCCCAAAAGACGTCTCCCGCCGTGGGGTCGTAGAGCCGCATCAGGAGTTGGACGATGGTGCTCTTGCCCGCGCCCGAAGAACCGACGATCGCGACCGTCTTGCCCGCGGGGATCTCGATGGAGACGCCGCGCAGGACGGTTTCGTCGGGAGCACCCGGGTAGGCGAAGCGGACGTCGCGCAGCGCGACGCCGCGCGTGAGCGGGCCGATCGACGCCGTCGAACCGGAGAGTGCCGGATCGACCGGGGCGTCGATGATCTCGAAGAGGCGCTCCGCCCCCGCGAGTGCCTGATTCCATGTTTGCCACGCATCGCCGATGCGCTTCACGGGGCGGAAGATGGTTGCGACGGCGACGAGGACTCCGATGAATTCGCCGGGCGACGTGGTGATCCAACCGCTCGCGACGATGAAGCCGCCTCCGCCGAGGGTCGCCGCGAGTGCGAGCCCGTAGGAAATGTCGGTCAGTGCCTTCCCCTTGGCGCGGGTGCGGGCGATCTTGACTTCGGTCTTCTGGATGCTTTCGGTCGCCGTCGCGAGCGCGGTCATCCGACGGTCTTCCATCCCCTGAGACTTGACCGTCGCGATTCCGTCGACGGTTTGGGTGAAGATTTCGCTCGCATCGGAACGGGCCGTCAGTCCCTCCTGCATCCGCTTCTTCATCTTGCGACCGAGCGCGACGATGGGAATCGCCAGCAAGGGGAGGACGAGGAAGGCGCACGCGGCGAGGGTCGGGCTGACCCAAAGGGCCGCCGCAACCCCGAAAACGACGAGGATGGGCTGCAGGAAAAGTTCTTGAATCACGACACCGACGGCCAGGCGCATCTGCTCCGCGTCGGTGTTGAAACGCGCGATCAGATCACCCGTCTTCTCTCGGCTGAAACGCGCCAACGACGCGTTCATCAGGCCTTCGAACATGTCGGTGCGCATGTCGTTGACCGTGTGGGAGGCCAACGTGACGCCGATGTACGCGTTCGCATACGACGCGGCGGCGGCGAACAGCGATACGACGAGGATGAGAATCGCGATCGCGACGACGCTCGTCGTACGGCTGTCGGGCGTGAGGCCGAACGCCGACGTGATGCTCCTGCCGAACGTCGCCGCGAACCCTCCGTCGGCGAGTCCCTTGTCGAGAGCGACGTTCGCCGCCTCTCGAGACTGTTCGACGAAGGTGGAGCGCTCGGGCGTCTCCTTGAAGAGGCGCGGGCCGTCCGGCGTCGTGACGAGGACCGCACGCCCGGCCGCGTCGGACGTCGTTTCCAGTCCCTTCGACGAAAACAGGACTTGTTCGACGAAGGCCTTCGCGAGGAAGATCGGACCGGTCTCGGTGGCGCCCGCCACGAGCATCGTGAGCGTCGCCAAGAGGATCATCGACTTGCGTCGAACGGCGTAGGAGAACAGCCGACGGGTCAGCGCCCATTTTTCCGCGGCGGTGCGTCGGCCGCCTTTGGGATCGTTGCTGGGAAAGTAGACGCGCGCCATGGGGCTTTCCGAAGGCTAGCCGTCGCCCGAACGGGGGGCAACCGCGACGACGCGGGTCCATTCCGCCCGGAAAACGGCTCGGTGTCCGTCGTCGAGCGTCATCTCGACGCCGTCGACCGGATGGCTCGAGGTCCAACGGCCCTCGACGATGCCGTCGTCCGTTTCGATCCGGACGCGTCGCCCGCGGAGCACGTCCCGTTCCGCGAACGTGGCGCAGAGCGCTCGGGAAGCCGTTTCGGCTTGGGTGGTGCGCCGTTCGAGGCCCCGGAGGAGTTCGACGAGAAGGCGTTCGCGGCCCGGTGTCGACGACGTCGTGAACAGTCCACCCGGGGGAAACACGGGGAGGGCGTCACCGTCCGTCGTCGATTCGGGACGACGAAGATTGAGGCCGAAGCCCGCGACGACATGGGCGTCCGACGACGCCTCGACCAGTGCGCCACCGCACTTTCGATCGTCGACGACGAGGTCGTTCGGCCATTTGATCCCGCCCTCGACTCCGAAGGCCCGCGCCGCGTCCGAGAGCGCGACGGCGCACGCCGCCGCGAAGAGCCGCGGATCGGAGGGTTTCGCGACGACGACGGAGACGTAGATCCCGGTCCCCGGCGGAGACACCCAACCGTGACCGCGTCGGCCGCGTCCCGCGGTCTGTCCGTCGGCGACGATCACGGTCCCGTCGACGGCTCCGCGGAGGTCGAGATCGCGCGCGAGGCGTTGAGTGGAGTCGACGATGCCGAACTTGCGGATGTCGACGCCGAAACGGCCGCCGTCGAGGGCGGCTTGCAGGACCGATGCGCGCAAAGGCGAGAGGAGAACGTCGTCGGTCATGGGGCCGGGACGATATCGAGGGCGATGTCGAGGGCCCGCACCGAGTGCGTGAGCGCGCCGACGGAGATGCGGTCGACGCCGCGCGCGGCGATGGCCGCGACGCGGTCGAGGGTGACACCCCCCGAAACTTCGAGCTGCATGGGACTCCCGGCCGCGTCGCGCCGACGGACCGCCTCGACGTGGTCGCGGGCGTCCATGTCGTCGAGCATCACGATGTCGCAACCCGCGGCGAGCGCCGCGTCGAATTGATCGAGCGTTTCGACTTCGATTTCGATCGGACTTCCCGGAGGCGAGGACGCACGCAGGGTGGCGACGGCGCGACGGACGGCGTCGGGGGAGCGAATGTCCCCGGCGAAGGCGAGGTGGTTTTCCTTGACGAGGACGGCGTCGTGCAGGCCCATGCGATGATTGTGGCCGCCGCCCACCCGAACCGCGTATTTGTCGAGGGCACGGTGCCCCGGAACCGTCTTGCGGGTTTCCATGATGCGTGCGCGCGTACCTTGGGCCGCCGACACGTAACGCGCGGTTTCGGTCGCGATTCCCGACATCCGTTGAAGGAAATTGAGCAGCGTCCGCTCGAGGCCGAGCAGTTCGCGGCCCGTGCCGCGGAGGCGAGCCGCGATGTCGCCGGTGCGGACGGGCGCTCCTTCGTCGATGAGAAATTCGGCGGTGACCGATGGAAAGGCGCGCATCAGCGGACTTTCCGGAAGCAGGAGGGGGAGGCCCGCGACGACGCCGTCCGCCTTCATTCTGACCTCCGCGATTCCGCGACCGTCTTCGGGGACGAGTCCGCGGGCCGTGAGATCGTGTGCGACCCCGTCTTCGTCGAGAGCGAGGCGAACGAGGGTGGCGAAGGCGTCGTCGCCGAGAAAAGCCGGACGGGGAGGGCGGGGTTCAGCCATGGAGTCCACCGATCGAGATCCCGAGAGCCGACGCCCGGCACGAGCGCGAAGGCCGCGGCGGGATCGGCGAGAGGAGGCGGACGTTCGGCTCGCAGCGCGCGCAGCGTCCGGGCGTCGATCCCCTCCAGGGTCTCCAAGATGTACCAAGGGGAGAACGACGGGTGCACACCGATCGGATGCTCGATCGCCGACACCTCCGGCGGCCGGGCGAGTGCGAACGAGAGCCCGGCGACGGTCACCCACAGAGCGCCCGAGGGCCTGAACATCGACGCGGATTCGTCTCGGAATACCGTTCGAATCGCTCGAAAAAACGGCTTCATCGTGGAATGAAGACGCGGGAACACGCGGAAGCGTCCCCCGGTGCGGATCTTGCGCGGAAATCGACTCGTACCGATTTCCTCCAATTCGTTCGAAACAGGTACAGCCGCGCGTGTTAGGCGGGGATAGTCTTCGACGCCGTGACGGACGTGCGTTGTGTGTGGCGCAGGTCGGCGGCTCCCCTCCCACAGGCTAGAGAGCAGTTCCGAAACCCCGGATTCCCTCGGAGTCCGTCGGGACTGTATGGAGTTTACGATCGTGGCGACCATCACCAAAAAGGAGCTGGTCAATCGCATCTCAGACATGACGAAGCAGACGAAGCTCGTCACGAAAGATGTGATTCAAATGTTCCTCGACGAAATCGTCCGCGAACTCGGTCGCGGCAACCGACTCGAATTCCGCGAGTTCGGTGTTTTTGAAATCAAACAACGGGCCGCGCGAAAGGCGCAGAACCCCCGCACCCTCCAGAAGGTCGAAGTTCCCTCGAAGCAGGTCGTGAAGTTCAAGGTCGGGCGCTCCATGAAGGAGGCCGTCGACCGACTCGAAGCCGCCGGAGGGATTCCGATCGACGAACCTTTGTCGATCATCCACGACGACGACGATTGATCCTGCGTGAAGGGCCCGGGGGCGTGCTAGGTTCGCTCCCGGCCGCACCGCGCAAGGGGCGTGCCGCCTTCGGAAGATGGACACGCACGCCGCCGCCGTTCTCGAATTCGAGAGCATCCGCGCCGCCCTCGCCCGGCACACGGAGTCCGATCTCGCGCGTCCTTTGGTGGACGCCCTCGCTCCGTCCACGGACGCCG
>JAFMJN010000116.1 GCA_017853435.1 Planctomycetota bacterium | reverse complement strand
TCTACGGTCGGACGGCGTCGGCGACGCAGCTCGTGATCATCGCGGATAACCAAAACCCGACGATCACGGCTCCGGCGACGGTGAATGCCGACACGGATGCGGGCCTCTGCACCGCGTCGGGCGTCGTCCTCGGATCGCCGATCACCGCGGATAACTGCGGTGTTTCGGGCACGGTGAACAACGGCACGGCGACGTACGCGCTCGGCTCGAACACGGTGACGTGGACGACGACCGACGTGAACGGCCGCACGGCTTCGGCCGCTCAGTTGGTCATCGTCGCGGACAACCAAAACCCGACGATCTCGGCTCCGTCGAACCTCAACGTGTCGACCGGTGCGGGGATCTGCACGGCGGCTCCGGCCCTCGGCACGCCGACGACGAACGACAACTGCTCGATCTCGTCGACGGTGAACAACGCCCCGGCGGCGTTCCCGGTCGGTGCGACGACGGTCGTGTGGACGGTGACCGACGGCTCCGGCCGCTCGGCGACCGCCAGCCAGTCCGTGACGGTCTCCGACAACCAGAACCCGACGCTCACCGCGCCGGCGACGGTCAACGTCAACGCCAACGCGGGCGTGTGCGTCGCGACGGGCGTGAGCCTCGGGTCGCCGACGTCGTCCGACAACTGCGGTATCTCGGGCGCGGCTTCGAACAACGCTCCGGCGTCGTTCCCGGTCGGCTCCACCACGGTCGTGTGGACGGTGTTGGACATCCACGGAAATTCGTCGACCGCGAACCAGTCGGTTGTCGTCGCCGACAACCAGGACCCGACGATCTCGGCTCCGGCCGCCGTGTCTTCCAACACGAACATCGGCGCGTGTGTCGCCACGGGCATCGCTCTCGGAACGCCGGTCACCGCCGACAACTGCGGTGTCTCCGGAGTGACGAACAACGCCCCGGCGTCTTACACGGTCGGCACGGTGACGGTGGTTTGGACGGTGACGGACGTCAACGGCCGTACGGCGACCGCCAACCAGTCGGTGACGGTGTCCGACAACCAGAATCCGGCGGTCACGGCTCCGGCCAACGTGAACACTGTGACCGGCCGCGGCATCTGCACGGCGTCGCCCGCCATCGGCAGCGCGATCGCAACGGATAACTGCGCGGTCAGCTCGACGGTGAACAACGCTCCGGCGACGTTCCCGCTTGGCACGACCACGGTCGTCTGGACCGCGACGGACTCCTCCGGCCGCACGGCTTCGGCGAACCAACTCGTGGTGGTCGTGGACAACCAGGACCCGACGATCTCGGCTCCGGCCGCGATCACGACGGTCACGGCTTCCGGCCTCTGCAGCGCGTCGCCCGCGCTCGGCACTCCGGTGACGGCGGACAACTGCTCGGTCTCTTCGACGGTGAACAACGCTCCGGCGGCGTTCCCGGTCGGGTCGACCACGGTGGTGTGGACGGTGACGGACGGCTCGGGCCGTACGGCGATCGCTTCTCAGTCGGTGTCGGTCTCGGATAACCAAGACCCGACGATCTCGGCTCCGGCCGCGGTCACGCGTAGCACCGATGCGGGTATCTGCACGGCGTCGAACGTGATCCTCGGCTCGCCGATCGTCGCGGACAACTGCGCCATCAACGCGACGTCGAACAACGCTCCGCGCACCTTCCCGCGCGGCGTGTCGACGGTGACGTGGACGACGACGGACGTGAACGGTCGTTCCGCGACCGCGGCCCAGTCGGTGACGATCAACGACACGGAACTCCCGACGTTGACCAGCCCGGCCGGCTTCCTCACGAACACGGACGTGGGTGTCTGCTACTCGACGCGTGCCTTGGGCAACGCGACGTTCGCCGACAACTGCGGCGTCTCGTCGACGTCGAACAACGCCCCGGCGCAGCTCCCGATCGGTGCGACCACGGTGACGTGGACGGTGACCGACGTGAACGGCAACTCGGCCACGGCCCTGCAGTTCATCATGGTCGCCGACCAGCGCGCTCCGCAGTTCACTGCGGCGCCGTCGCCGGTGTCGGTGAACACGGATGCGGGCCTCTGCACCGCGAACGTTGCGCTCTCGGCCCCGGCCGCGACCGACAACTGCACCATCGGCACGGTTCTCCCGAACCCGTCGTCGTCGATCTTCGCTCTCGGCTCCACCACGGTGACCTGGACGGCGACCGACATCTACGGCAACTCGGCGACCGCGACCCAGTCGGTGACGGTGTCGGATGCCCAGCTCCCGACGATCAACTGCCCGGCGAACGTCTCGCAGTCATGCGAACTCTCGACGGCTCCGGCGACGACCGGAACGGCGACGGGTGCGGACAATTGCTCGGTGGCGTCGGTGAACTACGTCGACGGTGCGCTCTCGGGCGGCACCTGCGCGAACACCGGCTCGTTCAACCGCGTGTGGACGGTGACCGACGGCTCGGGTAACTCCGCGTCGTGCACGCAGGTCATCACCCGCGTCGATGCGACGGCCCCGGTGCTCTCGATGCCTTCGAACGCCACGGTCCAGTGCAACTCGTCGTACCTCCCGGCCGTTACCGGCTCGGCGACCGCGACGGACAACTGCGACGCGGCTCCGTCGGTGACGTACTCGGATGCGGCGCCGGTCGCTGGTTCGTGCGCGAACTCGAGCTCGGTCGTGCGTACGTGGGTCGCGACGGATGCCTGCGGCAACTCGTCGTCCAACACGCAGACGATCTCGATCGTCGACTCGATCGCCCCGGTGATCACGGCTCCGTCGAACATCGTCGTCCAGTGCGGCACCTCGACGGCTCCGGCGACGACCGGAACGGCGACGGCGATCGACAACTGTGACGCGGCTCCGTCGGTGACGTACTCCGACACGTCGGTGACGACGTGCGGCAGCGCGAACGTGACGAGCCGTACCTGGCGCGCGACGGATGCCTGCGGCAACTCGTCGACGGCGGTGCAGACCATCTCGGTGGTCGACACCACGCCGCCGGTCGTGGTCGGCCCGACGATCCTCACCCTCGGTCTCCAGAACGGCGGCATGCCGAACATCGTGCCGCTCGTCACGGTGAACGATGCGTGCGGCACGGTGACGTCGACGCAGAGCCCGGCGGCGGGTACGGCGGCGGCCCTCGGTGCGACGACGGTCAACCTCACGTCGACCGACTCGTGCGGCAACTCGGTGGTGACGCCGATCACGGTCGTGATCTCCGGCCTCGGCGCGAACGCGATCGACCTCGGCTACGGCTGCGGCTCGGGCGTGAACGTGATGGCTTCGACGTTCCCGGTCATCGGTAGCGATCTCTCGATCGCCGTCGACACGGATTCGCCGTTCGCCTTCCTCGGCCTCTTCTACGATCCGTCGAACTTCGCCGGTCCGGTGTTCATCGCTCCGGGCTGCGGCGTGCACATCGACATCTCGGTGGCGCAGCCGTTCGGCATCGTGTCGACCAACGCCAACGGCGACTTCTCGGCGACGCTCCCGCTGCCGTCGATCCCGCAGTTGCTCGGGTTCAACCCGCGCATGCAGGGCATCGTCTTCGCGGGCTCTTCGCCGCTCGGGTCGTTCCAGCTCCTGAACGGCATCCAGCTCATCTCCGGCGTGTACGCGCCGTACGTGACCGCTCGGGCGCCGCAGCTCGCTCTTCCGACCGGTGCCGGCGCGGTGCTCGACGCGAACTACGCGACGTCGTTCCCGACCGGCCTCGTGGTGGGCGCGCAGAACTTCCCCGGAAACAGCATCGGCCTCGTGGCTCTCAAGGCGTTCCTCGCGAACCCGAATACGCAGCCGGCTCAGTTCGGCGGCGTGCTCGGCCAGGAACTCGCGGCGCTCAAGGTGAACATTGCCCTGAATGCAGCTGGTCACCTCGCGTCGACGAACAACAACCTGGGCTCGGTCCGCTACCGCAACGTGCAGGTGGCGGATGCGTACAACGGCATGACGCTCAATCAGATCGCTGCGGCGGCTGATGCGGCGATCGTCGCCGGCAACGCGGCAACCTCTTCGGCGCTCGCGCTCGTGATCCATCAGATCAACGATGCGTTCGCCGGATCGGTCCCGAGCACGTTCGCGACCTCGTACCTCTACAACGCGACGTTCTGATCCACCCGGTTCGATGCCTCAGCCCGGCTCCGCTCACGCGGCGCCGGGCTGAGCGTTTTTTTGGGGGGGCTGAGGATTTTCGATCTCCGATGAGGGAAGGCGCCGTCCGACCGTGTTTCTTAAGACGCAGCGCGGATGGGCCGCGCGGGCAATGCGAGCGCGGGTGCGGGCAAACTGTGGCGAAAGCTGCAGCGGGTTGTTCAGTCGACCTGGGGGGGCCTTCACCCGCTCTCGCTTTTTAAGGGACGCAACACTCTGCGGTTAAGATGGTTGCAGGCGCTCGGAGGACGACATGCGTCGGAGCGGTTGGATCCTTGGATTGGGTTTGACGGCCGCGGTCGCGGTGGGGCAGGTTCCCTACGGCGCCGGGTTCGCGACCTTGCCGCGCCAGATGCCGACTTTGGATTCGAACGGGGCGTGGTCGGGGCACTCGACCCACGCGTTCCGGGTCCGCGGCGCGCCACCGTCGACCTTCGGTGGATTGGCCCTTTCGACGGCCGCCTACGGCCCATCGCTCTTCTCGCCGATCACCATCGGTGTGGACCCTTCGGAACTCATCGCGTTTCTTCCGATGACTTCCGACGCGGCGGGGGAGGCGACGCTCCCGTTCCCGATTCCGGTGTTGCCGTCGGTGAATTTCGCCGGGGCTTCGTTCTTTTCGCAGGCGGCATTCTCGGACCCGACGTTGCCGTTCGGCTTCTCCTTCACGCGAGCACTGGCCTCCGAAGTTGCGGTGGAGCCGCGAGTGCTGGTGTGTTCCTATTCCAGCCTCTCGTCGCACAAGTGGTTCGTGCTCGATCCGTCCACGCCGACCTTGAGCACCGTCGGTACGGGGTCATGGCCCAATCCGCTGCCTCCGGCGGCCGCCGTCTTCGGTGCCGGTGAGCGCCATGCGTTCGTCGCGCGGACGGTGTATTCGCCGCCCAACACCATCATCGATACGGTCGACATGGTGACGGGGACGACGTCGGTCGCTTTCGCCCTGCCGCAGTACCCGATCGCCGCATTGGCCTACGACCCGTTCAACAAGATGGTTTGGGGCTATTCGGAAGCCGCCAACGGCACGTTGGCCGCCATCTCGGCCGATCCCGCGGATCCGATGTTCGGCACCCTGCAGTCGTTGTTCACCAACCTCGGGACGCCGCAGTTGACGGGGATGGCGATCTTCCCGGATCGTGGGCGCCTCTTCGTCGTCGCTTCCGCGGCCCCGCTGATGGTGGAACTCGACATCGACCCGTATTCCTCGACCTACGGGACGAAGGTCGCGCAGCACGCGATTCCCTTCGGTCCGACGATGACGGGCGTCTACGGAGTCGCGGGAACGACCGCGGGCAACGGTCAACTCTTGCTCACGATTCAGGGGTCCGCACCGAACTTCAGCGAAATCGCACGCTTCGACGTGACCGTCGGTGCGTTCATCGACCACAACCCCGCCACTCCGACGATCGACGCGATCGGGTCCATGTCGTCGCCGCCCGTTGCGTTCGCCGGTTCGTACGCTTCCCACATCGCGGTTTCCGGAGACGGCACGCACGCCTTGGTCGTCGGAAGCTACGGCACCGCGCGCTTGCAATCTCTGACACTCGACCCGAGAAACCCGGATGCATGGAGCATCGCGACCGTGAGCAGTTCACTCGGTCTCGGCGCGATTCTCGATGTCGGCTTCCTCCCGGATCCGAACCTCGCCGTCTTTACTTCCCAACTTAACGGTCGCGTCACCATTTTCGACGTCGCGACGGATACCATCGTGGCGACTCGGACGTTGGCGTCCGTCACCGGAGATCCTCTCCACCTTTGTCTCGGTCGTTGATGGGAGTTGCTCGTGAGCCGATTCGCCAAGGATCCCGCCGCCCTGCGCGACGTGTCCCGTAGGGCGTTCCTTCAGATCGCGGCGTCGATCGCCGCTTTGCCGGTGATGGATCGTGCGGCGTGGGCGCTTCCCGCCGCGGCGCGTCTCGCCGACGATCCCTTCACGTTGGGGGTCGCTTCCGGCGATCCCTCGCCGACGGGGGTCGTTCTCTGGACGCGACTCGCTCCGAAGCCGCTGCAGCTCGATGGTGGAATGACCCCTGAAGCGGTGGACGTTTCCTGGGTGGTCGCAAGCGACGAACGACTGTCGAAAATCGTGAAGCAGGGCGTGGTGCGCGCGGGCCCCGACACGGGGCACGCCGTGCACGTCGAGGTGGAAGGTCTCGACGCGGACCGTTGGTATTTCTACGGTTTCCGCACGCGCGATCACGCGAGCCCCGTCGGGCGTACACGAACGATGCCCGCCGACGACGTCATGCCTGCATCGCTCACCTTCGCGTTCGCGTCGTGTCAGCATTTCGAACACGGGTACTACAACGCCTACCGCGGGATGGCCGCGGACAGCCCGGACATGGTGTTCTTCCTCGGCGACTACATCTACGAGTACGCGGGGGAGAAGAAGAAAACCGATTCGAAGGATGCACGCGTCCGCATTCACGAAGGTCCGAAACTCAAGTCCGTCGCGGATTACCGCCGTCGCTACGCGCAGTACCGATCCGACGCGGCGTTGACGTCGATGCATGCGTCGTGCCCGTGGTGGGTCACGTGGGACGACCACGAGTTTGAAAACAACTACGCGAATCTCGTTTCGTCGTTGAAGGACGTCGATCCGAAGGCGTTCGTCGTCCAGCGTGCCGCTTCCTACCGCGCCTACTACGAACACATGCCGTTGCGCCCGTCGTCGATCCCGAAGGGGCCGGACATGCAGTTGTTCCGCAAGGGGCGATTCGGCCGACTCATGGACTTTCACGTCCTCGACACGCGGCAGTACCGCACCGATCAGGTGAACGGCGACGGACAACGTCTTCTCGACGATGACGCGTATTCGCCCGAAAACACGATCCTCGGACGCCGACAACGCGAGTGGTTGGAAGCCGCGCTCGGCGCGTCGAAGGGCACGTGGAACCTGCTCGCGCAGCAGGTGATGATGGGGGCGGTCGGGCGTCGTTCGAAAACACCGGGCGCCTACACCTATTCGATGGATCAGTGGCCCGGTTACATGGACGAGCGGAACAAACTTCTTCGCTTCCTCGGCGAAAAGAAAGTCGCCAATCCGGTCGTGATCACGGGCGACATCCATTCCAACTGGGTGAACAACCTCCGCGTCGGGGATAGAGAAGGAAAAGGACCGATCGTCGGAACCGAGTTCGTCGGCACGTCGATCTCGTCCGGCGGCAACGGCACGGAAGTGCCGAAGGCACTCGAGGATCTCCTTTCGGACAACCCGAGTCTCAAGTGGCACAGCGCCGAGCGCGGTTACGTGCGTTGCGTAGTCACCCCGAAATCGTGGCGAACGGATTACGTCGCGGCGCCCGACGTCCTGACGCAGGGAGCGGGAGTGGTGACGCGGAAGTCGTTCGAAGTCGCGGCCGGGTCACCCGGAGTCTGACGTTCAGAACGACAGGCCGTGCAGTGCGTGCGTCAGTCGGTAGCCGAGCGATGAACTCGGGTCGAGCCACGCCGCCTGAAACGTCAACGTTTGACCGAGCGGTGGATTCGGCAAGTAGGCGGGAATCGCGATGCCGCCGCCCGCCGCGCCGGTCGTGGGCATCGGGACGCTGACGACCCCCTGCGAGATACCGTCGAGGACGATCGTCGTGGCGGAGAGTGAAATCCCGAGAACGTAGTTTTCGACGTAGGTCGGCCACGGATAGAGGGCGGCGGGAGGTACCGGAGAAACCACCAAAAGGGGGTAGGTATTCACCCCGATGCCGCCGATGGTGAACGTGACGGGGGTTCCCGGTGCGGCACCGGGCGGCGTGACGGTGAGTTGACCCGCGTTCGATCCCGCCGCGTTGATCGTGAGGGGAAGGGCGTTCGACGTCGTCGGTGAAACGGTGCCGTCGACGACGGAGATCGCGATGGCGCCGGTACTACCCGTGCCGGGGCAGGCGGACGTCAAGACGGCCGACAACGCGGAGGCGCTTTGGAAGGTGGTCGCGAGGGGAGTGCGATCGGCGAAGACTTGGCTCGTCGCCGTGAACCCGCTTCCGTAAACAGTGATCGGCACCCCCACCGCCCCAAGCATGCCGAGCTGTGCGGGCGCCATTCCACCGACCTCCGGTGGAATCGACGTCGACG
>JAFMJN010000010.1 GCA_017853435.1 Planctomycetota bacterium | reverse complement strand
GGTGGACGTCCTCGCCTGCGATTCCGCGGGCACGCTGCTCAACATGTTTCTCGCGGGCGACGTCGACTGGGTGACCGACGTGCCGCCGAGCCTCGTCGCTCCGCTTCGCACCCGCGCCGACGGCGCCCTCCGCACCGCACCGATGTCGGGCACGTATTTCCTGCGCGTCAACACGCGCAAGCCGCATCTCGCGGACGTTCGCGTCCGTCGCGCCCTCGATCTCGCGGTGGATCGCGAAGCGCTCGTGCGCGCCGCCCTCCCGGGCGGCGAGTCGGCGGCGAACGGACTCGTCGCTCCCGGAAACGGATGGAATCCGCGCCCGCCTCGCGGGGATCCGGCGGAAGCGCGTCGCCTCCTCGACGCCTTCCTCGCCGAGAAGGGGCTTCGAGAACTTCCTCCGGTCGAGTACGCCTACAACACGCTCGACATCCATCAGACGATCGCCGAAGTGCTGCAGCGCGGTTGGACGGAAACGCTCGGCATCCGCGTGCGCCTCGCGCGCATGGAAAACGCGTCCCTGTTGGCCGCCGTCAAAGCCGGCGACTTCGATCTCGCGCGCGGCTCGTGGATCGCCGATCACACCGACCCGACGACGTTCCTCGACGTCTTCCGGTCGGACGCTCCGAACAATCAAACGGGATTCGCCGATCCGACCTTCGACGCACGTCTCGCGGCGGGAGCGGCGCTTCCCGAAGGCCCGGCACGACTCACCGCCCTGTTCGACGCGGAGTCCGTGCTGCTCGACGCCTCGGCCGTGATCCCCATCCATCACTACGCGTCGTACAACCTCGTCGCACGGAACGTCCGCGGCTTCGGACTCAACGCTCTCGACATCCACTTCCCGCAGCAATTCGAGACGGAGACGTCGCGATGACGGCGGCGACGCTCGGGACGCTGCTCACGGCGGCGGCGGCCGCCGTCGCCGCGGGAATCGCGGGACGTCGACTCGCGGCGTCGCGCCCCGTACTGGGATTTGCGCTTCGTCGCCTCGCGCTCGTCGTCCCGACGGTGATCGTGGTCCATGCGGCGGCCTTCGCCCTGATGCGCGCCACCCCCGGAGGACCGTTCGACACGGACCCGCGTATGGACCCGGTGGTCCGCGCGGAACTCGCCGCGCGCTATCGGCTCGACCGTCCGCTCTTCGAATCGTGGTTGGAATCTCTCGCGGGGGCCCTGCGCTTCGATTTCGGTCCGTCGATGGCGTGGCGCGACGCGGACGCCACGGACATCCTCCTTTCGGGACTGCCGGTTTCGGCGGCGCTCGGTGCACTCGCCCTCTTGTTCGCGATCGTGCTCGGCGTTCCCGCGGGTATCGTCGCGGCGCTTCGGCGCGGATCATGGATCGATCCGGTCGTTCGCGTCGTGTCCAGCCTCGGCCTCGCGATCCCCAACTTCCTCGTGGCGACGGCGCTCATCGCCGCCTTTTCCTTCGGACTCGGGTGGTTTCCGCCGGCGGGGTTCGGCACGTGGAAACACGCCGTCCTTCCGGCGTTGGCGTTGTCGCTTCCGGTCGCCGCGGCGCTCGCCCGCCTCGTGCGGACGGGACTCTTGGTCGAACTGCCGAAGGACCACGTCCGCACGGCGCGCGCGAAAGGACTCGGCCCCGCACGCGTCCTGTTCGTCCACGCGCTCCCGGGCGCGCTCGGCCCGACCGTCGCCTACCTCGGCCCCGCGGCCGCGACCGTGCTCACGGGATCGCTCGTCATCGAATCCATGGCGGCCATCCCCGGCATGGGAACGCACTTCGTTTCCGCGGCCATGAACCGCGACTACCCGCTCGCCCTCGGTGCCGTGATCATCTACACGGTGCTCGTCTCGCTGTTCAATCTGTTGGCCGACGCGGCTCATGCCGCGCTCGACCCGAGGATCAAACCGTGAGTCGCTCCGACGGGCCCGTGGCGATCCTCTTCAAGGACACGTCCGCGCGCATCGCGGCGGGCATCCTTCTGATCCTGACTCTCGTCGCGATGGGAGCCGACGTGCTTCCGCTCGCGGACCCGGGAGCCGTCGACACGAGTCGACGCTTCGCCGCGCCGGGTCTCGCTCCCGCGACCATGACCTTGTCCGCCGAGGATGCGGCCCGCCTCGCCGCGGCCCCGGGACTCGCGCCCGCGATGCGTCGCGCCCTCTTCGGCGATACGGTGATCGCTCCCCTCTTCGGGACCGACGAACTCGGACGTTGTCTCTTGTCGCGGACGGTGCGCGGCTTCCGACTTTCGCTCGCCGCGGCGGCGGTCGCGGCGATCGTGACGTTGCTGATCGGAACGACCGTGGGGGCCTTCTCGGGTTGGAAAGCCGGGCGCACCGACGCGCTCGTCATGCGCTTCGTGGATCTCGCGGATTCGGTTCCGGTCGTTTTCATCGTGATTTTCGCCGTCGCCTTCCTCCGGGCCTCGGGCATCACCGATCCGTCCGCCAAAGTGGTGGTCTTCTTCGCGACGCTCGGCATGGTGTCGTGGATCACGATGGCGCGTCTCGTCCGGGCCTCGGCGCTCGCCCTGCGCACCGGAGCCTTCATCGACGCGAGCCGCGCCCTCGGCATGTCGGAACCGCGCATCGTGTTCCGCCATCTCCTTCCGAACCTCGTTCCCGTCATGATCGTCGCGTTGAGTCTGACGGTCCCCCGCATTCTTCTCTTCGAATCGTTCCTCTCCTTCCTCGGCATGGGCGTCGAGGCTCCGGACCTGTCGTTGGGAACGCTCGCACGCTCGGGGTTCGCCGCGTTCAATCCGGTCGATCCGCGAGTCCACCTGCTTCTCGTTCCCGGAATCGCGCTCGCCGTGCTCCTTCTCGCGCTCAACGTGCTCGGCGACGCCGTGCGCGACGCCGCCGACCCGAGGCTGCCGCGCCCATGACGCTTCTATCCATTCGCGATCTCGACGTCCGCTTCGGCTCTCGACGGGTCGTCGCGGGTTTGTCGCTGGACGTCGCGGCCGGCGAGACGCTCGCGCTCATGGGCGCGTCGGGCTCGGGCAAAACGACCGCCGTCCTCGGGGTCCTCGGACTGCTCCCCGCGCAAGCGACCGTGAGCGCGAAAACGGCGACGTTCCTCGACGCACCGTTGCTCGAGTCGGGCGCTCGCCGCTTCCTCGGGCGCGGTATCGGCTGCATCTTTCAGGATCCGCGGGCGTCGCTCGCCCCCCACCTTCGGATCGGCGCGCAACTCGAAGAGTCCTTGGAGATCGCCGGAGTTCCCGAATCTTCTCGACGGGCGACGGCGACGAAGCTCCTCGAAGACCTCGGAGTCACCGATCCTGCGCGTCGTCTCGCCGCGTGGCCGCATGAACTTTCCGGCGGCCTCTGCCAGCGCGTGGCCATCGCGATGGCGTTGGCGGGCAATCCGAAACTTCTCGTCGCGGACGAACCCACGACGGCTCTCGACGTGACCGTGGCTGCCCAGTTCCTCCGACTTTTGTCGAACCTCGCGAAGGAACGCGGACTTTCGGTCCTGCTCATCTCCCACGATCTCGGCGTGGTCTGCGCGGTCGCGGACCGCGTCGCCGTCCTCCACGAAGGTGCCGTGGTCGAATCCGGACCCACGGAACGCATCGTCGGCGCGCCCTCCCACCCGGAAACGCGTCGGCTGTTCGCCGCACTCAAGACGGAGTCCGCCCCGTGACGGTCGCACTCGAAGTCGCCGGGGTTTCGGTCACCTATCGCCCCGGTCGCGACGACGCGGTCGCGGCGTTGCGCGACGTCTCGTTGACCGTGCGTCGTGGACGCACCCTCGCACTTGTGGGCGAATCCGGCTCCGGGAAGACGACGCTCGCGCGCGTCATCCTCGGCCTCGAACGTCGCGAATCGGGCGTCGTCCGCGTCGACGGCATCGATGTCGACGCGGATCCCTCCCGCGTTCCGCGCGACGTCCGCAAACGCATTCAGCCGCTTTTCCAGGACCCCGGTGCGTCTCTCGACCCGATGTGGCGCATGCGGGATCTTCTGATCGAAGCGATGGACGTCTCGGGCTCCGTACCTCCGTCGATGCGTCCCGCACGCATCGGCGAACTCTTGCTCGCGTTGGGGCTCGCCGACGATCTCCTCGATCGTCGTGTCCACGAACTCTCGGGTGGACAGAAGCAGCGCTTCGCGTTGGCGCGCGCGCTCGCCACGGGTGCGGACATGCTCGTTCTCGACGAACCGCTCACCGCGCTCGACCCGCCCGCGCAACGTGCGGCGATGGACCTGTTCGCGACGTTGAAGCGCGACCGCGGCGTCACCACGCTGCTCGTTTCGCACGATCTCGATCTCGTACGCACCGCCGCGGACGACGTGGTCGTGCTCTACCGTGGACGCGTGGTCGAATCCGGTCCGACGACCGACGTCCTCGGTACCCCCCGTCATCCCTACACACGCCTGCTTCTCGCGTCGGTCATGCCGCCGAATCCCGCGGAAGCGCGACGGCGTCTCGCGGCATTGCCGGAAGACGACGCCGTCGCCGATCCCGTCCCTTCGGGATGCGCGTTCGCTCCGCGATGTCCGCTCGTCGTCGACGCGTGTCGCGTCGCGACTCCGGATCCGAAGCCGATTCGCGACGGCGCGGAACACGCCGCGGCCTGCCCCGTCTCGGTCTAAACGACGCGGAACTCGGCGGCCCGCGCCCGCCACCACCCGTCGAGCCCGGTGAGGTTGGCGTTGACGCGACGCAGGCGATCGAGTTCACGCGCGGCGTCGGCGTTGCGTCCGGCGAGCACGCAGACCTCGACCAGCGCCTTCCCGGCTTCGAGATCGCGCGGCGCTTCGAGAGCGGAAGCCATGAGGCGTTCGACCGCGACGTCGAGACGCGCGCCGTCCGACTTGAGACGTCCGTCGTGCCCGAGCGCGGCGAGAACTCCGCCCAAGAACGACGCCCGCGCTCTTCCGGGTCCCGGCGGGAGTTCTTGCATGGCCCGTTCGGCGCGACGCTCGGCGTCGCGAATGCGACCGCGACCGAGGAGCGCCTCCGCCATGAGATCCTGCGCTTCGGGATCGACGTCGAGGGGTTCGAGCATTTCGATGACGCGACGGAACTTGCCGAACTTCAGATACGCCCGTGCGGTCGCCAAGGCGCGTGCGCGCGCGTCGGGGACGACACGTTCCGCGCGGGTGAACGGATCTTCCGCGGCCGCATCCGGCCCTTCCAAGATGTAGCGCGCCACGGTGACGTCGTGACGACGGACGTACATACCGATGAGCGCGGGGTCGGGATCCGCGTCGAGCGAATCCGAACCCATCCACACCTCGATCGCCAAGAACTTCATCGCCGCGAGCCGACGCGCCGCTTCTTCCGGACCCGCGCACACGTGGATGCGCACGAGATCCGCGGGCACCTTTTGCGGCGGCGCGGTGGCGCGGAGGCTGCGTGATTCGACCGGGCGTTCGAGGATGGTCGCTTCCATCACGTCGCGGGTCGTCGGCACGAGATCGATCCGGCACCCGCGGCACGTCTTCGCGGTCGTCACGTGCTCGCAGAGGCACCGCGGACACATGCGAACGATTTCGTCGCGTTCGAAAAGTTCGAGCAACGGGTCGACGACGGGCTCGCCTTCCTCCGCCTTGCCGGGTTTGAAACCTTCGAGTCGCAGGGGAGTTCCGCACAAAGGACAGCGGCGTGCACCCGCTCGGACGTCGGTTTCGCACTTGGGGCATCGGAGGGAGAGAGCCACGGCGGAAAAAGATAGCAGCGGAAGCGGGATTGTCGCGGTTCAAGGCCCGCGGTTCGGAGGGTCGAACCAACCGAGAGCGCTTCTTCCATGCCCGAATCCCACGAACCTGACGACGGTCTCGTCCGCGAGGCCGACCGAATGTCGCCCGCCGCCCGTCGGGTGGCGATCGCGGCGTTCTCGCTCTTCGTGCTCGTCTGCATCGGCACGCCGATCGTCGATGCGTACGCGGCGTCGGGACGTGCCAAGCTCGACGGCGCCGAGAAGGTCGCCGACGACAAGAAGCGCGCGGCGGCCGCGTGGCTCGACGGAACTCGTTTCGCTCTGATCGCTTCCGATCTGAAGGAAGGGTCGTCCGTCCGAAAGTGGGCGCTGCCCGTTTGGGCGTGGGGTCTTTGGCGCGGCTTCGGCGAAGTTGCTGGAACGCTCGTTTCTGGGTCCGACGGGTGGATCTACATGCGCGAACGCATCAAGACGAATCCGCTTCCCGACGATCGCCTCGTCGGACTCGCGGCCGCCTCGGTCGCGGTCGCGGATCGTCGTCTCGCCGGCATGGGAATCGACCCGATCGTCGTCTTGGTTCCGCGTAAGGAAGCCGTCGCCCGCGCTCACGTTCCGAAGCACTTCGACGCACGGCCGGATCTCGACGCCCGCGTGATCGCGGCGGCCCGCGGCCACGGCGTACGCGTGCCCGATGTCGACGGCGCGTTCGCCGCGGTGCCCGCGGACGACGTGTATCACAAGACGGATTCCCACTGGAACGATCGCGGGACGCTCGCCGCGGCCGTCGCGACGGCGGTCGCTTTGGGTGCGGCGGACGCTTCGGCGAAAGCAGCGACGCTTCCACGCGAACCGGTTTACTACACGCTCGGCGACGCGCTCCGCATGAGTGCCGTCACCCGCACGGACCGCACGAACCCGCTCGGTGCGGGCGAGCCGGACATCCGCGTCCGAACGCCCGACGCCCCCGACCTCGCGTGGGAGGAGAAGACGCCGAAGCCGATGACGGACACGGCGTTGCTCGGTACGAGTTTCTCCGCACACTCGCGATTCCGCGCCGACCTCGAATGGCTTCTCGGGGAAAAGGTGTGGTCGGGCGCGCGTCCGGGAATGGGTCCGATGATTCCCGTGGAAGATCTGCTGCGTCGCGTACCCGGCGGGCGCTTTCCGAAGCGACTCGTTTGGGAAGTGCCGTTGCACTACCTCGTCAGCATGTCGACGCCTCTCGATCGTCTCGCGAATCTCGTCGACGTCTCGGAGGCGCCGAACGTCGTCGCCGTCGCGGGGCTCGATCGCGTCGGCGACGTCTTCTCGACGAAATCGTCGATGAAGCAGGGCGATGCCCGCCCCTCCGACGGCGAGTTGATTCTCTCCTTCGCGAACGGGCGCCTGCATCATCCGGGCGGCGGAGTCTTCTCCTTCCGGATTCGCGGCCTCCCCGACGACGACGTTCAGGTGATGACCGTCGCCGAAAGTTCGCGCATCATCGCCCCGTGGCGCAAGGGCCGCACCGAAATCACCGTTCCGCTCATGGCGTGGAAGCCCACGTTCGAAGGTTCCGTCCATCTGCGAAGTCAGAAGCCCGTGAAGGTCCGCATCGACGCGGTCGAGCTCGTCTCCGACTGCGACATCGAAGGCGGTGCGACACCGACCGACGGCGCGCCGTGGAAGCCCGGACGTCTCGACCACGTCGTCGTCGACGTCGACATGAAGGGCCGTCGTGCGAAGACGGTAACGATCGACGCGCGCCTCGACGACGGAACCGCCGTGCGTCTCGCGGAGATCGGCGACGTCGGCGAGCGTGCACGCCTCGTCGTGTCGGCACGCGCGGTCGTCGGCCGAAACGTCGTCGGACTCGTCGCGAAGGCCGCGGACGGCGCTTCGGCGGGGGCCCCGCGATCGGCTCCGTGGCGCGCCGCCGCTCCGGAATCGCGTTCGACGCGCTGAAACCCGCGCGACGTTCAGTCGCGGCGCGGGGGCGGCAGAAGCACCTTCGAGAGATCCGCGAACGTCGGAACGAGCACCCACAAGGACGCGACGGCGAGCCCCGTCGCGAGGAGGCAGGCGGCGAGCGGGAATCCGAACGACCAGTCCATCACCGCCACGTTCGTCATGAGCGGAAACGCCGCCATCGCACCGAGTCGATGCGTGCGCGGAACGAGGCAGAGCACGCCGGCCAAAAGCTCGACACAGCCGATGAACCGTCCGTAGACCGGGGCGTACCCGAAGAAGAGCCACACGAGCGTCGTCGGTTGACCGTGGGCGGCTTCGAACGTCCAATCACGGGTGTAGATGAACTGCCCACCCTCCGCAGGCAGTTTCACCGCTCCGTAGAGGATGAGCGCGACCCCGAGAGCATGTCGGAGCAGCGCGAGAAGCACCGGATGAACGAGGACGCGACGCATCGCTCGCGAGTCTAGCCGAGGCCGCGCGGATTCGGCATCCGTTAGGATAAGACGCATGATCGGTCGCTTCGCCTTCCCCGTCGTGTTCGCCGTGACGGCGTGCGTGGCGATCTTCGTAGGACTCGCGGGGCTCGAGGGAGGCAAAGTTCGGGACGATCTCGACTACGTCGACGGAAATCCACACGTCGCCTGTGCGATCGACCCCGTCACCGCCTTCCTCTCTCCGTTCCAACCTCTGAAGAGACTCGGTCTCTGGAGGCCGACGACGACGTTGTCGCTCGCTCTCGACTACGGTGTCGCGGAACGCATGGGTGGCCCCGACGCGGTCGTTCCGTTCCATGCGACGAACGTGCTCCTCGCCGCGATGGCCGCCGTCCTCACCGTCGCGCTCGCACGCGCCTTCGGGGCGCCATCGGCCTTCGCGCTCGTCGCGGGACTCCTCGTCGCCGTGCATCCCGTTCGGACCGAAGCCGTGCATTGGATTTCCGGACGCGCCGAGAATCTGATGACGGTCGGCGCTCTCGCCACGCTGCTTCTCGCGACACGACGACCGACGCTCGTCCGCGATGCCGCACTTTTCGTGGTCGCGTTCCTCGCCTGCGCCTCCAAGGAACAGGCGTTCGTCCTGCCCGTGCTCGCCGTGTGGATCCCCCACGACGGAATGAAGGAGCGCCTGCGGACCATCGTCGTGGTCGGCGCGGGCGCGGCGGCGGCCTTCATCCTTCGATGGTCCGTCATGGGGGCTCCCGGTGTCGATGCGGGTCTCTCCGTTCTCCAAGGAACGACGTTCGTCGACCGACTGCCGTACGCCGCGGCCTTCCTCGGAGAGTACGCGCGTCTCCTCGTTTGGCCGTCACCGCTCCTCGCGGAATACGACGAACCACGTACGGCGCCCGGGATCCTCGCCGTGTGCGTCGGGATCCTCGCGGCCGCGGCCCTCGTGACGCTCGCGGTCCGCGGAATCCGCGGCGGGGCACCCGGCCGCCTCGCCGCCTTCGGCGCCGCCCTCGTCGTCCTGCCGCTTCTGCCGATCCTGAATCTCGCCGTGCCGACCGGCGAACACTTCGCCGAGCGCTTCCTCGCGCTGCCCGCTTGCGGATGCGCCCTCCTCGCCGTCGGACTCGCCGCGCGCGCCCCCGCTTCCTACCGCGTTCATCTCGCGGGGCTCGCTCTCGTGGCGATCGTCGCCGGCGCGTGGACCTTCCGGGGCCGCGCCGCGGATTGGGCCTCGCCGAAAGCCGTGATCGACGCGGTGCGTCGGACGGCCCCCAACGGAGCGTCGGCGCCGTTCCTCGAGTCGGCGGAAGCCTTGGGCCCTTCCGATCCGGACACCCCCCGCGACGAGGTGCGAGGCCGTTCGTTGCTCCTCGATACGTTGGCCCGCGATCCCGCCCACGTCGGTGCGCTCACCGCGCTCGGTCTCCTCGACGCGAGGGACGCCGAAGCGCGCGGCGACGCGGCACGTCTCGCCGCCGCCCGCGCCCGTCTCGAAGCCGCCCATCGAATCGCTCCCCGAGCCGAACAGATCCGCGGGGCGATCGGACTCGTCGCGAAAGCGCAGGGTGATCTCGCCACGGCGGAGATGCGCCTTTTGGAAGAGCACCGCAGCATGCCCGCCCACCTGTCGTGGGCGTTGCCGCTCGCCGAACTTCGACGGAGCCGCGGCGACGCACTCGGAGCGGCGGACGTCGAACGCACGACCATCGCCGCCATGCACGCCCAGTGGACGCTCGCGCACGGGTTCGTCCCTGTCGCGGAAGCCTACGTTTGGGCGCTGGCGGAACCGCTCGGCCGTCCGGCGGACGCTGTGGCGGTATGGGAAACGGCGGCGAAAGCCGCGACCCCGCGCAATCGCGCCCGCCTCGATGCGCTGCGGACGTCGCTGATCGCCCGCGGGGCTTGGCCGAAGTCCTAGCGCGCCGCGAGGCGACGCGCGTGGCCGACGACGGCGACGCAGTCGATCTCGACGAGAGCGTCCTTCGGAAGGCGCGAAACTTCGACGGTCGCGCGGGCGGGCGGGTCCTGCGTGAAGACTTTCGAGTACTCCGCGTTCATCGCCGCGAAGTCGTCCATGGAGCGCAGGAACACGGTGCAGCGCACGACGTCGCGCGGCGCGCAGCCCGCGGCGGCCAAAACGGCGGAGAGATTGGCGAGCACCTGAACCGTCTGTTCCGAAACGCCGCCGGGGACGAGGGCGCCCGTCGACGGATCGAGCGCCACTTGGCCGGAGCACCACACCGTTCCGTCGGAAATGACGGCTTGGCTGTACGGGCCGATGGCGGCGGGCGCGCCGGTGGTGCGGACGATCGACGTGATGCGTTCGGTCATGGACGAGACTCCGGGCCGAGGCGTTCGCGGAGCGCCTTGGCGACCCGCGGAGGGACGAAGTTGTCGACGGAACCGCCGACGGTGACGATTTCCTTGATGAGGCGCGACGAGGTGTACGACCATCGTTCGCCCGGCATCACGAAGACGCTCTCGATTTCGGGCGCGAAGGAACGATTGGTCAGCGCCATCGCGTATTCGGATTCGAAGTCGGAAACGGTACGGAGACCGCGAAGGACGACGTTCAACCCGCGAGCGCGCGCGAAATCGACGGCGAGCCCTTGGAAGACGTCCACTTCGACGTTGGGAAGATCGGACGTTTCGGCACGGATCATCGCCACCCGCTCTTCGGCGGTGAACAGCGGGTGCTTCGAGGGGTTGTGCCCGACCGCGATGACCAGTCGGTCGAAGAGCGCCGCCGCGCGGCGCACCAGATCGAGGTGGCCGTAGGTCACCGGATCGAAACTGCCGGGATAGATCGCGTGGTTCTTCATGGGTGACGGACCGGAGCGAAACCCCGGCTTCCGTCCGATGGTATCAGCCGGGGGACGGTCGCCGAACGCGCTAACATCCCGCCATGCGTTTCTACCTGACGACGGCGATCGACTACTGCAACGGAAAGCCCCACCTCGGCACGGCCTACGAGAAGGTGACCGCCGACGTGTTGGCTCGCGCCATGCGTGCGCGGGGCCGCGACGTCCGGTTCCTCATGGGGAACGACGAGCACGCGATCAAGATCGAACAGGCGGCGCGCGAACGGGGTCTCGAACCCATCGTGTGGTGCGATCAGATGGAGGCGCTTTTCCGCGACACGTGGGATGCGCTTCTTTGCTCGTACGACGTCTTCATCCGCACGACCGAAAAACGTCATCATGCGGCCGTTCAGGAATTCCTGACCCGCATCCGCGATCGCGGCGACATCTACCTCGGGTCCTACGAAGGTTGGTTCTGCACCGGGTGCGAAGCGTTCAAGAAGCCCGAAGAACTGACGGACGGAAAGTGCCCGGAGCACGCGACGATCGATCCGAAGTGGCTCAAGGAAGACAACTGGTTCTTCCGTCTGTCGAAGTACCGTGACCCGCTGCTCGCGCATTTCCGCGAACACCCGGAATTCGTTCAGCCCGACTTCCGCCGCAACGAACTCGTCGCCTTTCTCGAACGCGGTTTGGAAGACGTCTCCATTTCCCGACGGACGACGTGGGGGGTGCCCTTCCCCTTCGACCTCGAAGCGAAGGTCTACGTTTGGTTCGACGCGCTCATCAACTATGCGACGGGCGCCGGGTTCGCCGCCGATGCGGCCGAGTTCGACCGATGGTGGCCCGCGGACCTCCACATCGTCGGCAAGGACATCACGCGGTTCCACGGCATTCAATGGCCCGCGATGCTGCTCGCGGCCGGACTCCCGCTTCCGAAGCGAATTTTCGGCCACGGGTACGTGAACTCTCTCGGCGGTCGCATGAGCAAGTCTTCGGGAACGAAAGTCGACCCGAAGGACATCGCGGCGCACGTTTCCGCGGACACGCTGCGCTATTACCTCTGCCGCGAAGCCGCGTACGGTGCCGATCTCGAATGGTCGGACGAACGCCTCGTGGCACGGGCGAACGCCGACCTCGCGAACGCGCTCGGCAACCTCCTGTCGCGCACGACGTCGATGGTCCACAAGTATCTCGGCGGATGCGTCGCCGCGGACATTTCGGGGTCCCCGTTGGTCGCCATGGCGGCCGCGGCGGTCGACCGCGTGGAAGCCGCCGTCGACGCCTGCGCGCTGCAGGACGTCGCTTCGATCCCGATGGAATTGGTCGCCGCGGCGAACGCGCATATCGACGCCAAGGCACCGTGGGCCTTGGCCAAAGACCCCGCCCGCAAGGACGAGCTCGCCTATATGCTCGCGGAGACCGCCCACCTCACCTACATGGCGGGTGCGCTCCTCGTCCCGATCATGCCCGCGAAGATGGGCGAACTCGTCCGTCGCATGACGGGCGTCGAGCCGCCGAAATCGGGCGACTGGGTGACGCTCCGCACGCGCGGCCTTCCGAAGGATCGTCCGCTCGAATTGGGTCCGCCGCTCTTCCCCCGCGTCGACGCGATCGCCTCGGAGAACTGAAACGTTCCGCTCCTTCCGCAATCGATGGGTCGTTCGTGCGCTGCTGATCGCGGCGATTCCCGCCGCCGCTGTCGGACTCGTCGCGTGGTACGAGTACCGCGCGGTGATGACGGATGCGGTCGTCGAAGCGTGGCTCACGCGACTCGCGAAGGAATCCGCGGTGGCCATCGACCGCGAATGTGCGGCCCAGGCATCGACGCTTGCGGCGTGGGCCGCGGATGCGGAGATCCGCGCGCCGCTGCGCTCCGACCGCACCTCCGCGTCGGAGCGCGCACTCTCGACGGCTCTCGATCGACGCCTCTCGACCTCGGGAGACTTCGCGTTGGTATTGGTCGTCGACGCCTCGGGCCGCGTGGCCGCCGCCCGTAGCGCGGATCGAGGAAAAGACGCGAACGTCCTTGTCGGTGTTCCGTTCGCGGAGCTCGAAGCGACGCGCCTCCCGGAGATCAAGCGCGGCGACGTCTCGGCCCTTCCCCGTTCGCGCCCCGCGGCCCTCACGCGCATCGAAGGATCGGTCGACGAGACGACGAAGTGGTGCGTCGGACTCGCCGCGCCGCTGATCGACGACACCACCCGGGTCGGATATCTCGTCGCCTACGTCCGCATGGCGGTTTTCCAACGGTTGCTCGACGGCGTCGAATCCCGCTTCAGCGAGCCGACGTCGGGAGCGCTGCGGTACGGCACCGGCTACCCGTTCCTGTTCGACCAGGACGCCGACACCACCATCGCCCATTCGCACCGCAATCTGATCGGAACGCGCGTCGTCGCGGATCACGGGCTTTCCGTCTTCCGCGACGCGATGCTCGCGCGCGGAAACGGGTTCGTCCGCTACGAGTTTCCGAAGGGCAATCCGAAAACCGCGGGATTCGCGGCGACGAATCCGTCGGTCCCCGGAGGACGCGCGTGGTTCGTCGGCGTCGGCATCGACGATCGCGACATCTACCGCGGGGTGAAGGGGGTCGTTCCGCTGCTGATCGGGATCGGGATCGGCACGCTGTCGCTCGCGCTCGCCGCCGCATGGTGGTGGGCCGGACGTGAAGCGAAGAAGCTTCGTGCGATCTCCCTCGAATGCGAACGGCTCGCATCCGGTGAGGAAAGTTCCCGGACGCTCGCCTTCGACGACGCCGACTTCGCCGCGCTCGCGGACGCGCTGGCCATCCTGTCGCGGCGTATCGCGACCCTCGAAGCGGAACTCGCGCGCCGCGACCCGGATGCGGTGTCGAAGAGCCTCGCGCAACACATCGCCCACGAGATCAAGAACGGATTCACCCCGATCGTGATGGCGGCTCGGCAGCTCTCGAACGGAGCCCGCGGCCGCAACGACCCCTACGCCGCGACCGTCGCCGAATACGCGAAACTGATCGAGGAAGGCTGCGATTCGATCCGACGGTTCCACACCACGATTTCGCAGGTCGGGTCGCCTCCCGCGATGCGGCTCGATTCCGTCGACTTGCGCACGTTCCTCGACGACGAAGCGAAGCGCACGACGGTCGGGCGCGACGACGTGCGGGTCGAAACGGCGTTCGATCTTCCTCCCGACGCGCGCATCCGCGCCGACCGCGACGACCTTCGCCGCGTGCTGATGAATCTCGTCAACAACGCGGTCGAAGCGATGAACGGGAAGGGGACGTTGCGATTCCGCGCCCGCATCGAGACGGGCACGACCCCCACGGTGCGGATCGACCTCGAAGACACGGGGTGCGGCATCGCTCCCGCGGACATGGATCGCCTGTTCCTGCCGAACTTCTCGACCCGCACCTCCGGCACGGGCCTCGGCCTTTTCTATTCGAGGAAGATCGTGCGGGATCACGGCGGCGACATCACGGCGACGTCGGTGCTCGGCGAGGGTTCGGTGTTCACGGTGACTCTCCCGCTCGACGACGGACGCCCCTCCGGCTCCGACGACGCGGCGCCGACCGAAACGATCGACATCGCACGCTGATGGGACGCCCGCGTCGCCGGGGGCGTCCTTCCCCGGCATGGCGCCGTTCTGCATCGCCTTTCTCCTCGTTCGCGGGGTCCTCGAAGCGAGCGGCGCCGTCGACGGCGCCTGCGTCGTCTGCGGATTCGTCGTCGCGATCTGGGCGGCCGCCGCGGTGCGCCTCCGCATCTCCCCGGCTCTTCTGCGGGACGTCGCATGCGGCGTCCTGCTCGCGCTGATCCTGCCCGCCCCGAACCCGATCGATCCTCCCGCCCGCTCGACCTTCGGACCCACCCGACTCGAAGGCGTCGTCGAGGGCACCGCGGTCGAACGGGACGACGGCATCCGATTTCGGCTTCAAGGCGGGCCGAACATCGTCGTCGAACACTCGCAAGCCGCTCCCTTCCCCGGCACGCGCATTCAGGTCGTCGGCGTGACGACGTCTTCCGGACGCACGCTCGTCTGCAAAGCGCCCGAAGCCGTCGAAACGTTGGAACTTCCCTCTCCTCTCGATCCTTCCGTGCTCTTGGAACGTCTGCGACGGGCGATCCGCGACCGCATCCGCTCCGGTGTCGACGGGCCGACGGGCGACTTCCTGTGCGCCCTCACGCTCGGAGATCGCTCCCTCGACGACGACGTCCGCGACGATTGCGCCCGCACCGGGATCCTGCACTTGATCGCCGTCAGCGGATCGCATCTCGGATTCGTCGCGGCGGGTTTGGCCTTCGTCGTCCGCGCCCCGGGCCCCCTCGCGGGACTCCTCGCCGTCTACGCCGCCCTGACGGGGTTTCAGGCGCCCGTCTTGCGCAGCCTGATCCTCGCCCTCGCCGGTCTCCTCGCGCGCGCGTCGGGGCGGCGCATGCGTCCGATGCCGTGGATGCTCCTGTCGGCGACCGTGGTCGTCATCCTCGTTCCGGGTGCGCTCGAGGACCCGGGGTTCCAACTCTCGTGGTGCGCCTTCGCGGCACTTCCGGAAGGTGGAAACGGCCTGCGTGCCGCGGTCGTCGCGGGACTCAGGGCGTCGGTCGCCACGTTGCCCGTCGTCGTGTGGCATTTCTCCGCGATCCCGCTGTTCGGAATTCCCGCCACGCTTCTTCTCGCTCCCGTCATCCCCGTACTGCTCGGACTCGGCTTTCTGATGGCGCTGTTTCCCGACAGCCCGCTGTTCGTTCCCCTCGCGTCGACGGCGACGTCGCTCGTTCTCGCGATCGCGGACGCCGCAGCCTCGGTGCCCGGTGCGGTGATGGACGTCGCACGCCCCCACCCGTGGGCTCCGCCGCTTCTTCTCGCCGCACTCGCGGGCGCGGTCTTCATCCCGACGCCCCATCGTGTGCGACGTTTTCTCTGGATCCCGTGCGTCGTCCTTCAGTTCGTTCCGGCGGGCGCCGTCGACGGCATCCATGCGATTCCCGCCGGGCGCGGATCGTGCGCCCTCGTTTCCGCGGGAGGGGCTACCGTTCTCGTCGACACGGGCCCTCCCGAATCCGACGTCGTGCGCGAACTGTTGCGCCGGGGAATCCGACGTCTCGACACCGTCGTCGTGACGCATGCGGACGTCGACCACTCGGGCAATCTCGACGCCGTTCTGCGTACCTTTCGTCCACGCACCCTCGTGACCCCGCCGTCCGCGACGGCCCTTGCGCCGACGGCAGACGGTGTCGTCGCGGGCGACGTGCTCGACGTCGGCCCGATCCGTATCGACGTGATCGGACCACCGCGCCGCGACGCTCCGAAGAGTGCGAACGAATCGTGCATCGTGGCGGTCGTTCGCGTCGGAAGTCTCGTCGCGTTGTTCACGGGAGACGCCGAAGACGAAGGACTGAGGGCGGCGCTTCCGGGAGTGCCGCCTTTCGTCGACGTGCTGTTTCTTCCCCACCACGGATCGCGATGCGAAGCGCTTCCGGAAGTGCTCGAACGGACACGGATAGGGGTCGCCGTCGCGGCGGGGCGTCCGCGGGCGCTCGCGCCCGAGACCCGGATTCTCGTCGAAGGTTGGGGGATCCCGCTGATTCGCGTGGTTGCCGGGCGCGCTCCTCCTCCGCCCTTCGCGCCCCGTCGGGAACGTTCCGACGACCTCGAAACGACGGCGCCGGAGGCATTTCGACGACCGTCGGAAAACGACACGAAGGCCGCCCCTCGTCGAGGGAGCGGCCTTCGGGAACCGCCCGGAGGCGGTTGAAAGCGGCGATCAGCGCTTCGAGAACTGGAACGAGCGACGGGCGCCGGCGCGGCCGTACTTCTTACGTTCCTTCATGCGCGAGTCGCGCGTGAGGAAACCGTGCTCGCGCATGGCGGCTTCGAGAGTCGCGTCGAGGCCCATGAGGGCGCGCGCGAGACCCATCGTGATCGCGGCCGCCTGGCCGTTGAGACCACCGCCGATCGTGGTGACGAGGACGTCGTACTTCGACGCGCCCTCGATCGCACGGAGGGGGTTCAACGCGGCGTTGCGCATCTCGACGTCCGGGAAGTAGGCGTCGATCTCGCGGCCGTTGATGAGGAAGGTGCCCGTACCCGGGCGGACGCGGACGCGGGCGGTCGCCGTCTTACGGCGTCCGGTGCCCCACGTGTACTTGTTCGCTGTGGAAGTAGCCAAGAGTCGGGCTCCGATCAGACTTTCAGGGCCTCGGGCTTCTGGGCGCCGTGCGTGTGCGTCGGGCCGCGGAAGACCTTGAGTTTGGTGAACATCGCCTTCCCGAGCTTCGACTTCGGGAGCATGCGGCGCACGGCCAGTTCGATGATCTCTTCGGGATGCGTTTCGATCATCTCGTAGAAGGGCCGCGCCTTCAGGTTGCCGATGAAGCCGGTGTGGTGGCGGTAGACCTTTTGTTCGGCCTTGCGCCCGGTGACCCGGACCTTCTCCGCGTTCACGACGACAACGAAGTCGCCCGCGTCGGCGTGGGGAGTGTAGGTGGGCTTGTGCTTGCCCATGAGAATGGTCGCGACGCGGGTGGCGAGGCGGCCGAGGACCAGCCCCTCCGCATCCACAAGCACCCACTTGGCACCCGCGTGCCCGGGTTTCGCGAGAGTCGTCGTCGTCATTTGCGTTTCCGTCCGTGCTCGTCGGCCGCGCTCCACATGGAAGCGGCCCGTGACGAGGGCAGGAAACCTATCAGTTGCCGGGGGGCGGTTCAACGGCCCGAAGGCAGGGGGGCCGCAATAATCGCGCCCCGGTCGGAAACTTCGAAGCAACCCTCGGTGGAATCGGGACGTCGGGAGGTTCCGAGCCGGACGAGAATCCCCCCCGTTCCGGACCCCGGATCGGCCCCCGCAAACGGGGCGAAACGGCCCAAAAGAGCCCGGGTGGCGGCATCGATCCGGAACCCTTCAGCGCCCTCCGCGGGCAACAGATCCCGGCCCTCCACGCGAAGGGGCACGAAGCCCCCGTCTTTCAAGACGATGGCGGCCTCGACCGGCGCGGCGACGCCGATTCCGAATGGGTCCGGCACGCCTTCGACGGGCCGAAGGCGCCACCTGCCCGGCCCCGACGCCTCGACGGCCACGGGCGACGGCCCCACGCGATCGTCGCGCATGAGCACCTTCGCGTCCACACGGTCGAGCCAGACGTCGACGAGCGCCTCCCCCGTCGCGGACACGCGACGCGTCGGAGCGGGACGACCGGGGGATCGATACACCACCGTCGTTCCGCCGGAGGGCACGGGGATCACCGCCCGCTCGCCGCTCATCGACGCGAAGCTGCGGATCTGACGCGCGGCGGCGCGCCCGTCGGATCCGACCGACACGAGCGTCAACGACTGCGTGTAGATCTGATTGTCCTTGAGGAAGAAGCCGCGAAGCACCCAACGTCCGGCGAGCGCGGTCGCGACGATGATGAATCCGACGGAAGTCAAATAGACTCCAGTCGACTTCCTCGAATCGAGCGACACCGGAAGAAGGAACGCCGCGAGAAACGCGACGTGATAGGCGGCGAGGAAAAGCAGCAGTCGAGTCAGATCGATCGCCCGCCAATCCGGCGCGGCGAACAGCGTACGGATGGCCGGGTCGCCGAGCGCGGGCTTCGGGCGGAAGACGTCCGTCGGAGGTGGTCCACCCGGGACGAACTCGGTCGCTTTGATGCCCGCGGGAGCCGGCCCTCCGACCGACCAGACACGGAGGCCGAGAGTCGCCGCGTCGGACAGCCACGACGCCGTGGACGTCGTCGGACGATCGTCGGACGCGAGTACGAATCCGTCGGCGTGCGTGGGATGGATCGACGTCGCGGCGAGTCGGTCGGCATCGACGACTTCGGCGCCCACCGCCACCGCGTCGGCCTCCGCGCGGCTCCCGCGGGCGACGAGCAGGATCGGGCGATCGGGGTTCGCGAGCGTGATGGGCAACGGGATCGAACGGGCCGACGAACCCGTCGTCTCCACGACGCATTCGGCTTCTCCCTCTTCGATCGCGACGAAAACGACGCGCTTCTCCCCCGTCGCGAACGCCCATGATTCGCCGCGTAGACGCACGACGCACGGGGCCCCCGCATTCTCGATTTCCAAGGGAATCGGCACTCCGACGCGGGTCCGCGAACCCGCGAGGGCGGAAATCGTCACGGGTTCCGACGGGCCGACGAAGTCCGCCGCCCGCGCCCCGGGGAGCAGCATCATTCCGATGCACCCGACGGTTGCCGCCGCGCGCGGACGAGCGAAAAGAAGGAGCCACGCGGCGACGGCGACCGACAGCGGAACGAGGTGGGCCTCGAATCCATGCATGCGCGCCGATGCGAGCACCATGACCGATGGAGACGCGAACGCGAGCAACGGAGACCACGGTTTCCCGAGCGACTCGAGGAATGCGACGTGAAGGGGCGCCGCGACACAAAGGGCCGCACCGACCGCCCCGCAGAGAACGGCGGCACGCGGACCGAGGAGACGCCGCAGATGCAGCATCAGCGCGCCGAGTGCGAGCGAAGCGGAAACGACCGCCGACACTCCCGTCCACGCGACGCCCGAAATCCACGCGGCGACCGCGAGGGGCAACACCGCGAATACGGTGGCGAGGAGAATCAGAGGCGCGAGCGGCGACAAGGCACGTCCGGGCTGCACCGCGAATCCCGTCGGGAGAACGAGGGCGGGCAGTCCCGCGATGAGCATGCCGTAGACGGCGAAGGCGTCCGCGCGCGAAAGTCCGGGAATGAGACTCCGTCCGGCGTCGTCGGAAAGAAGCGGCGCACACGCCGCCGCGAGCGACGCCAACGCGAACCCGCCGACGAAACGCGTGATGGTCCGGTTGAGACCCGGGGCCTTGTCGGACCGATCCACGTTCACCCGTCCTTCTGGTAGGAACAGGTCTCCGTGGTGACGTCGACCCATTTCACGCCCTTGAGTCCGGGATACTTGTCGTCGACGAACCGCAACGAATTCAGTTTGTCGGCCACCGGGATTTCGATGGGACCGAGTTCGGATCCGGGAGCGGACCCCCACTTCACTTCCGTCCCCGAGGCGAGTCGCAGCGTGATCTCGACGACGTCGCGACGTCCGACGTTCGACACGTCGATTTCGCAACCGCGCAAGAGAGGCGACGCCACATGATCCTGATGCGCGAACAACTCGCGGGCCACGGCGATGCCGTGCTGGATCGGCGCCGCCTGAAACCGTGATCCGGGCTTCGGAATCACCCCGGCGGCCTTCGGCGTGGCGCGAATGATGTAGAGCAAGCCTTGCGGCGTGCGATCCGGGGCGTCTTCGAGCACCGTACCTTCACGGTCGAGCGTCAACGTGCGCGCGCGGACATCGAGTCGCGCGAGCGGTCGCCGCAAGGTCAAGTCCGCTTCGATGAAATTCGGATACCTCCGACGCACGGCGTCGACCTTGCCGACCCAAGGATGGCCTTCGAGCGCCTCGCGCAATTCGACGTCGAGCAGAGGATCGAGGATCGGACGCGCGGGCAACCCGCGACAACGTTGGCGCAGTTCGGACGCGATGCGCTCCGGAGCCCATTCGGGAAGATCTCCGAAGCGCACCGTCGACGGATCGACGCGGAAATGCGCCGACCGAAGCAAACGCACCTTGACGAGGTGAACGACGACTCCCGTCAACGCCACGATCAGCACGAGCAGGACGACGCCCGTCAGGCGGCCTCGAAACAGGAAGTCGGACGCTCGGCGTCCCGCTTCCTTCAGCGAGGTCCAGAGATCGTCGCGCCGCTCAGCCACGCCGCCTCCCCGTCGCCGACCGACGGCGCGTGGATCCGAGGAGTCCACCTCGGAACTCGCGGTGCGCAGGGTCGGGATCGCTCATGGGGGAAACTCTAGCCCCCGCTCCCCTCGTCGGAAAGCGCGGGTTCCGGCCACACCACCACTTCCCGTTCGAGCGTGATCCCGAAGCGCTCTTCGACCGCGCGCTCGCCCGTTTCGATCAACGCGCGCACGTCGGCGGCCGTCGCGCCTCCGAGGTTGTCGATGAAATTCCCGTGCTTCGCCGTGATCTCGGCTCCGCCGATCCTCGTGCCCTTGGCGCCCGACAGATCGACGAGTTGTCCCGCACCGAGACGTCCTTCGACGGCCGGATCGAGCCCCCGGGCTCCGAGTCGCGCCACCATTTCGGCGCGGCTCATGCCTTCCTGCCCACCGGGGTTCTTCCATGTGCAGCCGAAGTTCGCTCCGCGTGTCGGCTGCGCGGCATTCTTGGTCTTGACGATTTCCGCGCAGGTCCGTTTCAGTTCCGCGGCGTCTCCGGGCTTCAGCGCGAAGACGGCCTCGACCACGAGGGCGCCTTCGGGCAGGCGGCAACGGCGATAACCGAATTCGAGATCGGCGGCGGGAATCACGAGGCAGCGGCCGTCCGGCAGGGCGACGGTCGCGGATTCGAGAACGTCCGATATCCAACCGTGGCGACCGCCCGCGTTCATGGCGACGGCTCCGCCGATCTGCGCGGGGATGCCGCCGAGGGGATGCATCCCGGCCAATCCCGCCGCGTTCGCCTCGGTGATGGCTTTCGTCAACGAGAGTCCGCCGCCCGCCCGGAGCTTGGTTCCCTCGAAGATGCAATGATCGATGCGGGCGGGAGACACGACGACCGCGTCGAGCACCCCGCCGTCGGGGGCGAGGAGGTTGTTCCCTCCACCGAGGATGCGCACGGCGACCCCCGCGTCATGCAAGCGCTTCAACAGCGCCGCCGCTTCCGCGGCGGTGCGCGGCTCGACGAGCCACTCCGCGGGGCCGCCGATCTTGATGTGCGTCCGCTCGGAGAGCGGCACCTTCCGGAGCAGCCGGTCGGCGAGTCCTTCGGCCCAGCCCGGAAGTCCGTTCACGACTTCGTGGAGGCGGACTTCGACTTGGATTGCGGCTTCTTCGGTGCGGGCTTCTTCGTCGCGTCCGTCTTCGGCGCCTCGGGGATCGTCAATTTTTGGCCGACCTTCAAGTTGCGTTCGTCGACGTCCGGATTCATGGCCGCGATCTTCGCCGCCGCGGCGGTCGAACCGAGTTCGCGTTTCGCGATGCGTGCGAGCGTATCGCCCGCCTTCACCGTGATCACACGCGTCTTCGGCGCTTCGACGGGGCGCGATTCCGCCTCACGGGGCTTCGGAGGTTGGCGCGTGCGATACGTCCCCTTGGCGATTTCGTCGTAGCTCACCACCACGGGTTGGGGGGGAGCCGCGGGGAACGGAGGCGGCGTCGTCGTAACGACCGTCGTCGGCCCGACGGGCGCGGGAGCGGCGACACCCTCTTCCGAACGGAAGACGGCCACGCCGAGGAGGACACCGATGAGGCCGAGCACCACGCCGACTGCGATCTTTTCGGGATTCATGCGCACTCTCCCATCCCCACTGGCGCGAGGAAGGTGAACCGTTGTAGGATGAGCGGCCCGGCACTCGATGCCGGGTCGTTTGGATGCCGGGAAGGCGCCGCGGCGCGGGCCGCGGTTCGGAGGTTCGGACCTCCGGTGATGGTTTGCGCGATGTGCCAGGTGTCGTACAGAGAGTCACGACCCGGCGCCGCGGCGGCTTCCGGTGTACGAATCCCCCCGACGCGGGAAGCGCGGGGGGTGAATGTGAAGGAGGAGGATGACGGCGTCACGACGCGGCCCCTCCGAGCGAGGTGGGTCCCGTCGCCCGATCGTCGGCCATTCCGAGCTCGTCGAGTTCGGCGGCGGGCACCGCGGCGGGCGCGTCGTTCTCGCGAGCGACCGCGAGCAGAAGCCCGACGGCCGCACCGAGCACGAGAAGCGACGATCCCCCGTAGGACACGAACGGCAGATTGATGCCCTTCGGCGGCACCAATCCCGTCGCCACGCACAGATTGAAGATCGCCTGCATCGCGATGCAGAGCGAAACGCCGAACGCGATCACGTACGACGCGCGATTCTTCGCGGACTCCGCGATTCTCCATCCGGCGTGGAAGAGGAAGACGTAGCCCGCGACGAGGAGGAGAACGCCGACGAGGCCGAGTTGTTCACCGACCGCGGCCACGATGAAGTCGTTGTGGATCTTCGGAACGAACCCCAAATGGGCGCTGCCTTCGCCGAGACCCGTACCGAAGACGCCGCCGGTGCGCAGGGCGTCGAGACCCGCGGCGACCTGATCGTTCGCCGTCCCCGAACCCGAGGCGTAGCCGTCGAGGCGACGCACGACGTAGTCGAAATTTCCCATCGCCCACGCGACGACGCCGAGCGCACCGAGGAAGGCCGCGGAGGTGCCGGCCAAGTGCAGGAATCGGGCTCCACCCGCCCACATGCAACCGGCACCGAGGGCGAAGAGGAACAGCGTCGTTCCCATGTCCTTTTCGAGGATCACGAGCAAACACGTGAATCCGACGGCGAGGAATCCGAACAGGAACCCGCGCCTGTAGTCCGACAGGTTGTCCGCGCGCGTCGCGGCCCACTTCGCCGTGATGAGGATGATCGTGATTTTGGCGATCTCGGAGGGCTGAATATGGAACGGACCGACGGCGATCCAACGCTTCGCGCCGAGTTGCACGCTGCCGATGGCGAGCACCGCCACCAACAGGCCCCACGTCAGGCGGGTGACCGTTCGCTCTTGGCTCATGACGAAGGAAAGAGGAACGCGGGACACGATGAACGCGATCAGGATGCCCAACCCGGCGAACATCATCTGCTTGACCGTGAATGCGTACGGGTCGGCGGCGGTGGTTTCCGGACCGGTCGACACCGATCCGATCATGACGACTCCGAGCAGGGTCAACGCCGCCGAAATGAGGATGACGCTCGTCGACGGACGGAGCGGACCTTCACGATCGAGATATCCGCGAAGCCTATCCATGGGCTGCACACTCCAAGAGAGATTCGAGGGCGATCGAACGGGAGGCTTTCATGAGGACGGTGCCTCCCCCGGCCAGCAAACGCTCGAAGGCGTTCGCGGCGTCGGCGGCTTTGGCGAAGACGGGCACCGACCGTCCGAATCCGCGCGCGAAGGCTTCTCCCCATTCGCCGACGAAGATCACGTCGTTCACGCCGCACGCTTTCGCGAGGGCTCCGAGTTCTTCGTGAGCCGCCGAAGAAGAGGCTCCGAGTTCGCGCATGTCGCCGAGGAGCGCCGCCTTCCGGCCCGTACGCGTCGCGAGGTCGCGCAACGCTTCTCCCGCCGACAGCGGGTTCGAGTTGTAGCAGTCGACGAGCAGGACGGTGGAACCGACGATGCGGTGTTCGCCGCGCAACGGCGCGGGCGAGAGCGAGGAGGCCGCCGCCGAGAGTGCGGTGGAAGAGACGCCCTCGAGTCTCGCGACCGTCCCCGCGAGAAGGAGATTCGCGCGTTGCCACCCGAACGCGAGGGACGACGCAAGAGGCGTGCCGTCGAAAAGGCGAACGCCGACGCCGCCGACGCCGTCTTCGATCGTCCCGCGTCGCGTCGCTCCGGCTCCGAAGCCGACGCGTTCGACGGTGACGTGCGAAGGAAACGTCGCTCGGGAAAGCGGAACACAGTCGTCGGCGATGTACACGCGACCACCCGGCGGAAGGGCGCGCACGGCTTCCATCTCTTCACGCAGCACGCCGTCGATCGTCCCGAACCCTTCGAGATGTTCGGCGCCGATCGACGTCATCACGACCGCATGGGGACGCACGCGACGCGTCAGCGGTCCGAGTTCGCCCGGATGGTTGGTACCGACTTCGGCGACTAGGATGCGGGTCGACGCGGTCGCGGACAAAAGCGTCTTCGGGACGCCGATGTGATTGTTGAACGATTTTTCCGATGCGACCACGGGACCGATGGGCGCGAGCAGCGCCTTCAACATCTCCTTGACGGTCGTCTTTCCGGCGCTGCCGGCGACCGCGATCACCCGGGCGTCGAGACGGGCGCGCACCATCGTCGCCAACGCATCGAGCACGCGCACGGGCTCTTGCACGACGAAGGCTCCGGCGGGAACGTCGAGGCCGGGTCGGCACCATGCGCTGGACGCGCCCGCGGCGAGTGCGGGAGCGACGAACCGACGCGCGTCGAAGGTCTCTCCGGGCAAGGCCACGTAGAGATCCCCCGGCTTGAGGGTGCGCGTGTCGGTGGAGACGGAAGTCACCATCGAGGCCGCGAGCGCGGGCGGACACGACACACCGAGCCGGAGGCAGAGTTCCGCGAAGGGTACGGGAATCAAGCGGGAACCCCCGTTCCGGTCAACTCGCGAACGAGTGCGCGGTCGTCGCACGGAAGCAGACGATCCCCGACTTCGATCGTCGTCGCGTCGCCGCCGAGTCCGACGATCAAGAGCGCGTCGCCCGCCCGCATCGCGAGGAGCGCCGTGCGGACCGCCCGCACGCGGTCGAATTCGAGTTCGCAGTCGACGACGTCGGGCAAGCCTTCGACCATCGCGAGCGCGAGACGGGCCGGATCCTCGGATCGGGAGTGCGAGACGGTGAGGAAGATGCCGTCGGAGAAATCGGCGGCGGCCCGCGCGAGACGACCACGCTCGGCGTGGGTACGGTCGCCTTCGACTCCGAGGAGCGTGAAGACGCGCCGCGCTCCGGCCTCGCGCAGATCGCGCGCCGCGGCGGCGAGAGCGATTCCCGTCGTCGCGTCGTCGATCACCACGGTGACCGGGCCGTCCGCGACCCGTTCCATGCTTCCGCAGATGTCGCGAACGCGCGACAGCGTGTCGAGCGCGATTGCGAGCGGAACTCCCGCGGCGAGGCCGAAGGCGAGGGCGCCGAGCATTTCAGCCGCGGCGCGGCGTCCGGGTCGCGCGCAGACCAACGTCCCGGATCCGACGGGCGTCGTCACGAACATCTCGCATCCGTCGAGATTCGAGCGACGGACGTCGCCGCGGACGTCCGCCGCGGGGTCGAAGCCGTAGGTCAGGCGTCGTGCACGGCACGCGGCCATCGCGGTGCGCGCGGGTCGAACGTCGGAAGGCAGAACCACGACGCCCTCCGCCGCGACACGACGCAGGAGAGCGCCGGCGACGGCCGCCTCGAGACGTCCATCCACCGACCCGACGAGCAACGCCGAGAGATCGAGGGCCGACGCGCCGCGCTTCGCCCACGCCGCGTCGACGTCGACCAACGTCAACGTACGTCCGATCGCCGCGGCCCGCCTGCGCTCGCGCTCCACGAAGGCGCGTTCCATGCCCGTCGACGGGGCGTCTCCGGCGCAGGGACGCGGCGGAGCCACGCACGCGGTCGGAATCCCGGCGGCATCGAGCACGCATTTCGCGGCCCACGCGAGTCCACGTCCTCCGCCGTGCGTCCACGCGGCGGCGGTCGCCGTCATGGCGCGATCGGAAGGAGTGAGAAGAACGCGGGTGCGACTCATGGGATCAGCGGGGGGCCCTGACGGCGTCGACGGAGGGCGTTTCGCGGTCGGGCGGAACACCCATGATTTCGAGGGTGCGTTCGACGACCGTGCGAGCCACGGGTGCGGAGATGACGCCGCCCGTGTACCCCTTGCCGGTCCGAATCACCTTGTGGAAGACGGTGCAAACGACGATGCGTGGCTCGTGCGCCGGAGCGACGCCGCAGAACCACGTGTTGTAGGCGGTACCGCGGGCGGTGTCGCGATCGGCGTACTGCGCCGTCCCGGTCTTGCCCATCATCGTGTACTTTTGTGAGAAACCCGTGCGATGCGCGGTTCCGCGCGGGTTCTCGATCACCTGCCGCATGCCCTCCGCGACGTAGGCGACCGCGGAGTCGCCGACGACGTCGCGGTCGATGCGCGGGGCCGGTTGAATCACCGAATCGCCGTAACGAATCTCGCGGATGATGTTCGGCGCGACCCGGTCGCCGCCGGTGGCGAACACCGTGTAGGTCGTCGCGAGGTGAAGCGGCGAAAGGCGGATTTCGTAGCCGCGCGGGAACGACACTCCCGCTCCGGACTCGGTCGCGGAAGCGAGTCCGCTGCCCTTCGGCGCCACTTGGGGGGTGTACCAGCCCGCGGTTTCATGAGGCAAACCGGAACCCGGTCGGCCGCGCAATTTGAAGCGACCGAATGCGTCGAACAGTCCCGGCAGACCGAGACGGTGAAGACCGATGCGGGTCGCACCGACGTTCGACGAGCGCCACAGGATTTCCTGCGCGGTGAGCGGGCTCGGATTGGTCGAGTACTCGGTGACTTTGCGTCCGAGGAAGAACTCGGTGCCGTCGGCGCCGCCGCATTCGAAGCGCTCGTCTTCGCGAATCACGCCGCGTTCGAGAGCCGTCGACACCACGATCGGCTTGATCGTCGAACCCGGCTCGTACGAATCCGATGCGGCTCCGAGCTGAAGGCGCTCGGCTTTGAAGTCCTTCGCGTAGGGAGTCGTGGACGGCCACGACGCGATTCCGAGGATGTCGCCCGTGCGCGCGTCGAGGACGACGGTCGAGGCCTTCGCGCAGGGGAACTCCTTCGCCTGCTTTTCCATCTCGTCGATCAACGTGCGTTGAATCTCGGCGTCGATGGTGAGCGTCACGTCGCCGCCTTGAATCGGAGCCGTCGCGAACGCGATTTCGTCGCGGAACGGCGTATTCAGACCGTCGCGTTCTTCGAGGATCTGACCGGGACGCCCTTCGAGGACGCGGTCGAGCTGCCATTCCATCCCCGAGCGACCCGCCACGCGTCCGCCGTCACGCGGGTCCGGCGATTCCGCGACCATGCCGAGGACCTGAGCGACCGCGGCTCCCCACGGGTATTCGCGGAACACCACGTCGTCGAACATGAACCCGTCCCAATCGAGGTCCTTGTCCGCCTGCGCACGAAGGCGGAAGGCCTCGAGGAGGCGACGTCGCGAGGTGGGGCTCACGTCGCGTGCGAGGACGACTTCCTTGATCGGGCGGCCGGTCTTCGGATCACGGCTACCTCGAATTCGGGCGAGGAGATCCTTCTCGTCGAAACGGATCTTCTCCGCCGTCAAGAAGCGCGGCAGCGCGTATTCGATGTCGCGAAGAATCTTCCGCATGCGCTCCATCCGACGCTTTTCGGAAGCGGTGGGCGTCGTATCGCCGCGCGCGGCGATCGCGGCTTCGATCGGTCCGGTGTCGAAGAGGGACGGGTTGAAGAGGAGGCGGTGCTTCCACGCGGAAATCGCGAGCGGACGGCCGGTACGGTCGAAGATCGTTCCGCGGCGTGGACGCGCTTCCATCGGGACGGCGACGCGAAGAGGGCGGGTTTCGGCGGCCGCAAGGCGCGCCGTCGGCGGATTCGCCCGAGGTTCCTGACGCGCGACGGCGGCGGCTTTCGCTTCGCCGAAGGCGACGCTGAGCCACGTGGCACGCACCGCGACGACCCCGAAGAGGAAGAGGACGGAGACCGCGATGAACGTGCGACCCGTTCGCGGGAGCGTGGAGACGGAGTCGGCGGTTCCGTCGTTCATTGGCCGGCCCCCTTCGGAAGATTGCGTGCACGCGGGGCCACGTAGACGACGGGCATCCGCACCGACGGGACCTTCAAGGCCGCGGCGGAGGCACGGAGGGTCGGCGCGGCCGTCAGCACGGCGACGCGTGCCGAGAGAGCGAGGTTCTCGTTGCGGAGGTGCGCCACTTCGTCGGCGAGACGTGCGATGCGATAGCGGGCGCGCTGCGCCTCGCACTGGCGATGCACGCCGAGGAAGGCCATTCCGGCGACCATGAGGAACGAAAGAAGCGTGAACTTGAGCCTCATGCGTCGTCCTCCTCGGCGTCGTCGACTTCCCAGGACTTGCGCCGCACGGGGGGCGGCGCCTTGAGGATGCCGCGAACGCAGGCGCTGCGCGCGCGGGGGTTCCGTGCGACCTCCTCGTCGGAGGCCTTGAGCGGCTTCTTGTTGAGGCGCGTTCCAACCCCCGACTTGTGCAAGCCGCGCATGAATTCCTTCACGATGCGGTCTTCGCCGGAGTGGAAGGCGATGACGACGAGACGCCCACCGGGCGCGAGGACGTCGTAGGCCTGCGGCAGCGTGCGTTCGAGCAGCCCGAGTTCGTCGTTCACCGCGATGCGGATGGCTTGGAAAACTCGGGTGGCCGGATGGACCGGCGAACGGCCGCGAAGCCGACGCGGGACGAGGTCCGCGACGAAACCGGCGAGTTCTTCGGTCGTGCGGAACGGCGCGCGACGGGCGCGTTCGGAAACGGCGGACGCGATGCGACGCGCGAACGGCTCGTCGCCGTACGCGCGGAACACGCGCTCCATCTCTTCGGCGGAAACGGCCGAAAGCCATTCCGACGCCGTGACCGACTGTCGCCCCATCCTCATGTCCAACGGCCCCACCTTCGAGAACGAAAACCCGCGTCGTGCGTCGTCGAGTTGCAGCGAAGAAACGCCGAGATCCATGAACACGATCGACGGCGCCCCGAACCCCGAACGCACGAGGGCGCCGCGGAGAGCCTCGGATTCCGCCTCGACGAGCACCGCACGCTCGCCGAACGGGGCCAAAGCCCTCCGCGCCACCTCGAGGATGGCCGGGTCGCGATCAATCCCGAGCAAACGTCCCTCCGGACCGGTGCGCCGGAGAAACTCCGTCGCATGCCCGCCCGCCCCCACCATCGTCTCGACGGTGAAGTCGCCGGGCGAAGGCGACGCGAGGCTCATCACCTCGGCCACCGTCACCGGTTCGTGGACCCGACCGCTCGTCACGCGACGCGCCACCAGATCCCACCCCATGTCACCCGCGGGAAGGGATCGAGCCCCGCGGATCCGCCCTCTCGTTCCCGGCGCGGAGCGCCGGTTCCGGAGTGTTCGTTTTCGTCAACCACCCTCGCCCGCGAGCAGGCGTTCGAGGTCGGCACGCACGTCGACGGAGCGCACGGCTTCCATGCGCTCGACGACCTCGGTGGCCCAGATCTCGACCCGGTCCTTCATGCCGATGAGCGTGACCGTGCGATCGATCGACGCGCGCTGAAGGAGCTTCTCCGGAATCGTGATGCGGCCCTGCGCGTCGACACCGACGTGGCTGAAGTTGCGCAACGTCAACGTCTTCACCTGCCGCCCCTGCGCCGAGTCCTTCGCGAGCGTCCCGAGGCGGGCGACGAACGCGTCGTATTGCGCGTTCGACATCAGCCACAAGCAGTCGTCGGTGGTCCCGTCTCCCCCCTTCGGGAGCACGCCGATCACCGCTTCCCACGCCTCGCCGACCCGCGGGAGTCCCTCCCGAACGGGCGCAGGCAGCTGGAGCCGATGACGGGCGTCCAGCGTGAGATCGTGCGGCCAAGTCGACGTGAGCATGAAGAACGACACCTACGGAGACGACGACGCGAAGGGCGGCGCCGGCACAGGCACCACCAAGTTAGGGGTTTTCCCCCACTGCGCCCCATTCTGCCCCTAGCCTCCCCCGTGTCAAGCAACGTCCGAAAAATATTTTTCCGCCGTAATCCTCGGCCCCGCTTGCACTTGGGATCCTCGAACCACCCGCACCGAAAACCACAATGGCTAGTGTCCT
>JAFMJN010000115.1 GCA_017853435.1 Planctomycetota bacterium | reverse complement strand
CCCGTGAGGCCGAACGACGTCTTCCACTGCCAAGCGGTGGCGGCCGGATCGCCGAAATCGAGCATCGCCGTCGCCTGCGCGCGACGATCGCCGAGATTACCGGCGTTCCACATGAGCGTTTCACCGTTGACCGCGGGCATCAACGGCGAAATGGTGTCCCAGTCCTGACCGAAGCGCAGCGCGAGCGTGCCGTAGTCGAGGTTCACGTAACCCAAGCGGATACGCGGTGCGGAGCGGGACTCCTGAATGACCGTGCCCGCCGTATTCGAGAAGTCCATCTCGATCTTGGCGGTCGTATCGGCCGATCCGATCTTGCCGAAGTCGAAGTCGATACCGATGCGCGTGAGTCGCGCGTCGAGCGCGAACGACGCGTCGTCCGTGTTGTCCGCGTTGGTCTCGGGTGCGACGAAGGTCGGAAGAATGATGTTGTCCATACGCCCCGAATCGCCGTAGGCGTCGAGACGGACGAACCCGTAGAACTTCATCTTGTTGCCGGACTTCACGAGGTCCTTCCACGTGATGCCGTCCGCCATGCGCGCCGAGAGCGCGTTGACTTGAGTCTCCACGGCGGACTCGCGCGCCGACGAGGCCGCGTCGTCCCGGACCTTGCCGAGTTCCGCGGCCATCTCGGCGTTCTTCGCCTCGCTCTTCTCGAGAGCGGCGAGAATCGCGCGATTCTGTTCTTCGAGGGCGCGAAGGCGCGCCTCGACGGCCGGGTCTTGGGCGACGGCGGCCGATGCGGCGAGCGCACACGCCGCGACGAGGGTGGTCTTCTTCATGGTGGGTTTTCTCCGATGGGGCGACTCAGGAGTCGCGGTACTTGAATGAACGCTTCGCTTCCGTTTCCTTGCCGTCCGCTTCCGCCAGGGGATAGATGAAGAACGGGATGACGCCCTTCGCGGGCATGGGATCGAACTTGAGGTCGCGACCCATGGTGAACGACACGCGGTCTTCGGTCAGATTTCCGAAGTAGTACTGCGCCATCGACGGGTCTTTGTCGGCTTCGGAAATATCGACGGGAATCCATCCCGCGCCGGCGACGTAGAACTCGGCCCAGCAGTGGTAGCCGGGGATCGCGCCTTCGCCGCGTTTCGTCGGCACGGACGTGCCCATTGTGAAACGCGCGGGGATTCCCTTCGCACGCGCCAAGGAGATGAACAGCGAGTGGAAGTCCGTGCAGTTTCCGAACTTCGAGTCGCAGGCCCACAGCGTGTCGCCGCGTCCCCAACCCGTGCCGTCCTTCGAATAGCGCATGTCGGCGAGCACGTAGTCGTAGATCGCGCGCGCCACGTTCAGCGTGTTCGTTTCCTTCGGCGCGATGCGGGCGGCGATGTCGGCGACCTTCCCGTCGACCGGAACGAGATTGTCGGCTTTAAGCCACATCGCGTTGGCGGCCTTCTCTTCGTCGGACAGGGCTTTCGCACCCGCTCCGCGCAGCGTTCCCGCCGTCACTTCGTTGCGGACGACCGGCCACGAGAAGGAGCACTTGGCGCCGGCTTTGGGCGACGGGATCGTGACGCAGATGATCGTGTTGTTCCCGGAAGCGTCCGGGTTGGCGACCATCACGGCGCCTTCGGGCATGACGGCGGAAACGGCGCCGATCGTCTGCACGCCCTTCATCGTCACGGGGTTCGGAACCCACAGTTTGATTTCCTTCGTCCCGTCCGCGACGGTCGGAATCTCGACCTCGTAGGTGAAGGTGAAGGAGCGGACGGCGGGCCCCTGCGCGAAGAGCGCGCAAACGAGGAGCGCGGCTACGGCTGCGAGTCGGTGCATGGTCGTCTTTTCTTGGCGACACGGACACCGACGAACGGGGATCCCTTTCGGGGAATCTTAGGAGCCGGACCGGCCCCACCCGCCGGCATCCTGCCGGCGGTGCATTCAGGTGGGGTGGATGAAAAAGTGGGTCCGGAACATCACGACGGGCGGATGCTAGGGGCGCACGCAACGCCCGTCAACCGCCCCGATCGTCAACGCACCGCCGCGCGATCGCGTTCGATTTCGAGAAGGACCGATTCGTTCACGTGCGGGGTGGGATATTTGCCGTCGAAGCACGCGTTGCAGAGGTTTTCGAACCCCGCGCCGACGTCGCGGACGGCTTCGTTCATCGCCTCGAGCGTCTGATAGAAGACCGCGTCGGCTCCGAGGGCCAGGGCGATTTCCTCGTTCGAACGCTCGCGCGCCATGAGTTCCTGCCGCGTCGACATGTCGATGCCGTAGACGCAAGGGTGCTTGATCGGTCCCGAGTAGGACGCGAGGTAGACCTTGCGCGCTCCGGCGCGACGCGCCATCGCGACGATTTCACGCGACGTGTTTCCGCGAACGATGGAATCGTCGACGATGAGCACGTCCTTCCCTTCGAACTCGCTCTTCACCGTGTTGAGCTTGTGGCGAAGGCTCTTCTTGCGTTCCCCCTGCCCCGGCATGATGAACGTGCGACCGATGTAGCGGTTCTTCACGAAGCCTTCGCGGTACGGAACGCCGAGCGTCGCGGCCAATCCCGTCGAAGCGGCGCGTGCCGAGTCCGGCACCGGAATGACCGCGTCGACGCGGAGGCCCGCCGTCTTGATCTGCTGCGCGAGCGCCGCGCCGAGACGGATGTGCGTCCCGTAGACGCTGACTTGATCGATCACCGAGTCGGGGCGCGCGAAGTAGATCCACTCGAACACGCAGGGATGGTGGTTCGGCGTCGCGACGACGCGGCTGTGCACTTCGCCGCCGTCCGTGATGTAGACGGCCTCGCCCGGGCGAATGTCGCGCGAGACGGTGTAGCCGCAGATGTCGAGGGCCACCGATTCGGACGCCGCGCACCACGACACCTTGCCGGAGGCTTCGGGACGCGTCCCGAGCACCGCGGGTTTGATGCCATAGGGGTCACGGAAGGCCACCATGCCGTGTCCCGCGATGTAGGCGACCGCCGAATACGCGCCGTGGACGTCGCGGAACACGCGGGCGACCGCGTTGAAGATGACTTCCGGCGTGATCGAGCGCATGCCGTCCGCCGTGGAGATCTGCCGTTCGATTTCATCGGCGAACACCGCGAGAATGATCTCGCAGTCGCATTCCGAATCGATGTAGCGGCGGCAGTGCGTTTCGAGATCCGCCTTCAGTTGGCGGTAGTTCGTGATGTTGCCGTTGTGCGCCATCGCGATGCCGACCGGCGCGTTGGTCATGAACGGCTGGGCGTCCTCGACCGATCCGCCGCCGACCGTCGGGTAGCGGACGTGCCCGACGCCCACCCCGCCGACGAGGCGATCCATGTTCTTCTGTCGGAAAATGTCGCGGACGAGACCTTCGCCCTTCTTCAGGTGGAAGCGCTTGTCGAACGTCGCGATACCGGCGGCGTCCTGACCGCGATGTTGCAGCGCGAGAAGCCCGTCGTAGAGCGACGCGACGGCATGGCCGTCGGCCCCGATGATCCCGATGAATCCGCACATGTTCCGACCCCCGGCAAAAATCCCGCGTCGCCTTCTCCCCGAAGCGGGCGGGAAGGCGTTCCATCACGGCGGGAGCCTAGCAGCGTCGCCCGTCGCCGGGAAGCGTTAGAACCGTCGCATGCCGACGCACGCGTTCGACTTCGGGACCTTGTTCTGGCGCGAAAAGGGCCAAGGCGAAGCTCTGCTCATGATCATGGGGACGGGTGCGGATCACACGTCGTGGGCGCGGCAGATCCCGGTACTTTCGGAACGCTTCCGTCTCGTCACGCCGGACAATCGGGGGTCGGGGCGTTCGGGCCCCGCGCCGGAAGCGAGCACCGCGACGACGGCCGGATTCGCCCGCGAGGCGTTGGCGCTCCTCGAACACCTCGGCATCGACCGATTTCACGTGTGCGGATTCTCGTTCGGCGCCGCCGTAGCCATGGAAGTGGCGCTCGCGGCGGGCGACCGCGTGCTCGCGGCATCGTTCCACGCGGGTTGGGCCGGACCGCACGCGGGGACGGACGCGTCGTTCAACGGGGCGCTCGAACGTCTCCGGGAAGGCGGCGTCGCCCGGTTCCTCGAAGGAGCCTGCCGAAAGAATTTCTCTCCGGCGTTCCGCGAAGAGAACCCGGCTGCGTTCGAAGCCTTCCTCAGGAACGTCATGACCTCCGTCACCCGTCCGACCGAAGCCGGGGTCGTCGCCCAGGCGGAAGCGGGGCGCCGTCATGACGTTCGGAACCGTTTGGGCGGTCTTCGGATCCCCGTCCTCGTGACCGTCGGCGAGCACGACCGAACGATCCCCCCCGAATCCGCCGAAGAGGTCGCGCGTCTCGTTCCGGGCGCGATCTTCCACACGTTCCGAGGGCCGCGCGCCTGGCACGCGATTCCGCTCGAAATGCCGGACGCTTTCAACGCACTCGTCGGCGATTTCCACGCGCGCCGCGCGTGATTCGACGCCCGGTCGGGCTTGCCCGCGCGCCCTCGAGGACCTAGAACGTCGTGGCGGGGCGCTCCGCCGCGGAGTACGGCCATCGATACCGGAACCCGACGCAAGCCGGAATGGCTCAAGGTGAAACTCCCGACCGGGGAACGCTTCGCCGAAATCAAGTCGCTCCGCAAGGGCTTGGGGCTCGCCACCGTGTGCGAAGAAGCCCAGTGCCCGAACATCGCCGAATGTTGGGGGTCCGGCACGGCCACCTTCATGCTCCTCGGCGACACCTGCACGCGCGCCTGCCGCTTCTGCGACGTGAAAGCGGGGAATCCGGGCGGCCGAACCGACCCAGACGAACCTCAAAAGGTGGCCGACGCGGTCGCCACGATGCGCCTCACCTACGTGGTGCTCACGATGGTCGACCGCGACGACCTCCCGGACGGCGGTGCGGCGCACGTCGCGGCGACCGTGCGCGCCCTGAAGGAACGCGTCCCGGGCCTGTTGGTCGAAACCCTCCTCGGCGACTTCAAAGCCGCCGAGCGGGACCTCACGACGGTCTGCGGGGCGCCGATCGACGTCCTCGCCCACAACGTCGAGACCACCGAGCGCCTCACGCGCCTCGTCCGGGACGGCAAGAGCGGCTACGGACAAACGCTGAAAGCCCTCGAATCCCTGAAGCGGTTGGGGGGCGGACGCCTCACGAAGTCGTCGATCATGCTCGGGCTCGGCGAAACCGACGCGGAAGTCCGATCGACCCTGAAAGACCTCCGCGGCGTCGGCGTCGACGTGGTCACGCTCGGTCAGTACCTCCAACCGTCGAAGTGGCACCTTCCGGTCGCCGAATACGTCCACCCCTCGCGGTTCGACGCCTGGAAGGCCGAAGCCGAGGCTTTGGGCTTCCTTTTCTGCGCGTCCGGCCCGCTCGTCCGCTCGTCCTACAAGGCGGGGGAAATGTTCGTGGAGAAATACCTCAGAACCCGAGGCACGCCCGTCTGAAACGGGCATACCGCCCCCCTCGCAAAGCGGTCGGGATGCGCTAACGTCTCCGCCCGTGACCGGTCGGGTGCCTCCGACGGACGCGGGACGCCCCGTGACCACCACGACCACTTCCACCTCCGACGCCGCCCCGAAGTTCCCCACGTCGGGCCCGGTCACCATGGTGCAGGCGCTCGTCCGCACCCTGCACGAAAGCATGGCGTCGGACCCCCGCATCGTGGTCCTCGGCGAAGACGTCGCGAAGAACGGCGGCGTCTTCCGCGTGACCGAAGGGCTCTCGGACGCCTTCGGCACCGCGCGGGTCATCGACACCCCGCTGAACGAGTCGGGCATCATCGGGGTCGCGATCGGCATGGCGATGAACGGCCTTCGGCCCGTCGCGGAAATTCAGTTCGCCGACTTCGTGTATCCGGGATTCGACCAAATCGTGTCGGAACTCTCGAAGATGCGCTACCGATCGGGCGGCGAATTCACGTGCCCCGTGATCGTTCGCATGCCCTACGGAGGCGGAATCCGCGGCGGCGGCTACCACTCCCAAAGCCCCGAGGCGTACTTCGTTCATACCGCGGGCCTGCATGTCTACGTGCCGTCCACGCCGTCGGATGCGCGCGGCCTCCTCAAGGCCGCCCTCGCGGGCGACGATCCGGTGATGTTCCTCGAACCCAAGAAGAACTACCGCACGATCAAGGAAACGCTCCCGGACGAAGACGGAGCCTACCTCCCCCCCGGCGTCGCGCGCACGGTGGTCGAGGGGACGCAGGTCACCGTCGTGGCGTGGGGCGCGATGGTGCAGACGGCGGTGGAAGCCGCCGAAGCCGCCCGTGCGAAGGGTCTGTCGGTCGAAGTCCTCGACCTGCGGACTCTCGTTCCCATGGATGTGGACGCGATCCTCGATTCGGTCAGGAAGACCGGTCGCGCGGTCATCGTCCACGAGGCCCCGCGCACGTGCGGCGTCGGTGCCGAAATCGCGGCCCTGATCGCGGACGGTGCGATCGAAAGCCTCGAAGCCCCCGTACTTCGGGTGACCGGGTTCGATACCCCGTTCCCCTACGCGTTGGAACACGTCTACATGCCGAACGCCGACCGCATTCTCGCGGCCGTCGAAAAGGCCATTCATTTCTGAGCGGAGAGACGACTATGCCGTTCGAGTTCAAGCTTCCGGATATCGGTGAGGGCGTCGCGGAAGGCGAAATCACCAAGTGGCACGTGAAGGAAGGCGACACGATTCGCGAAGACCAACCGATGGTCGAAGTGATGACCGACAAGGCGACGGTCGAAATCCCGGCGCCGAAGACGGGTCGCGTCGTGAAGATCCTCTACCCCGAAGGCAAGGTCGCTCCGGTGCACCACGTGATCGTGCACATCGACGTGGACGGTGGTGGCGCAGCCCCGGCCGCCGCGCCGGCCGCGAAGGCGGCGCCCGCTCCCGCGGCACCCGCCCCCGCCGCGAAGCCCGCCCCGGCTCCGGCCGCACCGGCCGCGGCCCCCGTCGCCGCGCCCCCCGCGAAACCTGCGGCGGCTCCGGCACCCGCCCCCGCCCCGGCGGTCGCGGTCGCCCGCACGCACAACGACAAGGTGCTCGCCACGCCCGCGACGCGTCGCTACGCGCGTGAGCACGGTCTCGACATCAACATGCTCGCGGGTTCCGGACCGCGTGGTCGCGTCCTCAAGACCGACGTCGAATCCGCGCTCTCCGGCGCGGGCGCCGGGACGACCGGCGGCGACTTCATCCGACCGAAGGCGGCCCCCGCCCTCGTCACGCCCGCCGGCCCGAACGACACCAAGACGCCGTACCGCGGCCTGCGTCGCGCGATCGGCGACCAGATGGTGCGCTCGCTCTACACGGCGCCGCACTTCACGTTGGTCGACGAAATCGATTTCACCGAGATCGACAACCTCCGCAAGGCCGGCAAGGACGACGCCGCGACGCGCGGCACGAAGTTGACGTATCTGCCTTTCGTCATGAAGGCGCTCTGCGCCGTGGCGAAGAAGCACCCGACGATCAACGGCGCGCTCGACGAAGCGAACGCGGAATTCATCCTCCGCGGCGACGTCCACATCGGCTTCGCGCTCGACACCGATCGCGGCCTCATGGTTCCCGTCGTGAAGAACGCCGCGCAACGGGGCGTGCTCGACATGGCCGCGGAAATTTCCCGCCTGTCGGAGCTCGGCCGCACGGGCAAGGCCGCGCGTGAAGACCTGACGGGTTCGACGATCACGATCACGTCCGCCGGTTCGATCGGCGGACTATTCGCGACGCCGATCATCAACTACCCCGAAGTGGCCATCCTCGGCCTCTACAAGGTGGAAGATCGCCCCGTCGTCGTCGACGGTCAGATCGTGATCCGCAAGATGGGCTACGTCTCCATCACGCTCGATCACCGCGTCGTGGACGGCGGAACCGCCGCCCGCGTGCTCGTCGACCTGAAGCGCCTGCTCGGCAATCCGGGCCTCCTTCTCCTCGGCTGATCCGTGGAACTCCGCCGCGTCATGCCCGTCGCGGGCCTCCCCGCGACGGAAGCCGCCCCGAAGCTCGCACCCGAGCGGCTCGTCGATCTGTGGCGTTGGATGGTCTTCATCCGCGCCATCGACGAGAAGATGCTCATGATGCAGCGTCAGGGCCGCATCGCGTTCTTCGGCCCGAGCGCGGGGCAGGAGGCGGCGATCGTCGGTTCCGGTTCCGTCGCCCGTGCGTCCGACTGGATCTTCCCCGCGTTGCGCGAAGGCGGCATCCTGCTCATGCGCGGGTTTCCGGTCGCGCGCTACTTCGGCCAGATGTTCGGCAACGTGCTCGACACGCAAAAAGGTCGGCAGATGCCGATGCACTTTTCGTCGGG
>JAFMJN010000114.1 GCA_017853435.1 Planctomycetota bacterium | reverse complement strand
GTCGTGACCGCCGAACACCACATCACCGGGTTCGAACAACGGCAACCCGGCGAACGCGGGCAGATCCGTCACCATCCCCGTCCGCGTCGCGCGTCCGGCGGCCATGAGGTGCGTCCCCGCGATGAGCGTCGTGGCCAATCCCCCGCGGGCGCCGATGATCCAAATGCCGATGCGTGCCATGCCGTGTTCTAACGTGTCGGAGGCGGCGTCGGTTCATCCGAGAGCCAGGCGAGGTCGGAAACCGCGATCGGCACGTTGCGACCGGAACCGAAGGCTTTGCGGGAAACGCGAAGGCCCGTCGGGGCTTGGCGCCGTTTGAATTCGGATTTCGCGAGGAGGCCGAGAAGGCGACGCACCGTCGCCGGATCTTCTCCCGCCGCGACGAGTTCCGCTGCGCCGCGATCGTGTTCGACGACGTTTCGGAGGATGCGATCGAGAACGTCGTACGGCGGAAGTGAATCCTGATCCGTCTGCCCCGGACGCAGTTCCGCGGACGGCGGCTTCTCGATCGACGATCGCGGGATCACGTTCGCCCGACGATTCAGGGCCGCCGCCAAGGCGTAGACCTCGGTCTTCCAAAGGTCGGCGATGGGCGACAGTCCGCCGCAGAGATCTCCGTAGAGCGTGCCGTACCCCGTCGCGAGTTCGGATTTGTTGCCCGTCGACAAAAGGAGACTACCCGTGCGGTTCGAGACCGCCATCAGGAATTGTCCCCGAAGACGCGACTGAAGATTCTCTTCCGTGACGCCGAACGGCGCGGTGCCGAGAACCCCGTCGAGCGTTTTCGTCGCCGCCTCGAATCCGGGCTCGATGCCGACGACGTCGAAGCGGATGCCGAGCCGCGTCGCCAGGTCCCGTGCGTCGTCGATCGATCCTTGCGATGAAAATCGCGAGGGAAGCGCGAATCCGCGAACCGCGTCCGCACCGAGCGCGCGAACGGCCAACGCCGCGACCACCGCCGAATCGATTCCACCGGAAAGTCCGAGGTGGACGCGACCGAATCCGATACGCCGCGTGAAGGAGCGGATTCCCATGACGAGGCCGTCGAGAACGGCGTCGTCGGTCGCGTCGTCGCCCGAACGATCGTCCGCTCCCGGGCCGTCGATATCGACGACGACGACATCCTCGGACCACCGGGTCGCGTCCGCGATCGGATGCCCATGCGCATCCAACGCGAACGAGGCTCCGTCGAAGAGCACGTCGTCGTTGCCACCGACGAGATTCACGAGGACGGTCGGGAGACCCGTGCGTCGGGCGGCGTCGGCCGCGACGACGCGGCGGTCGCGACCCTTACCGCGATGCCACGGCGAGGCGGAGAGGTTGACGAGGACGGTGGCCCCCGCCGCCGCGATCTCTTCCACCGGATCCCGCGCGTAGCCGCGACTCTCGCCGCCGCCGCGGACCCAAAGGTCCTCGCAGACGAGCACGCCGAGGCACCGTCCTCGAAACACGAGCGGAACCGCCGGTCCCGAATCGGGCTCGTACCAACGCGCCTCGTCGAAGACGTCGTACGTCGGCAAAAGCCGCTTCGACGTCGTCCCGACCACGGAACCACCGTCCATGAGAACGGCCGTATTCGCGAACGGACGACCGGGCCCCGAGCGCCGCATCGGGCAGCCGACGATCATTCCCGTCCGTTCCGTCAGCCGGCTGAGGTCGACGAGAGCACGTTCCGCCGCCTCGACGACACCGTCGCGGAGGATCAGGTCACGGTGTCCGTAGCCCAAGAGTGCGGCTTCCGGGAAGACTGCGAGGTCCGCGCCGGACGCCTCCGCCCGATGAAAGGCTTCGCGGATCCGAACGACGTTCCCGGGGATGTCGCCCGGGATCGTCTCGATCTGGCACAGTGCGACGCGGAGGCCCATGGACGACGATGCCCCCGGGCGGGAATCCGTTCAACCACCAAGGGTGAAATCCCGTTCCCATTTCGAGACGCGTTCCCGTTCGGGAACGCCCCAACCACCGTCCGGCGGCGCCTCGGAGTCCCCCTTTCCCCCACTGGACAGGGAATTCGGCCGAAAATACAATCCCGATCGCGGGTTGCGGACCTTTCGTCCCCCGAGGCGGTTCGGGGAACGTCGGTTGCTTCCTCTCGCGCAACGGAGTCCGTCTTGTCTCGGTCTCCGCACAGGTATTGGGAGATTTCCATGCGTAAGCACTCCTTGATGATCGCCGTGCTGGCCCTCGCGGGCCTCGTGGCGGGCGATTTGGCCGCTCACGGCGGCACGTATTCGGGTCCCGCCGGTGGCGGTGCGCCGGGTTACTCCGGTCCGACCGGTGGTGGTGGCGGTTCGACGCCCGGCGGCAACGGCGGCGGTGGCGGAACCACGCCCGGCGGTGCCGGCGGTGGTGGTGGCGCGACCCCGGGTGGCGGCGCGCGTCCGCCGGGTGCGACGGGCGGTGCTCCGGGTGGTCGCGCTCCGGGCGGACTCCGCGGCGGTGCGACGCCGTCGGCGCGTCCGCGTCCGTCCGATCTCCGCGAATGGGACTGGGACTTCTGGTGGGAACTCAACGACGATCGCTTCCTGAACCTGAAGTCGAAGGTGCGCTCGCGCGAAGCCGCGACCGCCTCGGGCGATACGGTTCTCGGTGAACGCGGCGATCAGCCCGTCGCGAAAGTCAACGCGAACAACATTCGCCGCGACATCCTCCCGACGTTGCGCAACGGTGCGGCGGACTCCTTCTTCGACGCCCGTGCGGGTGCGGTCATCGCGCTCGGCAAGGTCATCGACGCCGCGGCCGCCGAAGACATCGGCCTCATCAAGAAACTCCTCGGCGATACGGACCAGATCGTCCGCGAATCGGCGTGCCTCGCGCTCGGACTCGTCGGGTCGAAGGACGAAGTGCCGCTTCTCCTCTCGATGGCGAAGAACGAGCCCGCCGCGCGTCAGCTGTGCAACCTCGGCACCCGCGACATTTCGTCGCGCCAGCGCGCGTTCGCGATGGCGGGCGTGGGCTTCGTCGGAAGCCGCATGCCGCTCGACGCGTCGGTGGTGACGGAGATGATCGGCCTCATGAAGTCGAAGCAGGCGAGCTTGGACCTTCAGGTCTTCCCCGCCATGGCACTCGGCATCATGCAGGCTCCGGCCGCGGTGCCCGAACTGCAGAAGCTCGTCGCCGACGGCGAAGCGGATCCGTTCGCCCGCGCGCACGCCGCCGTTTCGCTCGGCAAACTCGGCGACAAGTCCTCGGTGCCCTTCCTCGTGAAGGACGTGCTGATGGACAAGAAGTCGAACCACATCCAGCGTTCGGCCGCGATCTCGCTCGGTCTTCTCACCGACAAGACCGACGACAAGACCGTCGAAGCCCTCATCACGGCTTCGAAGGAAGCGGCGGACCGCGCGACGCGCAACTTCTGCCTCATCGCGCTCGGCGAAATCGGAAACGTCAAGGGCCGTGACTACCTCCTGACCCAACTCATGAAGGGTCAGGCGCACGACCGCACGTTCTCGGCGTTGGCGCTCGGCATCTACGGCTTCAAGCACAACGAGTCGAAGTCGGAAATCGGTGCGCAGATCCTCGAGAAGTGGAACACGACGCGCAACGACGCCGAACGTGGTGCCTACGCGATCGGCCTCGGCATGCTCGACTACAAGGCGGGCGCCCCCGCGTTGCTCGAAGAGTTGAAGGCGAACGGATCGCCGGAACTCAAGGGCTACGTCGCGATCGCGCTCGGCCTCATCGGCGAGAAGACGGCGATTCCGTTCATCCAAGAGCAGTGCAAGCAGAAGGCCGACCTCGACGCGCAGCGCAAGGCGTCGATCGCCCTCGGTTTGATTCAGGATCCGGACGCCATCAAGGTCCTTCAGGGCGTCATCGCCGGCGCCGAGAACAACCTCTCGACGCTCGGTGCCGCGTCGCTCGGATTGGGCTTCATCGGCGACCGTTCCGCGATCGCCACGCTCGCCGACATCTTGAACAACAAGGACGGCAAGGCGAAGGACAATGCGCGCGCGTTCGCCGCGGTGTCCCTCGGCATTCTCGGCGACAAGGACGAGTTGGCGATCCTGACCAAGCTTCAGGGTTCGTGCAACTACCTCGCGCAGACCGAAGCGCTCAAGGAACTGCTCCTCATCTACTGAGGTTGTGCGTTCCCGTCGGGCGGCCCGTCTCCATCGCGGAGGCGGGCCGTTCGTCTTTTCCGAGCGCCCTAGGAATCGCGCGACCGGACGCGCATCAGCCACGCGATACCGATCGCAACCAGTGCGCATGCGGCGAGCATCGCCGCGAGGCGGGGCCATGCGCGTGACGGCGGCGTCATCGCGTCGGCGGCCGCGCGGATCGCGTCGGCTTCCGCGCCCGATAGCGGCGCCGCGCGCGTGCGTGCCGAATCCGGATCGAAACGCTGGACCGCGTTCCAAGCCCATAGAGTTCGCGGCACCCCCGACACGTCGTCCAAGGCCACCGCTCGAGCGAGAGCCTCGTCCGCCTCGGCAAGGCGACGTTGACGCCTCAAGGACACCGCCAAGGTGTAGTGAAGTACCGGATCGTTCGCACCGTCGGCCGCGATGCGACGCTTCAGGACGTCGGACGCCGCGTCCGCGAAGCCCGACTCGGAAAGCAGCGCCTCACCCGTTCCGGCGATCGCGGCCCGTGATTCGGAAGCTCGGAGAAGTCCCCCCCAAGCCTCCACGGCGGCGCGGGAATCTCCGACGGCGACGGCACGTCGAATCTCCGCCAACGGATCCTGGGCCGTTACGGCGCCCCCCAAGAGGGCGCAACACGCGCCGACGCGCCAAGGGATCTTCACCGTACCTGCCTCGCCAAGGTTTCGAGAGGCGCGCAGTCGTCGGTCAGGATACGCGCGTCGGCCGAAGCCTTCGCGTGCGTCGACCACCCGGCGCGCATCCACGCGCGGGCCGTGTCGAGAGCATCGCCGCGATCCTTGATGTCGGGCGTGGGTGGGAGCCCGGGGCCCGCGAGGAACTGAACGTTCCACGACCCGGGGATCCCCACCGTCTTCACTTCGGGGAAGACCTGGAGCAACGTCGCCGTGAGCGCTTTTCCGAGCGGCGATTCGACGTCGGCGAGCGATGCGTTGACCGCGACGATGCCGCGACGCGTCAGGCGGTCCTTCATCAGGGTGAAGGCTTCGACCGTTCCCATGTGCGCGGGAATCGCCGCCTGCCGCGCATACGCGTCGAGAACGATGACGTCGAACGGTCCGCGCAACGAACGCAACGCCGCGCGACCGTCTCCGATCACGACCCGGTCTTCTCCGGTCGGAAATCCGCCGAAGCGCCACGACATTCCGGCGACGACGGGATCGAGTTCGACGTCCGTCACACTCCCCACACGATCGGGGCGTACCGACCTCAGCAGCCCGCGGAGTGTTCCCGCACCGCCGCCGAGGACGAGCACGTCGACCGCCATCGCCCCCGGCACGAGATCCGGCACGACGGCGAGAAGATCGTAGTAGGCGCCGGTCGTCGGGTGCTTTTCCAACTTCCTCGAATGGAATTCACCGCGGCCTTCATCGAGCGAAAGATGGGTGGCGACGTCGTCGCCGACGGGAGTCGTCGCCACGCGCACGTACTGATAGGCGCTCTCGTGTTCGGCGACGAGCGTTTGCGCCCCGTCCGACGGGACGAGGGTCGGCCACGGAACCTCGGGGCATAAAAAAAGCCCCGCGAGTCCGAGGACGAGCGTTCCGACCGAACGGGAGGCGGAAAACGAAACAAGACCGGCGGCGACGACGCACCCCGCCGCCGCGACGAGAATCGATCCGCGACTTCCCACATGTTCGAGGAGAACGAAGGCCGGCAAATAGGTCCCGACGAGACTTCCGATCGTCGATGCGGCGAGGATTCTGCCCGCCGCTCCGTCTCCCCCATGATCTCCCGCATGGAGGCGCATCAGGATCGGGGTCGAGATCCCGAGCATCAGCAGCGCCGGAGCGAACAGGAGGAGCGTGGTGACGAAACTCCCCCACGCCGCGTCGCTCGCGATCGTGAGCGGAGTCTGCGACTCGGGCGGCGGCACCAACGCGGGCGCCAGGTGGGGCGCAACGAACGGAGCGATGCCGAGCAGGAGCGCGCCCGTGAGCCAAGCGCGGACGACGACGCGGGCGCACGCCCGAGCGGCGAGTCGTGATCCGATCGCATAGCCCACGGCCATCGCGCCGAGGACCGTGGCTATGACGTGGGTCCACGCGTGGATGGAGGCTCCGAACCACGGAGCGAGAAGGCGCGTCGCGGAAAGTTCCGCGATCATCGTCGACGCTCCCGCGACCCCGGCGGCGAGAAGGGTGGAAAACCCTCCGAGTCCGGCGCGCTCAGCCCTTGTCGAGGGTTGATCCACTCTTGGGCTCCTCCGCCGCGGGCACCTTGATCATGATCTCGGCGCTCGGGACGACGCCCGGGTCGAAGGAATTGCCTTCGTAATACTTGAGGAAATACTCGAGCGACCGCTCGACCGTCTTGTCGACGATCGGCTTTCCGTTGACCGTCACCTTCACCGGTTTGTCGAGATCCAACATGCGGTCGGAAAGCGTGATCTTCATTTCGTTCACGTTTTCGCAGGTGATGTCGACCGCGTTGTTCGCACGGTCGACCTTCGCCTTGACCGAAGACATGGTCGGCTCGATTTCGTAATCGATCAGTTCGACCCAATAGGCGCGTCGCTGGCCGCGTCGGTTCGTGAAGTAGGTGACCGAGTCGGGGGCGGCCGCCCGCGTCTTCGACGTGAACCAGTCGGCGATGGCCGTGGTCGATTCCGCGATCGGGTCGTTTTCCTGCGATCCGCGGGCTTGTTTGGCGCGGGCGGCATCGAGGGCCGGATACGGCACGAATTCGATCGGGACGCCCGCGTCCTTGTGGATCTTCATCGCATCCACGTTGTCCTTGCGGCGTTCGACGGGGCCGCCTTCGCGGTGGTGAACGGCGACGGGAAGCGACGACCAGTTGGGGCACAATTGCACATTGCGCGGAAGCGCTTCACGCAAAGCCACCGCGGCCCAGTTGTAAGGGCGGAAGGCGGAAAGCAACGCGGCCAACTCGCCGCCGGAGCCGCATCCGTCCAAATACATGTGGTCGAGATCGATCGAATACTTCGTGACGACGTCGGACCACGGCAAAAGGACGTTCAAAAGGCTGTTTTGATCGCCCTTCTCGATGCGAAACTCCTTGCCCCCCGCCTTCGGGCCGTGCGTCGGCGCGAGGATGATGAACGCGTCGCGCTTCTCCTTCGGGAGTTTCATCCACACTTCTTCGATGTAGCGCAGCCCCGTCATCTCGCGTCCGTCGGCGCCTTCGTCGTGGAGGGAGACGATCAGCGGGTAGCGCTTCTTGGGGTCGTAGCCGTTAGGGAGCAGGAGCCCCGACTTGAATTCGATCACGCCGTCCTTGAGCTGACGTTTGACGGCGAACTCGGTCGCGCGTCCGAGCCCGGACGGAGCTTTCGCCAACTCGCGGGCTTCGGCGAAGACCGCGGCCCATGACGTGTCGCATTTGAGGATGTGCGTCCCGCCGAGCCCCTTCGAGATGCGATCCACTTCCTTCGCGAAGTCGGCCTTCGCCTGCTCGCGCTTCTTCTCGATCTTGGGGTCGGGCTTCGCGGGCTTGGCGTACATGTCGCCGACGAGTTCGCCCAGTTTCTTGACGTCCGCGTCCGGGAACGTCGGGGTTTGGGCCGCCACCGGCACGGCGAGGAGGACGGCGACGAGCATCGAAGCCAATACGCGTGTTGGGTGCATGGGTAGTCCGCCCGCTCGGGGCTCCTGACGATGGTACGGTTTCGGGCAGAGAACCGTCAACGTTTCCGCGGAAGCACCATGGAGACGTGTCGGGCACGCGCCAAGTGGTAAATCGAGCGGATTCGGGTCGGATCTTCGGTCACGAGGCGCTCGAGAAGGGGCACCGCTTCCGCCCCGCGGCCGTCGTCGATCAACCGACAGGCGAGGTTCTCGCGGGCGTCGACGTCGTCGGAAACGGCGATCGCTCGTTCGACGGCTTCGTAGAAGCCCCGAGCATCTCCGCGGCCGTCTTTGAGGAGCGCCAAGTAGTTCCACGCCTTTCCACGCAGTGACCGCGGCGTCGACGGACCTTCCGCGACTTCGAGATAGGCGACCGTTGCGCCCTCGACGTCCCGCATGTCCAGCTTGATCACGCCGAGGTCGAGCTTGTCGGACGGATCGTCGAACCAGGCCACGAGCGTCGTCTGATGCCGGACGGCGCGCGCGTAGTCCTTCGCGGCG
>JAFMJN010000009.1 GCA_017853435.1 Planctomycetota bacterium | reverse complement strand
GCCGTTCCAGTAGCCGGTCAAGGTCTTCGGATTCGCGGCGTAGTCGTAAACGAACGCGATATGCGACCACACGTTCGGCGTGGCGACGCAGGACGGGATGGTGCAGTCGGTCACACCCGTTCCGCGCATGATGATGTTGCCCGCACCCGCGACGCCGCCCCAGAACGCGCGGACGCCGGAGGTGACGTCGCCGATCAAGTAGGAGATCGAGGTGCTCACGACCGCCGGGTTCACCCAAAACTCGATCGTCCACGACGTGCCGACGAGATTCGTGGTCCACCCGTTCGACGTGTAGTGCGCGGAGGTTCCCGTCCCGAGAAGGCCCGCACCGAAGCGACCGACGCCGAAGGTATGTCCGGTCAACGTCGCGTTGAGTCCACCGACTCCGGGTTGGGCGACGTTCGCCGTCGTGATTCCCGAACCTTCGTTGAAACGGAAGTAGAGTCCCGACGGAACGACTTGTGCGGAAGCGAACGTGGCGGCGGCGACGAGAGCGAGGGCGAAGCGCATGGAACGGTCTCCTCGCGCCGCATCCTACACCCGCGACGGGGGCGTCGACCAACTTCCGGCGTCAGGTACCGAGGCGGCGCAGGCGGACCCGGGCGTCGTTGTAGGACGCGCCGCCCGTTGCCGGGGTCACCGTTTCCGGGATGACGGCGTTGGCGCCGAAGCCCGACGGGCAATTGCGACGCCATATCCCTTTGGGCACGACGAGGATGCCGGGACGGAGATCGGGGTCGATGCGGGCGACGGCTTCGAGCCGTCCCAAGTCGTTCACCGCTTCGACGCGGTCTCCGTCGACGACCCCGAGACGCGCGGCGTCGGAGGGAGCGAGATGGCAGGGCTGAAGCGTCGTTTGCAGTTCGCCGAGGATCGAGTTGATCGTGGTGTCCGTCGCCGGAGAAAGCATCGCGAACGGGTGTTCCGGCGTGCCCGGGTCAGGTAGGAAGGTGAAGACGTCCGCTCCCATGCGACGCCACGCCTCCGGATGGAGATCCGCGCGACCGTCGTCGGTGTAGGGGAAGACGTCGACGAAGGCGACCGGAGGGCGGCCGTTCGGCGACGACAACGTCGCCGTACCGGAGGTCTTCAGGCGATCGAGATCGCCCGGTCCCGCACCGCGAACTCCCGAAAGCCACCGAGCTTCGAGGGCCTCGGGGCGTGGATCGAAGGCGGGGCCTTCGAAGCCGAGCCGACGAGCCACGTCGGCGAAGACGACTTCGTTCGGGCGCACGTCGCCGACGAACGGTACGGCCGGCGTGATGCGTTGAAGAATGCTCGTGCCGTACGCGCGATGGAGTTCGTGTTGCTCGAGGAACGTCGGAACGGGGAGGATGACGTCGGCGAAACGGCACGTGTCCGTCATCACCTGTTCGAGCACGACGGTGAATAGATCGTCGCGCAACAACCCCCGCTCGATCGCCGACTGGTTGGGCGACGACACCATCGGGTTCGCGTCGTAGACGACGAGCGCGCGAATCTTCGGATCGTCCGCCGTGAGTGCCGACCCGAGTTGCGACATGTTGACGACGTGTCGACGCGGATTCGGAACTCCCGGAAGTTGGGACGTATCGACGCGCCATGCTCCCGACTGCGAGAGGAGGTAGCCGCCGCCGCGGACGCCGAAGTGCCCGAAGATCGCGGGGAGCGCGAGGATCGCCGCCATCGCGCCGTCGCCGTTGCGATTGCGTTCGAGCCCCCATCCGACGCGCGTCACCACGGGGCCTTCGCCCGCGTACGCGTCGTAGAGCCGCGCGACGAGGTCGACGGGAACGCGCGCGATGTCCGCGGCACGTTCGAGCGTCCAAGGGCGGGCCTCGGCGAGGAGAAGATCCGCGTTGCGCGTGTGGGCGTCGAGGAACGCGCGTGCGACCCTCCCGCGACGGTCGGCCTCCGCGATCAGGGCCAAGGCGAGCGCGAGATCGGAGCCGGGCCATACGGGGACGTGAAGGTCCGCGCGTTTCGCGGGGCCCGTGCGACGCGGATCGAGAACGACGAGGCGCGCGCCCCGATCGAGAGCCGCATGGAGGTGCGGAACGAGATGAATGTTCGAAACCCGTGGATTCTGGCCCCAAAGAACGATCGTCTTCGCATGCACCCAGTCGGAAGGATCGGTGCCCGGCATCTTCCCGTAGACGGCGCTCGCCGCACCGGACGCGGGGGCGGCGCAGAGCGTACGCAGCGGTTCGCAGGCTTCGAGCGAGCGCCAAAGGGCTTCGTCCACCATGCCCGATGCGAAGACGCCGTTCGATCCGTTGTAGGCGTAGGGGAGAATCGCGCGACCGCCCCAACGGGCTTTCGTGTCGCGCAAAGCGTCGGCGACACGGTCGAGGGCTTCGTCCCATTCGGCGATGCGAAAGAGCCCGGATCCCTTCGCGCCGTCGCGAATGAGCGGATGCGTGAGGCGATCGGCTCCGTACATCCGTTCGGGGTACCGCTTCATCTTCGAACACATGAAGCCGGCCGTGAACGGGTTTCTCCCATCGCCGTCGAGCGCCGTCACGCGGCCGTTTTCCACTGTAGCCGATAGGCTGCACGCGTCCGGGCAGTCCATGGGGCAGGCGGTCTCGTGTACGTGCTTCATGAAAAACGGCGCTCCCGAGCGGATTGGAGTCGGATTCTCCGCCCCCGCGGACACTTTACGGAAATTGGCGGAATGCGGCCCAATCCCCGACACGGCAACGGGTTGAGGGGTAGTCTTCGCGGCTCGACCTTTCCGCGAGGCGGGCCTCCAGCCACCATGTTGTTCCGCCTTTCCACTGCCGCCTTCGCGCTCGCCCTCGGCCTCGCGGCCCAGTCGACGGTCTCCGGATTTCCGGATCTCAATCCATCCGGCGGCGCGGGATGCAACGCGATCCCGTATTCGACCTACTTCGGTCCGAATCCGGGTTCATGGACGGAACTCACCGTCATCTCGGCGTTCGAACTGCATGTGCGCGGCGTGCCCGTCGGATCGTCGCCGTCGTCGATCGCGATGGCGGCTTGCGGGACCGGAACACTGCACATCCCTCAGATGACGATGCGCGTGGGGCACGTCGTGCCCGGAGCGACCACGTTCGCCTCCGCGCTCGACAACGCCGACGTTCTCGTCGATACCGTATCCGCGGGGCCGGTTTCATGGCCCTGTCAAGCGGCGCAGTGGAGCCCGGTTTGGTCGGGTACGTCCACGTTCGCCTGGGACGGCTACCGAGATATCGCCCTCTGCGTCAGCGTGGCGGGCACTACTTGTACGACCAACGTCGCGTGGACCGGGACGTTCATGCGCGAGAACACGAATCTTCGGGCTTGGGCCTCCGGCTTCAACGCGTCTTATCCGACCTCGTCCGGGATGTCCGGACTCAAGTCGAAGTGGACGTGGGCACCTCCCGGTGTTCCGTCGTCCGTCATGACGTTCGGCACCGCGGTCGCCGGTGTCGGTGGCGCTCCGACGCTTTCGCCTCTCGGTGCCCCGACGGTCGGCAATCCGGCGTTCGGCCTTCTCACATCCGGCGCAAGCGGCGGAAGCGTCGCGTTTCTGGCGCTGTCGAGCACCCCGGCCTACTTCGATATCGGGTTGCCCGGACATCCCTTCGCACTTCTCGTGGACCCGACGCCCGGATTGTGGCTCGGCGCGATTCCCGGATTGACAGATGCCTGGGGCGCGGCGACGTGGGGACTGCCCGTCCCGCAGATGCCCGGTCTCGTCGGCGTGGCGATCGCCTCGCAGGTGATCGTGATGGACCCGACCGGGTCACCGACCCTTCTCGGAACGGCGAGTGCGACCGCAGGGCTGATCGTGACGATCGGAAGCTGAGGCGCGCTTCAGCCGGCCGAAGCGTCGAGCGTCAGTTCGAGTTTCTTCAACGTGGCCGGAGTCACGCCTTCGCGCTTGACGATCGGGATCAGACGTTCCGAGCACCGCGCGTCCGAAAGACGCAGGAGATCCGACGGAGACGGATCGGATTCGATCCAATAGAACGTCTCGCTCATATTGATCGCCTTCGCCTTACCGAGACCGCGGCTCCACGCCACGTAGTCGCATTCGAATCCGAGCGAGCGGGCGATCTTGAGAGCCTGTGCTTCCGGGATTTCCGAAAGGCAGCGCAGCCGGAAACGTCCCTTCACCGCCGCGATGAATTCCCGCGTGAAGGGAGCCACCTCCAACCCGTCCGCCTTCTCGACGAAGAAGGCGGCGAGGAAATCGATGTAGAGGCTCGGCTTGCTGCGGGGGGGTACGGTCACGCGACGCTCCTGAGGGCGTTCATGGTAGCCGAGTCCCGGGATCCGAACAGGAGCCCGTTCCGCCCGTCACAAAGTCTTGATGCCCGGGTGGGTTTTCCCGTAGACGGGCACCAAAGCGCCCGTCATGGCGCGTGCGGCGGGGGACGCGAGGAACGTCACCACATCCGCGACGTCGTCGGCGAGCAGCATGCGGCTTCCCGGCCACTCGTTCGCCAGTGCGGCGATTTTGACCGGGTCCTTTTCGACGGCTCCGGGACACACCGCGTTGACGCGGATCTTGTCGTCCTTCAAGTCCTGCGCCAATGCGAGCGTGAGACCGTTGAGTCCGAACTTGGTGGCGACGTGCGGCGCGACGTTCTTGTCCGCGACAATGCCGTGCACCGACGAGATGTTGATGATCGATCCGCCGCCCCGCGCGCGCATACCGTCCATGACGGCGCGGGATCCGTACATCGCCGAAAGGAGGTTCGATTCGAGGACGTCGCGGAAGGCCCTCGGATCCCAGTCACGGAAGGCGCGCCACGTGAATCGAGCGGCGTTGTTGACGAGGATCGAGACGGGCATGCCCGCGCGACGTTGCACCTCATCGACCATCTTCTCCCAGTCGTCGCACGAGGTGACGTCCGCGCAGTACCAATCCGCGGTCCCGCCGCGCGCGGCGATTTCCGCCACCGTGACCTTGAGGGTCGCGGCCGTACGACCGCAGACGACGGTGAATACGCCCTGATCCGCCAACTTGCGCGCAATGGCGGCGCCGAGGTTGCCGCCGCCGCCCGTAACGATCGCCACTTCGTTCTTCAGCATGCCCCCACTTTCCGGGGCGGCGAACCGGGCTGCAAGGGGGCGGTGGCGTTCAGACCGGGACGCGCTTCTTGACGAACTTCTTCACCATGATCACGACGACGACGAGGACGATCAGGCCGACGATGACCGCGGGGAGGTGTTCCTTGATCGCGTCCATGTTCTTACCCGCGCCGTACCCCAAGTAGAAGTAGAAGGGGACCGACACGAGGCCGGAGATTCCGTCGCAGAAAATGAACTTCCAATAGCCCATGCGGGTGATGCCCGCCATGAGGAACGTGGGGAAGCGCACCCCCGCGATGTTGCGGGCGATGATGACGGCCAGCGCACCACGGGTCTTGAAGAATGCGCGGGCCTTCTCGACCCGGGCGGGCGTCATCAGCCGGGCGATCATCGGGCGATTGAGAATCGCTTCGCCGTAGGTGTGGCCGAGCCAGTAGACGATCGAGTCGCCGACGATCACGCCCGAGTAGACGCCGCCCAAGTAGAGCGCGTGCTGGTGCCACGGAACCGAGCCGTCCACCAGCTGCTGAGCGCAGAGGAAGCCGGCGCTCGCGATCGGGATGTCCTCCGGGAGCGGCACGCCGAGTCCGGCGATCAGCAGCAGGAACCACAGGAACGGCAGTCCCCATTCGGTCGCGTGTTCCTTGATGAAGTGGTCGAACCAACCGCCCTCGGCGGCTTGCTGAATGACGGACGCCGCGGCGTCTGCGATCGATGCGGGGAACATGATGCTTGCTTCAGGATAGCCGATCCGCGATGCCGCCGAACGGGAGCGTGTTTCGTAACATGGTCGCGATGTCGAAGTTTCTCAGATCGGCGGCCGTCGGAACGCTCGTGCTGTTGCTCGGCGCGATCGTTTGGCTGCTGTTCTCGCCCGACGCGGTGCCGTTGCCTCTGCCGGTCGACCGTCCGGCGACGGATTCGACCAATACCGAATCGGCGGCGTCGGCGATTGCCGGAACGTCGGTCGACGCACCCGCGGTGGGAGGGGCCGTTGCCGACGGATCCGAAACGGTGCCGTCGGGCTCGCGCCGGATTTCCGGTCGCGTCGTCGATCGTGGAGGGATCGGCATCGGGCATGCCGTCGTGCGCGCCGTGATCAATCATCGGACGTTCGACTTCGAAGTGGACGTTGCATGGGTGGAGCGCGTCGCCGACCGCCCCGTCCGCGCGGACGGTACGTTCGACATGGTTCTCCCGATTCACTGCCCATTCGAGATCGTCGCGGAGGCGCGGGGGTTCGCGCCGGGGGTGACGGCGGTCGCTTCGCATGCCGTCGGGGATATCGAAGTCGTGGTCGACGTTCCGACGACCCTGAGCGGTGTTGTTCGTGACGCCGTTTCCGGGCGGCCGATCCCGGGGGCGACGGTGACCGTGGAGGACAAGAACCGTTTCATCCGTCGAGCGGCGACCGCCGACGCGATGGGACGTTTCGACGTGCACGACTTGCGCGCCGGAACGTCGTCGGTCGCGGTGCGTGCCTCAGGGTTCGGCACACTCGAAGACGTTGTGAGTCTTCCCGAAGCGGCGCCCTTCGACTACCCCGTCCAACTCGAACGGGGGAGGACGATACGGATTACGGTGACGGACGAGAAATCCCGCAAGCCGATCGCGGGGGCCGTCGCCTACTGGAACCTCAAGCGCGTCGCAGCGAGCGACGACGGCGTCATCCGCATGGCGGATCTGCCTTCACGGTCGATCAACGTCGATGTTCGGCATCCCGACTACGGCAATCGGATGGTCAGCCTCAACCTCGACGGCATCGCCACCGACGTCGCGGTCGATGTCGCGCTTTCACCCGCCCGTCGCGTCGTCGGACGCGTCGTGGGAAGCGACGGCAGTCCGATCCCGGGAGCGATCGTCTCGCTGTCGCCGTGGATGCCGAGCGAGACCGCCGTCGAGGAAGTCGGTGCGCAGCGTCTCGACGGCGTCGCGGTGACGGACGCGGAAGGCCGCTACCGCATCACGGCGACCGACGAGATCGTCGAACGGGTCACGACCGCCGAAGGCAAGGAGGCGTGGCCGTTGATGGTGGCGGCGCGTCATCCGGTACACGGATGGACCTCCGCCAGGCGGACCGTCGAGAACCTTGCGGAGATCTCCGAGGTCGAAGTGGATCTGGCGTTCGAACGACGCGCGTCGACGGTCCGTGGCGTCGTTCTCGACCGCGAAGGCGCGGCGGTGGCGAAGGCGTTGGTCGCCGTCCACATCGTTCTCGCTCGGTATATGCCGCTCGACGCGCCGGAGCAATCGACCGCGACGAGCGTGGCCGATGTTCCGATCGGAGTCGCTGAGACCGACGATCAGGGGCGTTTCGAGATTCGGGGCCTTCCGCCCGGGCGGCACCTGATCCGTGCGAAGGGGGCCGCGGCGGCGAGCGTCGAAGAGCCGTTGCCGGAACTCGCCGACGGCGCAACCCTCGACGACGTGCGCGTCGTCCTCGAGCGTCTGCTCGAATGTCGCGGTCGAGTCGTCGACAAGGACGGCAAGCCGATGGAACACGTGTCCGTCATCGTCCGCAGCGGCGACGTCGAAAACCGTGACGGATTCGAGCGTTGGACCGCCACGCAGAGTGACGGCCGTTTCATCTGTCGGATTCCGATGGGTCTTCAGCCGACATTCGAGTTCTCGCTGGAGGGTTGGGCGTCGGTCACGCGCACTTTGGATGCGTTGGCGGCGAACCCGGAAGTGATCATCGAGCCCGATGGACGTTTCGTGGCGGTGAGTGGCCGCGTCGTTCATGGCGCGTCCAAGGAGCCCGTGTTTCAGGCTTCGGTGACGTTCGAATGGGACGGTCCTTCCGAGGCGGATCCGGTCTTCGATCGCCGGCACGGCGATACGACGACGGCGCATACGACGACGGCGGCGGACGGCGTGTTCGAAGTCAGGCTGCCCCGCGGCCCGTGGAGATGCAGGGCGACCCACGACCGATTCGGAGTCCTTCCGACGACGCCCCTGAAAGTCGACGCGGAGATTCGGGGGCTCGAGTGGCGATTGCAATCCCCCGCCCGCGTCGAGTTGCTCGTCGATGCCAAGGGGACGTGGAGATCGGTTTACGCGTATCTCGTTCCCGAGGCGTCCACTCCGATCGATCCGCAGTTGCAGTGGCCCGACGCCGTCGGTCGTTTGACATGGTTGGTCGAAAGCCCGGGCCGCTACCGCATCGTGATGTTGGCGACGCCTATGCTGATCGACGGCGGCCCGTGGATCGAGGGATCCTTGTGTTGCGCCGAGACACCGTGGTTCGACGTCCCCGCAGGCGGAGCCGTGCAACGGACGCTCAGGCCCGACGCCCCTATCGCTCTCAAGATGAAGGTCGTTCGAGATCCGGAGTCGACGACGGAGCCGCAGGAGTCCGATCGCGTGCAATGTCGTTGGGTGCGTGTCGGCGAACTCGCGGGTGGCCCGTTGGGTGATACGAAGTCGTGGGACCGGATCGAGTCGCTCCGCGACGGCAAACTCGGAGAGGTGGAATCGAGCCTCATGCCCGGAAAAGACGTCGACATCCCGATGGTCGAAGGCAACTACATGCTGTACGCGAGTCGCGGGACGTGGAACGTCGCCAAGCCGTTCACGATCGCCGCCGGGAAAAAGACCGAGATCGTTCTCGAACCGCCCGCCGTCCAACCCGCGGAGAGCGAACCGGACGACGACGCGCCGCGCGAAGACGGCTGATTACGTTTTCGTCAGCGACGATGGTGCGACCACGCGTCGCGCAAGACGTGCTCGGAGCGGTCGGTGGTGCGGTAGCGACAATCGCTCATGTCCTCGGGGCGCGTGTAGAACCTCCAAACGTAGACGCCCGCCCACCACGGAGCGCCCGCGAAGGTCCGCATCAGCGCGCGATAGGCGAGCGCCTGTTGCTCCGGTCGTTCTTCCCGCACCGCTTGCCATCGCCACGGATACCAGCAGGTGTCCGCATAGCGTGTGTACCCGACCTCGGTGAACAGGATCGGCCGTGCGACCGATGATGAGAAGGCTTCGAGCTTCGCACGGATCGGCTTCCATCCGTCCATGACGTCGCTCAGGTCGGGAAGCTTCAGCGTCTTCGTGTCGACGTACTTGCCGTCGGGGAGACCGTCTTCGATGATCTCGAAGTAGGCTCCGATCCCGACGACGTCGACGGCGTCCCACCATGCGATGCGTTCGTAGTCGTCCCAGTTCGCGGAGTAGACGAGCGTGCCACCGAAGACGCCGCGGGCGGCTTCGGCCACGCGACGCCATTCCTTCGGATCCTCGGTCACCAATTTGCGGTACTCGAGTCCGATGCCGAACGTCGTCACGCCCTCTTCCGCACACAGACGTCCGTAGTGGACGATCATGCGGCGGTAGTTTTCGTACCACGCGGCACGGACTTCGGGACGCTCGAACGTCATCGTGCCCCGCCATGGGTACGGAGGTTTGAAGAAGTCCGGCGACTCGACGCGCGGCATCACGAACGTCTTGAGTCCGAATGTGCGGGCGGCCCGAAGCACGAAACGCAGCGCGTCGTCGTCGCGTCCCCATTCGAGTTCCGGGGCGTCGAGGTGCGGCTGCACCACGTCGGGCCCGACCGCGATGCTGTCGGCTCCGAGTTGCTTCATGCGTTCGATCAGCACGAGCGCCGACGGCCCGTCGAGTGGGGCAGTTCCCGATGCGGCGAGCCACGCGCCCTTCGATTGATGCGGGGCGAACGGCTTCGGCGCGGAGACGCCACGAAGTTCTCCGAGCAGCACCAGCGCCGCACCGAGAAGGATCACCGCCGCCGCGGATTTCATCGCGTCAGGATTTTTCCCGGACGGGAAGTTGCACGTGGAGGCGATCCGCGCTCCACGCCACGAGGCGCAGGGGGCCCGCAGGGACGAGTCCGCGTTCGGCCGCCGACGCGGCGAGCCGCTTCGCGGCGTCGTCGACGGCATTCTTTCCGGGGCTCGTCGCCAACGCGAGCACGCGCATCGAAGGAATGTCCCGGACGCGCGGGCCTTCGGCGGGGCGCGTCTGCGGACGGGTGGCGGGGCGCGTGTCGGGGTCGGTGAGATCGAGCGCGATCATGACCGACGACTGACGCGTTTCGGCGTCGGGAAGCGTGCGGATGGTGGGGCCGGCGCGACGCCATCCTTGACGTTCGATCCACTTCGCGAGCCGTTCTTCGGAACCGTCGTCGAGCGATTCGGCGCGCATCCACGCGGCGGTCGTCGGACTGGTGACGCGATCGAAGACCGGAGGAGTCGCCGCCGCCGGAGGTTCGGCGAAGACGTCGACGCCGAGCGTCGTATCGACGTCGAACGCGGAGACCGTTTCCTGCTGCACCACGTCGCCGTCGATCGACAGGCGCGTCTCGAGCGCGACCTTCACGCCGCGGCAATCGCCCCATCGCAAGATTTCGATACGTGAGGCTTGGGAGCCGCGATAGCCGAACACGGGAGTTTTCCACGCGAGGGCGTGCAGACGTCCGTCGTCGTCGAAGGAGAGCGTGTAGGGCCCCTTCGGTGCTTTCGGCCAACGGACCTCGATCGTCGCCTTTCCGTTGCGGAGACCGCGATCTTCGATCGCGACGTCGGGATCGACCGCGAGGTCGGCGAGCAGCGACAGCCGCATGGTGCGGAGTCCCTCGAGCATCGCTTCGCGATCACCCGGTTCGAGAGGCATGCGGACTCCGTCGAACGTGGCCCACGCGCCGTCGGGCGTGATCACCTGAGAGATCAGCGCATCGTGGATTTCGAGGTCGCTGCGCAACGAGCCGTCGCGGTGAAATCGTGTGGTGACGGTGTACGGACGGCCCATCTGCTTGCCCGATGCCGTGATGGTCGCGGTCTTCAGGGCCGACAATCGTTCGATGCCGCCATGCCACGCGATGGCTTTTTCGAGGATCGGAGGGAGCGGAGCCACCTTCGCGTCCGTCGACGTCGGCGCCGACGCGGCCTTGGGCGGGGTCGGAGTCGCCGGATTTCCGTCGCCGCAACCGGCGACGGCGACGGCGAACGCGGCGACGAGCGTGTGGCGAAGCGACCTCATGGAAGGACGATAGCGCGGCCCGCCGTCGCGTCCTACCCGAGTCCTCAGCCGCCGACGCGGAGGGCGGCGGAGAAGACCGGTCGGATCTTGTTGCCCAACGCTTGGAGCGTGAGCGGCTTCGCATCCCGGCGGAACGCGACCCCGACGATGCCCTCTTGGCGCAACACCGTGACCGGAACGGCGGCGCCGTTGGAAGTCGCGAAGACGGCAATCTCCGAGACGTCTTCCGTCGACCAGAAGAGCACCCAGTTGAGTGCCGCATCCGTCGTGGGCGATCCGGGGATGTTCACTTCCGTCCCGACCGTACCGATGGCGACCGGGCGCGCCGCGGTGGAATCGACCACCGCTTTTCCGGGAATCGCTCGGCCCGTCGTGTCGACGCGATAGGTGGCGAGAATGCGCGTGGCGAGCAGTCCGGTTTCGTCCGGGGTGAACGCGATCCGTTCGAGGTAATCCTCGGGAGCGGGGCGTTTCGCCCAACTCGTCGCGCGCAAGATTTCATGAATCACGGCGCGGTTGGTTTCGGACGAAAGATGAGCGAGCAGGGGCAGCGGGTCTTTCGGAGGACCTTCGCGCACCGTCGACATCACGTAGGCGAGACGGAATCGCGGGTCGGGATGCGTCAGATCTTCCGCCGTCGGATTCGCGGCGGCGAGAGCGCGGAGCCGCTCGGGATCCGACGCGGGCCCCACGGCTTCCGCGAACCAACGCAGGGTGGCGCGGCCTCTCTGTTCGGGGAGCGCCGCCAAGGCGTCGACCGCACGCGCACGAAGCCGTGTGCGCGGAGAAAGCAGCAACGGCCCCCAACGGTCGATGCCTCCGCGTCCTTCGGACGCCAGACGGTCGAGAGAGGACATCTCCGGATCCGGGGCGGCGTCCAACGGCGGTGGCGCGGCAAGCGCCACTCCGAGCAGTTCCGGCTCTTCGGGGAGTCCGGCGCCGGCGAGGTTGCGGGTTTCGAAGGGATCGGCCGCGATGTCGTAGATCTCGTGGGTGCGCGTGTTGAAGTCGAGGACGACCTTGTGACGTCCGCGAACGACCGCGCGGAGATCGACGCCGTGAAGGGGGACGTGTTGTTCGATGAAGATCGTCCGCCCCGGAGTTTCGTTGGGATCGGGCACGAACCACGAACGTCCGTCGAGGGCTTTCGGAGTCGTGAGCCCGGCGAGATGCAGGATCGACGGCGCGAGATCCGTCAGCGAGACCTGCGCATCGTGCCGAGCCGCCGGAATGCCCGGGCCCGCGACGACGAGCGGGACGCGCGCCGCATGGTCGTAGGTGGTGAGTCCGTGGAAGGCCGCTCCGTGTTCGCCGAATTCTTCTCCATGATCGGCGGAAACGATGATCAAGGTGTTCTCGGCGAATCCGTCGGCGACGAGTCGATCGACGAGAGTTCCGAGAAGCGCATCCGATTCGAGAATCTCGGCGTCGTACCGCCGTGCGGCGGACGTGCCGAAGATCGGCCCTCCGCGGGGGCGGTACGGCGCGTGCGGCGCCATGAAGTGAAGCCAACCGAACTTCGGAGATTCCCGATGGTCGCGCATCCACTTGATGCAGAGGTCCACACGCTCGGCGTCGGTGAGGTCGCGATCTTCCGTGGTGCCGAAACCGAGACTCGAGGGACCGTTGCGGGACGCCTTCTCGGAGTCGGGGAACACGCCCCACTTCGGGAACGAAGCCCACGTGCGCCATCCCGCGTCTTCGAGAAGACGCGGGAGGATCGGCAGCGCGTCCGGTTCCGGGTGGAGTTTGATGCGATCGGGACGCAGGCCGAGGAACGCCGACATGACCGACCAGTAGGTCAGTGTCGCCGCGGCGCGGCACTGCGTGTAGACCGTGCCCGCTTCGGCGAGGGCGTCGAGGCGCGGAGTGAGTTTCGTCGGTGCGCCGTAGGCCGCGACGCGATCGACCCGCAAGGCGTCGATGGTGACGAACAGGATGTTCGGACGCGACGGCATCCCGGCGGTTTGAAGGAGCGATCGGGTGGAGGCGAGCCGATCGTCGGTCCACGGAGAGAGCACGTAGGGCGCGGCGGCGGGTGGGGGTGTCGCTTTCGGAAGCAGCGGCGGCAACCAGCGCGAGGCCAACGGAAGCCGCGACGCGGCCGGGCGCAGCAACGGATCGGACGTGCCGACGGCGGCCGCGAGGACGAGGAGAACCGGGACGACGGCGAGCGCGCGTCGCATCGGCATCGCCGCTCCGACGAACAACGCACCGACGGCCACGTGCGCGAGCAGGACGTCGTGGGCGCTCGGATACTGCCGCGGATAGACGGTGAGATGCAGGGCGGTGAACGTCGCGATCCATACGAGGCCGACCACCGTGCGTGCGAGGGGTCGGTCCTTCAGGAAGAAGGCGAGACGTGCGGCGACGGCCCCGGAGGCGAGGATGGCGCCCGCGACCACGCCTTTCAGGAGAGGCAACGCGGGGAGGCGCGCCGCGGCGGGGCCGTCGAAGAGCGTCGCGTGGACCCCGAGGGCGAACGGAAGGAAGGCGACGGCTCCCGCGATCGTCGCGCGGCGGGCGTCGACGACGACGCGGGTGACCGCGGCGAGGCAGAGACCGAGCGCGGCACCGACGAGGCACCAGGCACCCGCGAGCGTCAGCGGGCGCCAGTGCGATACGCCGTCGACCGCCGTCAGCCCCGCATCGAGAACGGCGAGCACGACGCCGGCACCGAGGCCGACGGCGAGCGCGCGCGAGCGCGGGGAGAGAGGTGGAGATGGAACTTCCGAAGTCACGGACGGTGGACGACGCGCGGACCGAGGCGTTGGATCACGAAGGAGCCGATGTCGTCGGGGTTCACCTGCGGCACCCGAGGGTTGGGTGATGGATATTCGGTGCCGTACCCGGAGGATGCCGTATCGGGACGTTCGACGCAACCGTCGATGCGGTCGAGAATCACGCGCGCCGAGGATTTGGGGGGGAAGCGTCGCGACCAGGCGAGCAGCGTGAGGTCCGCCGAAGCGAAGTCGCGGAACGAATTACCTTCCGCCACGACGACGTGCCCCGTCGCGATGGCACCGAGCGCCGCACGAATCCCCGCGGCCATCGCGGAGGGGTGCACGAGGAGCCAAAGCACGGTATCGGCCCCCGCGGTCATGTAGCGTTGCGTGTCTTTTCCCGGAACGGCGAGGGCCTTCGACTCGGTCACGAGTCGGAACGGTTGATCGAGGCTCGCGCAGGTGCCGCACGTCGTCACGCCGCGTGGACAGGCGTCGCCGAGGTGCGTTCGCGTCACCTTGAGGGCCGTCACGGGAAGTCCCGCCGTCTTCAAGGCGCGGATCACATGCTCCGCCGTCGTGGTCTTTCCGGCGTTGCTCGTGGCGCCGCACACCGAAACCAACGCACGGAGCGACGGGAACTCCGCCGCGACGTCGATGCGCTCGTGCGGCTGCGAGGGGATATGTTCCGGACCGCCCTGCACGGCGTTATCTCGGCGGGCCGTAGGCGGAGGGGTCGAGTTCGTAGCGAATGGCACATCCGCGCGAGCACACCTTCACCGAGGATCCGCCGACCTGTGCGTCGACGCCGCGGGAGGGAACGAATCGCGTTCCCTCGACCGGGCAGACGACTTCCGATTCCACGGCGCGCGGCGCCGGGGGCGTGGGCGGCGGCGGTGCGTCGCCGCACGCGGCGACGAGGAGCAGGAGGACGGCGATCGGACGGGCCTTCATGACGTCGGATGCTAACGTGCCCCCCGCGCCATGACCGACCACCTCAGAGGATTGAATCCCGCCCAAGAGAAGGCGGTCCTGACGACGGACGGGCCGCTTCTCGTGCTCGCCGGTGCCGGCACCGGGAAGACTCGGGTCGTGACGAGCCGTATCGCCCATTTGGTCTCGAAGGGCGTGCCTCCTCATGCGATCGGAGCCGTCACCTTCACCAACAAGGCGGCGAAGGAAATGGCGCAACGGGCGGCCGCCTTCCTCAAAGGTCGGACCGAAGGGTTGACCGTCAGTACGTTCCACAGCCTCGGGGCGCGCCTTCTTCGGGATTACGGCGTTTCGTGCGGGGTTCAGAAGAACTTCACGATCGCCGATCCGGGCGATCAGGAAGACCTCGTCGCGGACGCGCTGCGCGAACTCGGACTCGGGCGCGATCAAATTCAACCGAAAGACGCCCACTTCCGCATCTCGATGTGGAAGAACGGCGCCGTCGGACCGGAAGCGGCGGGCCGCTCCGCACGGGATCCCAAGGAGGAGCGGATCGCCGACGCCTACGGTCTGTACGAAGAGCTTCTAAGGCGTCGCGGCCTCGTCGATTTCGACGATCTGATCCTCCTGCCGCTGCGCATGCTGGAGAAGGACGACGCCGTACGGTCGACCGTTCAGGATCGCTGGCGCTACTGGATGGTGGACGAGTATCAGGACACCAACGCGACGCAGTACCACTTGATGCGCCTGCTCGCGGGGCCGAAGCCCAATCTGTGCGTGGTCGGCGACGACGATCAATCGATCTACGGATGGCGCGGCGCCGAGCCCGATCGCATCCTCAAATTCACGCGCGACTTCCCGGGCGCGCAGGTGGTCGCCCTCGAGCAGAACTACCGTTCGACGATGACGATTCTTTCGGCGGCCAATCGGGTGATCGCGCTGAACGGCATGCGTCGCGAGAAGAAGTTGTGGTCGTCCCTCGGGCAAGGTGCACCGATCACCCTGTTCGTCGCCCCCGACGATCGCGAGGAAACCGACTGGGTCGGTCGCAACGTCGCACGGCTCGTGGCCGAAGGCCACGCACCGAAGGACATCGCGATCCTCTTCCGCGCGAATCGTCAATGTCGCCCGCTCGAACAAGCCCTGCGGACCCGATCGATCCCGTACCGCGTGCTCGGCACCTTCTCGTTCTTCGATCGACGCGAAGTGCGCGATCTGCTCGCGTACGCACGCGCCGCTCTCAACGATCGGGACGATCCGGCGTTCCTTCGCATCGCGAATACGCCGCCGCGCGGTATCGGCAAGACTTCGGTCGACGTCATGAAGCGCACGGCCGGCGACCGTCGTTGCGGATTGCTCGCCGCCCTCGAAGGGGGGATTTCGAGCTTGCCGACGCAGGCGAAGGAAGGGGCGGACCTGCTTCTCGGCATCATCCGCGCCATGCGCGAGCAGGGGAAGCAGTCGGCGCGCGCCGCGTTCAATCACGTGATCGAAGCGGTGAATTACCGCGACTACATCAAGCTCGAAACGACCGACGCGCTCGAACGCATGGCCCGCATCGCGGTCGTCGAAGAATTCCTCGAAGCCGCGGGCGAGCACGACTCGCGGCGCGGCGGCGGTCTCGCGAAGTTCGTCGAAGACCTCGCGCTGCGCGACCAAGAGAAGAAGGACGACAAGGAAGACAAGCCCGCGGTGTCGCTCCTCACCGTTCATGCTTCGAAGGGCCTCGAATACAGGAACGTCTTCATCGTCGGCTGCGAAGAAGGGCTTCTGCCGCACCAAAACTCCATCGGCGGCGCGGACGACGACACCGACGCCGCCGAGGAGACGCGCGGCATCGAAGAGGAACGCCGACTCTTCTACGTCGCGGTGACGCGAGCCCGCGAGCGTCTGTGGATGTCGCGCGCGGCGAAGCGCATTCGGTTCGGGAAGGAAGAACCGCGGTTTCCCTCGCGCTTCCTCGGCGAGATGGGGATGGAGGGCGTCGAACTCGAAGACGCGACGTCGAACACGGTGGCACCGAAAGGGTCGGGCAGCGAGAAGTTGGCCGCCTTCCTTGCAAGGCACGGCAAGAAGGGTGATGCTTCGCCCATGCAGGTGTTGCTTCTCGTCTTCCTGATCGTGGGCGGACTGGTCGCGCAGGATTCGCGCCCCGCGAAGACCGCGACCACGGCGCGCGGCGAGCGTTTGTTGGTGGCCGCCGCGACGCGTCCCGCTCCGGGACTGACGGATCTCCCGTTCGAGAAGAGCCCGACCCCGCGTCTGCTCGAAATTCGCGGCCGATTGGTCGAAAGCGGAGCGGACCTTTCGACGGCTCTCGACGGTGTTCCGATGGGGCCGTTGTCGGCTTTTCCGTCCGTCCCGGGCAAGTTCGCGGCCGCGCTGCCCGTCGCTCCGTCCGACCGTGATCACGTGTTGTCGCTTCGGGTTCCCGGCGCCGGTGTGATCGTCGATCGCATCGCCCTGATTCCGGCGTCGCGGATTCGTTTCACCATTCGCGACCAGGCGACCAAACAGCCGATCCCCGGGATCGTGGAAATCGGCGCCGTCGACGGAGTCGCACCGCCGTTGCTCGGTCCGATCGGTGGATCACCGCGCGAGGCGTCGGCGTGGGTGTCGGGGGACGGCTTCGGCGATACCTATGTCCCGTTCGGTACTTCGGTGACGCTGACCGCCCGTGCGTCGCCCTTCCGCGGGATCGATCGGCGACGCCTCCGCGCCGACCTCGCGGATGGCCTCGTCGTCAACTTCCTGCTCGCGGCCGATCAATCTCCGCCGGACGCCGAAATCATCGACGCGTGGGACGCACGTCGACGTCCGGCCGCGGCGCTTCGAGCGGCCGACGACGCGCGCGGCGTGCGACGTCGCATCGACGGCGAAACCGTATTCGGGGCCGATGCCGTCTTGGCCGATCCTCTGAAACTCGCGGCGCAGCTGCTCGCGCGTCCGTCGGATCGCGTCATCGTGTCGTCGGATACGGGGACGTTCCTCATGCCTCCGTCGTTGCACCCGCTCGTCACGCTGAATCTCGGACGGGGCGAACGCGTCCATTCGAACGGGCCCGTCGTGCTCGTCGAGGAGTTGCGTCGGGACGGACATCTCGTGAAGGGCTGGATCAAGATCCGTCTGCCCGCGGGCTGCGACGCGGATCGTCTCGACATCCGAACCGGAACCACGGTGCTGTCCGAAAAGTTCGTCGGTCCGACGACGCTCCCGTTGTCGCTGCCTCTCGCGAGCGGAGAGCCCTTCCTCTTGGCGGTCTCCGGACCCGGTTTCGACGGCACTCCGCAAGTCGGGGGCGTCGTCGCGATGCGCGTTCTCGTCGCGCCCTAACGCGACGGCTTCGACGTCGTGCCGTCTTTCTTGGAAGCGCGGTTCATCGCTCCGCGCAGTTGACGGCGCATGGGGGAATCGCCGCGATCGGGATCGGTCGTGAGGACGGTCATCCATCGTTCGTCGACGGGCTTGAATCCGCGGTCCGCGAGGCGCTTCGCCATGTCGTCGAGATGCAGAGCCCCGTAGAAGATGGCGTAGTTCCGCGGCTCCTTCACGCGATCGAGGAGTCGGTCAAGTTCGCGGAACGCCACGCGATTGCGTTCGTCGACGATCGTTTCCGCGACTCCTTTGCCGAGCATGGAACGTGTGCGCTCGTCGGCGGAGGCGAGTACTTCGATCAGCATGAACTTCATGTCCGACTTCATGCCGTCGCTCGACGCTTTGAGGAGGTTGATCATCAGCCCCATCATCGACCCGAGTGGGCCCGATCCGGTGAGCATGGAATTGAGTTGAGCGAAGTTGCCACCGCGCTTGCGGATTCCACGCTCCACGTCGCCGATGGACGCGTCCGCGTGGACCCATCGCGGGCCCGTGTAGTCGATCGCGTCGAGTTGGTAGGCGAGGCCGAGCGCGATCGCCAGATCCTTTTGGACGCCGCCTCCCGCCTTCTTCTTCGTCGCGGGCTTCGAAGGGGTGGCGACCGCCTCGATCGGCGCCGCATCGCCGGGTGGTTGGGCACGCACCGTCATCGTGTCGGCCGTCGCGTCGATCGCGAAGACGACCGCGCGTCCCCATGCGTCGTCGGCGGCGTTCTCCACCCCGTGCCCGAGACGGGGGTCGTTCGCGTGGGACCACTTGGCGAGAACCTCGGTGGTCGCGGGCCATGCCCCCGTGTCGCGACGGTGGTCACCCGCGCGATCGGCGAGGAACTTCAACGATCGCAGAGTCGCTTCGCGGCGCTCCTCGTCCGTGTCGCCTTCCGGGCGCGACGCGCCGTCGGGGAGAACCGATTCGTAGAGGACGGCGTCGAAGCCGTCGAGCGTTCGTTGGAGCGCATCGTAGAAACTCTTGTCGCCGATGTGGGCGACGCCGACGAGCGATACCGACGTCCCATCGTCGCGAACGTAGCGACGCAGCGCCACTTCGAGCGCGGGCCGCGATTCGGCGGCGATCCCTTGGCGGATCCATGCGGTGCCGACGGGGCGCGACTCCTGAGCGCGCGCGGGGAAGGCGACGACGAGAGCGAGAACGACGAGTATCCGGTGCATGACCGGAGTTTATCCGCCTCGAAGCCCCGCAATTTCTGCATTCGACGTGGAAAAAAGGAAACGCCCCCGTGCGGGGCACGGGGGCGTCGGTCGGCCGTGAGGAATCAGCCGTCCTTCTTGATCTCTTCGGCCACGGTCTTCGCGCGGGCCGCTTCCTTCGTGTCCTTCAGGTAGCCGGTCCCGAGACCGTCGAGGATCGCGAGAGCCTCTTTCTTCTTGCCGGCGGCCGCGGCCTTTTGAGCCTCGGCGATCCGTTGGCCCGCCTCGAGTTCCTTCTTCTTCGCGGGATCCTTCGCGACGTCGGCGGCCGCGGTTTCCGCCGCCTTGGCGGCTTCGTGGCCCTTGAAGTGGGTCGCGAGGCGCTTCCATCCCGCGGTGGCGTCGAACCAACGTTCTTCGCCGACGGCGGTTTCGATCGCCTTCTTCTCCTCTTCGAGGACCGCGTTCACCTGCTCCTTGGCGGCTTCGAGAGCGGTGCGATCGGCGTCCGGCAACTTCTCGTTCGCGAGCGCCGCGTCGATGGCCTTCATGCCGTCGCCGAGATCACCCTTTTCGAGTTGCTTCGCGATGGACGCGTACTTCTTCGGAAGATCCGCATCGACGGTCAACTTGCCGGAAGCGTTCATCACGACGCCGACGAGATTCTCTTCGATGATCTTCTCGGTCAGGCTGCTCGGGTGGCCCGTCCACACGACGACGCCTTTCGGCGAAATCAGCGCGGACGACGGGAACCCGTTGAACCCGTAAGCCTTCATGCTCTTGAGGCTCGGTTCGTACGCCACGGCCATCTTGGCGGACGTCTGTTCCATGAAGCCCTTCGTGGGGCCTTCCGCTTCGCTCGTCACGCCGACCGCGACGAAGCCCTTCTTACCGTATTTCTCAATCAACTGATTGAGGTGGGGCATGCCCGATTTGCAGGGGCCTCACCAGTAGGCGAAGTACTCGAGCAGGACGAGTTTGCCCTTGCCCTCGTTCAGCGATTTCATCTTGGTGAAGCCGAGAGCCTTCGCTTCCGGCCACACCGCCTTGTCGCCCACCTTGACCTGAGCGCCGACGGCGCAGGTCATCGCGAGCGCGAGCACGACGGAGAGGATCGTCTTCATGCGTTGCACCTCGGGGAAATCATACGAGGCCCGAGGCCGGAATTCCCCGTTTCGGGGGAAGCCGGAGTCGACTACAGGGCGAAAGCGTTGCCTTTGTAGGCGTGACCGGGGGTCCCGGCCAGGAATCCCGCAGCCGCTTCGATCGACCGAAACCCGAGTTCCGTCAAGACGGGGGCGACCCGGGAGGTCGGAATGCTGCTTTCCGCGACGATGCGCTTGGCGCCGAGTTTGCGGGCCGCTTCGAGGACGTGATTGAACCCGTCCGCGAGGCAGGTGCCGCGCGCCATTTCGCGTTCGTAGGCGACGAGCACCATGTAGGCGTCGCCCGTGAGCGTGCCCGCCCAAACGGCCTTCACCTCGTCGTCGACGAGCCCCACCCACGCACCGCCGGAGGGGGCGACCGAAAGCGCGGCGAGCATGGGGCCCGGGTCCGCGTCGCCCGGCCATGCCGCGAGGGCGCCGCCGAGAAGGCGTGCGCGGCGGTCGAGCGGTTCCGATCCGAGATGAATCCACGTCGCGCCGAGGGGCGCTGCGGGCGTCGGATCCAAGCGGTCGCGCGTCCAGCGCACCTTGCCCGGAGCCGTGCAGAAACCCGAAGAGAGAAGGGCACCCGGCCCGCCTCCGGACCCGGGCCAGCAGTTCGCGATCATGCGTCGTCCACCCCCGCTGCCCATGTGCTCGCGAATGAGGTGGTCGAGGAGGCGTCCCGCGATGCCCGTGCGGCGGTGGCTGAAGGCGACGGCGACGAGGAAGAGGTCGAGTTCGCGGCCGCGGTCGATGCCCGCCGCGAGGGCGACCGTTCGACCGTCGTCCTTCGAAACGCGATGAATGACCAGCGCGTCGCCCAAGGCGCGGGCGAGCGCCGCGTAGGGGAGAACCGCGCTTCGATTCTTGAGCGCGATGTCGCGGCAGATCTCCTCGATGAAGTGGATGTCCTCCTCCGAGGCTCCCCGGGAACTCGATTCGCTCATGGTGCTGAAATCTAGCTCCGAAGGCGCCTTTGGGGGAGGTGGGCACCGGAACCCCGGTTTGCCGATGGAGAGAGAGCGGGTTCTCCATCGTGACATCCACCCCACATCCTTCCGTCGTCGAGAAGCGTTCCGGTCTCGGCTTTCCGTCCCACGCGGAAGCCCTGCGGCAGTGCGTCGAGGTCGCGGACGACGTCGGTGCGGTCGTGGCGGCGTCGGCGCTTCTCGCGTCGGGCGCCGAAGCGGGAGCGGCGGGGGAAAAGCTGGCCGAGAGGCTCCTGCGTCGGGGTTTTCGCGGAGCCGCGCGCGTCCTCGGCGCGCCGTCGGTCGTGCTCCTCGCGACGGCGGAAGATCTCCGTCCCGCGCGCACCGCGGACCTCGAGGCGCTCGCGGCGTCGCTCGATCGGGCGCTGCATCGCAAGTCGATCCCGCAGGGATTTCTCGCCCGTGCCCATCACGCACGCGGTCGTCTGATGGCGCGCGCAGGCCGATTCGCCGAAGCGGCGGACGCGTTCCGCAAAGCCCTCGCGCACGATCCGAAGTACCCGCGAGCCGCGAGCGATCTCGCGGAGGTGCTCCTTTGCGAAGGACGGGCGGACGAGGCCGCCGCCTTCCTCGATCTCGCCGCCCGGAACGGCGACGGTGCCCGGCACCTCGCGGTGGCGGCGTCGCTCGCCGAAGCGCGGGGGGAAATCACCGCGGCTTCCACGCTGCTCGATCAAGCGGCCCGGGCCCTCGAATCCGCCGACGGCGGTCGACGCCGCGTGTTCGCCGACGCGTGCCGTCACGGCATCGAAGGTGCCGGGTTGTCGCGCACGGCACCGCTGCTCGATCTGATCGAACAGGACGCGCAGTCTCCGGAGTGGCCCGGCGGCGAGAGTCGACAACTCCGTCGTCGCGGCGCCCTCCTCGCGGATCGCGTCGGGGCGGTGTCGGAGACGCGTGGACACCTCGAACACTTGGGAGACGGTCCGCGCCGCGATCTCGACATGGCGTTGGTGGCCGCGCGTGCCGCCCTGCTCGCGGGAGATCCCGCGGCGGCGTTGAAGGCGGTGACCACGGAGTCGGCCGCCCGCTGCGCGTCGCTCGCGACGCTCGCCGGACTCGCGATGGTGGACATGTCCCGTCATGCCGAGGGCGTCGCCGTTTTGACCGCGTCGGCCGTCGAGGGATGCGTCGCCGCGGAAGTCGGCCTCGCCGAGATCGCGGTGCGCGACCGTCGGTACGACTTGGCGGACGCCCACCTCGCCGCGGCGCTGAAGAGCACCTACTCGGGCGTTCAAAAGGCCCGCATCGGTGTCCTCCGCGCGCTTCTTCGCGAGTCGGAAGGCGACGGTCTCGGGGCCGTATGCGCCTTGGCCGAAGCGTTGTGCGGCGACGAAGACCCCGTCGCGCGAGCCCGGTACGTGACGCTCACGATCGACATGGCGCTGCGGGCGCACGACGATCCGCACGCGCGTCAGCATTTCCTCGATCGTGCGCTCGACGCCGTCGAGGGGTCGGAAATCGGGGACGGGCTCGCCGTTTTGCCCGTGTCGATGGCCGAGTGGATGGTGGGTCGTACTCCCCGGCTCTCGGTGAAGGAGATCGACGCGGCGCTCGCCACCGCGGCGAGTTTGTCGGCCGCCGAATCCCGTGGTCGACTCCGCCACGAGGACTGGGTGCGGGTGCGGCGCGCCTACCGCCCCTCGGTCACGGCGACGCCGCGACCGGTCGACGTCGACGTGCGACGTCATGGGCTGCTTCCGAAGACGCCGTCGTTGGTCGACCCGTCGGCGTTGCGTCGATTGGCGGTCACGCTGACGAGGGGAGTGGTCTGAGATGCGACCCCTTCACGTTCGGACCCGTGGCGCGTACCGTGATGACGTATGCGCACGCTCATGCTCGCTTCGGTCCTCTTGTTCGCCGTGTCTTGTGCCGCGGGAGGCGGCGCGGCCGTGACGTCGAACGACGCGGTCTCTTCGACCCCCAAGGCGCCGTACGGCATTTGGGGAGAAGCCGTCTCCACCGCGACATCCGTCGAAGGTCGCACCATCGAGGCCTACAAGCTCGGTGACGGACCTACGACCGTTTTGTTCGTCGGCGTCGTCCACGGAAGCGAGCCCGTCGGTCAGGGACTGCTCGGCCGCTTCATCGAAGAACTCAAACTGAACAAGGCGGCGCTCGCCGGCCGCACGGCGATCGTCGTGCCCGTGCTGAATCCGGACGGATTGGCCGCGAATACGCGGACGAACGCGCGCGGGGTCGATCTCAATCGCAACTTCCCCGCGGGTAACTTCGACGCCTCCGCGCGCCGCGGCCCCGAACCGTTGTCCGAACCCGAGTCGCGATTCCTCCACGCGCTCATCGGCACGTGGAAGCCCGTGCGCATCGTCGCGGTGCACCAACCGTTGCGCTGCATCAACTTCGACGGACCCGTCGGCGATCTCGCCGCGGAGATGGCGCGCCTCTCGCTGTTCCCGCTGAAGAGCGACATCGGATTTCCGACGCCGGGCTCGCTCGGCTCATGGGCGGGTGGCGATCTCGGCATCGGTGTGATCACGCTCGAACACACGCCTTCGAACGACGTGTTGCAGGCGTGGATTCAGCACCGCGAGTCGCTCCTGCTCGCGTTGAAGGGGCTCTAGCGTCGGACGCGCGCCCGTCCCGCACGGACGAGCCACAGGGGACGTCCGTGGTCGCCGACGGGCCAGTCGGTCGTCGTCGTGATCGTCGATCCGTCCGAGAGCATGGTGTCTTCGGACTTCGTTCCCGTAATCGACGGGTTCCACGCGAAAGCCTGCCGGCGTGCGACGATTCCCGGACCTTCCGGAAGCGCGATCGCGTCGCGCGTGCGGTATCCGATCGGACCCCCCTGATGGTGGAAGCACCATTCGCCGTCGAAGCCTTCGTCGGCGTAGGCCCGGCGAGCCGTCGCGAAGATATCGGCCAACGGCCTTCCGGGCCGCGTCGCATGTCGCATGCGGGCGTCGACACGGCAACAGGCCTCGTGGCGGGCGACGAGATCGGCGGGCATGCTTCCGAAGTGCACCAAGCGGGTCATGGCGACGACCAAGCCCCCGCGCTCCGCGCACACGACGAGCATGAAAGCCTTCTCGATGCGTTGGTCGGTCGGTAGCGGGTGACGATAGGCCGCGATGCGCCCGTCGGCCGCTGCGAGAAGCACCGGAGTGCGGATCCCCCGCATCGCGAGGACGCCGACGAGGCGACCGCCGACTTCGACTTCCGAATCGCCGACCCGTGCATCCTTCAGCACGGATTCGACGACCGACGACACTTCGATCCCGAGCGTGCGATAGCGGGTGACCTCGGACGGCGTCAGAGACGCCCGTAGGGTTGCGATCGGGTCTTCGGGCCAGTCGTTCGCGATGCGGCCCTTCGGGGCGGCGGCCGCAAGGAACCAATCGCGCGCGGAGACGTCGAACCCGGGTGGTGCCTCTTCTTCCGAAATCCGACGCGCCTCGATCGTATCGGTGAGAAGGACTTTTCGCGTCGGCGTCCAAAGAACGGATGCGACGCCGAGAGGATGGCCTTGATCGACGCACACATCCGCACCGCCCGTGACCCACGCGACGTTCGCCCGCGTCCGCAACAGGATGCCGTCGTAGCCGTGGAGTGCGCACCATTCCGCGAGGCGATGGTCTTTTTCGGCGAGTTCCCGGTTCATGCCGCGCATCGTAGGCGTCCCGAAACTCGCTTGCTCCCGTCGGTCGGAGTCTCTACGCTTGACCGACGCCGCGGCACGCGCCGCAGATGGGTGGAAGGATGACGGCAACGCCAGCAACCGGTCGCGTACCCGATTCCGGAAGGTTGTTCCGCGGTGCGATGGGCCTCGCGGTCGTCGCGACGTTCATCGCCTCGGTCGAGCACGCGATGGTCGCGCTCTCCGAGCGCCTCCCCGAATCGGGGCCGCTCCTCGAACGGCTCAAGGCCGTCGACGGAACGCACTTTCTGTGGGCCGCCGTTCACGTGGCGGGTGCCCTCGTCGCGCTTCCGCTCGGCTATCTGATCGTCGGATTCGCCTACCCGTCGCGGGGACTCGGATCTCAAAGCGGGGCGAATGCGGCCGCTTCCGTCCAAGCGACCGCCCACGTCCTCGGTGTCGCCGCGGTGGCGTCGGCGTGTTTCGGCGGCGTGGATGCCGCATCGTTCGTCGTGGCTGCCGTGTTCGCGGTGCTCTGCTGGGTCGCTCTCGTCGCGGTCTGCGCGCTGCATCGCACCGTCACCACGTATCGCGACCACGACGAAGTGTCGGGGGGCAACCTCGCGGCCGCGCTGAGTTCCGCCGGGTTGCATCTCGGCGTGGCGTTGGTCGTCGCGGCGTCGGCCTCGGGCTCCTTCGAAGGTTGGGACCGCGCACTCCCCGGGTTCCTGAAATCCGTCGCGTGGGTCGTCGCGCTCTATCCGTTCCGTCAGTGGATCGTGGCACGGGTCGTCCTCGGCATGACGCCCGCGGATCTCGATGCGCGCATCGCCAAAGATCGCGACGTGTGGTGCGGGGGCGTCGAAGGGCTCGGATACCTTTTCGCCGCGCTCGCGGTGACGGCGTCATGGTGATTTCGGGGGCCGTCGACGACGGTGTGCTTCGCGATCCACGGATCAAGGATCCGTGGATCGACGGCGTGCGTCGGTTCACCGACGAACCCGTCGTGTTGTCGACGACCGCATTGAAGGCCGTCGCCCGCGCCGCCGTCGATGCGTGCCGTTCCGTCGACGGACTCGTGTCGGCCGTCGCAAACGACGCGGAGCTTCTTCGTGTGTTGGGGATGGCGCCGAGTCTCGAACGCCTCGCCCGCATGGAGGCTCCGCGATGGCTCGCCGCCGCACGGGTAGACGTCTTTCAGACGGCGGGAGGTGCCGTCGCCTGCGAAGTGAACAGCGATACCCCGACGGGCTTCGCCGAAACGATCGCGCTCGGCGATCGTGCGAACGGACGCGGATTGCCGGGGCGTGATCCCTCGTCGCTGCTCGAAGCACGTTGGGTCGCGATGATGATCGAAGCCGCGGGATGCCGTCCGCAAGACGCCGTCGTCGGATTGATCGCCCCCACGGAGATGACGGAAGACCACAATCATCTCGCGTGGGTGCAGTCGCGACTCGAGTCCGTCGGATTCCGCGTGGTGGGTGGATCTCCGTTCAACCTTCAGGCGATGCGGGATCATCGCATCGGAGTGTTCGATACGCCGTGCGATCTGCTCGTGCGTCACTACAAGACGGACTGGTGGGCGCAGCGTGAATCCGTCTGGATCGATGAACATCCTCCGGCGGATGCGGCGCCCCTCGACCGCGAAATCGCTTTGATCGAAGAAGCACGCGCGCACGGAACGGTGAACGTCGTCAATCCGTTCGGCACGGCGCTTTCGCAGAACAAACGCCTCGTCGCGTTGGCATGGGAACACCCCGATCGCATCGGTGCCGAGCGAAGCGCCGCCGTGCGCGCGGCGTTCCCCGAAACGCGGTTTCTCGAATCCTTCGATCGCGCGCGCCTCGTGCGCGAGCAATCCGAATGGGTGCTCAAGTCCGACTACGGATGCGAAGGTGAAGACGTGATCGTCGGAACGGAAGTCGACGCCTCACTTTGGGAAGCATCGCTTGCAACGGCGCGTCCCGGTCGTTGGATCGCTCAGCGTCGATTCGATCCCTCGCGGACCCCGCGGGGAGAGCAGGTCAATCTCGGCGTCTGGATGATGGGGTCGATGCCGTCGGGCGTTTACGCCCGCGTCTCGAAGGGTTCGACGGACGGCGCCGCTCTCGGTGCGCCCGTGAGGGTGATGTCATGAGCGATGCCGCCGACGATTTTCTCGTCGAAGCGTTCTTCGACAGCCGAACCCTGATCGCGGTGAGATTTTCGGCGGTGGGCGTGCCCGCCGCGTCCCCCGCGTTGACCCTCGAAGGAGCGACGTTCGACTCTTGGACACGCAACCGCGGTCACGACGCGGCGCCTCCCAAGGCGCGATGGGCGAATACGCTCGTCGTCGTCGCGGTCGGCGGGATTCTCGTGTCCATCGTCGTCGGAGTGGTCAACTCCGTGCGCGACGATCGCGCGAACATCGCCGCGCGCGAAGCCGCGGTGCGCGTCGTCCCGACGGTGCAATCGCCGTCGGAAACGGACGTCGACGGGAGTACGGGTTGGCAGGCCGGGGCGTTGACGTTGTCGGAGGACCTTCTCCCGTCCGCTCCGGATCTGCGTCCATACGCCGTTCGCATCCTGACCGACGTCCCCGCGGACGCCGGATTCAAGGGGCGTGTCGACGGCTCGTGGATCCGTCCGTCCGTCGCTCCGGCGGATCGCCAAGCCTTCGACCGGGGAATGACGCTCGCCGAGTCGCTCAAGGGACTCGGCGCGTCGCGTGATCTCGCGGTCATCCTCGATCTCCCCGGACCGCAGTCGGTCGCCGCCGCCGCCGGGCTCGCCGATTTCGCGCCCGTGGTGATGACGATGGACAACATCCCCCACCTGCGGGGTGTCGTGAAGTCGCACGAAACTCTCGGCGCGCTTCTCTATTGGCGCCCGCGGTTGATGAGGCGGCCCGCCGAGCCGGACCGTCCGGTCGTCTTCGTACTCGAAGGAGAGCGTCTCGCGCCCTACGCGAATCAGCAGGACGTTTTCGACAATCGTTCGACGGCGCGACTGCCGTCGATCGAAGCCTTCGCGAAGCTCGGCGTGAAGAAGGTGCTCTACGTACGGCCCGAAGCGGGCAAGACCGTCGAGCAGGACGATCTCGTGGACCTTTTCGTCGGCCTCGAGAAGGCGGGCGTCGACGTCCGCCATCTCGGCTTCACGACGATCGGGTCTCCGCCTCCGGAGTCCTACGTCGCCGCGGAAGCCGCGGCGTCGCAGCCCGCATCGCAACCGTCTTCGCGACGCTCGACGTCGACGTATCGATCGGGGCTCCCGTACTGGTGGCTCTACCGCTACGGATGGTTCGGCGGCGCCCGTTCGGGATGGACCGATCCGGATGCCTCGTACCGCGCGACGCAGCGCGGCACGACGATCGGTGGTCGGACCTTCGACGGAGGGGCGTCGCAGCGTGCGTCCGTCATGTCGGGATTGGGTCCGCGTTCCGCGACGTCGACGGGCGGTACGTGGGGACGCGGCGGATCGGGAGTCGGATCATGAGCACGTTCTTCGGAGTGCAACTGGCGTTCGAGTCGAAGGGTCGCGAGGACCTCCGTGCCGAGCTCGGCCGAACGGTGCGCGAGCATCGCAAGTCGACCAACGTGCTCGCGCAACGGCAATGCTGGTCGCGGGCGGCCGCCGCGATGAGCGATTTTCTGCCGCAGGCGGTGATCGGAACATGGGATCTTCTGCGCGACGGAGGGCCCGCCGCCTACGAAGAGTGGGCGAGCGGTCTCGAGGTGATGGCGGGATGGCCGGATGCCGACTTCGGTCGGGGCGGATCACTCGTACTCGTCTCGGCCATCTTCTTGGTCGAAGCGGGTTCGAGCGCCGACGTGACGCTCGGCGAAACCTGCGATATCGCGGAAGCCGCGTTCCATGATCGGGCGACCTACGCCCGCCTCGCGAAGGTCTTCCCGATGCTGAACTTCACGCAGGTGCAGGGTAGTGGTCTCTACATCGCGCCCGGCGAAGGACTCTCCGGTTTCGAGCGCTCCGTTCTCGAGGGGGAAGGGTTCGAGTATCTCCGTCCGGTCCGCGGCTGAGCGGAGGTCGCCGACGGGAGCGTTCGGGTGGCCGAGCCGTTAGGCTCTCGCATCATGCGTTCTCTCGTACTCGTCGTCGCCGCGCTCGTCGTGGCGGGTTGTGCTTCCACGAACACGTCTTCTCCGGCGGCGGGCATCGTCGATGTTGCCGCGCGCGCGTCCACGATCGAAGAAGAAGGGCTGCGTCGCGATCTTGAAGCGTTGGCCTCCGACGCGATGGAGGGACGTGGTCCCGGCACGGCGGGAGACCTGCGGGCGCGTACGTACATCGTGAACGGTTTGGCGGCGGCGGGAGTCTCACCCGCGGCGGCGGACGGTTCGTGGATGCAACCCGTGCCGATTACCGGCATCCGTTCGACCGTGACCCGCCCTCTGCAGGCGTTCACGAAGGACGGAGGCGCGTTGTTCGTCGAACGCGAAGACTGGACGTGCTTCGCCTACGCTCCGAAGGCGACGTCGCGGATCGACAAGGCCGACGTCGTCTTCGTCGGCTACGGAATCACGGCGCCGGACCAACGTTGGGACGATTTCAAGGACGTCGACGTGCGCGGCAAGGTCGTCATGATCATGAACGACGACCCGTCGTCCGATCCGGAGTTGTTCGCCGGCAAGACGCGCCTCTTCTACGGGCGTTGGACCTACAAGTACGAAGAAGCGCGTCGTCGCGGTGCGGTCGGCGCGATCATCATCCATACGACGCCGTCGGCGGCCTATCCGTTCCAAGTGGTTCAGTCGAACCATGGCCAGGAACGCTGTTGGTTGCCGTTCGTCGACGAGAAGCCTTTCGAACTCGCGATGTGGATGACCGAAGACGCGTCCCGAAAACTCGCCGCTCTCGGTGGCCGCGACCTCGACGCGCTCAGGAAGTCGGCGGAGTCCCGCGACTTTCGTCCCGTGGCGCTCGATGTTCAGGTTTCCGTCGGCACGAGCAACGTCGTCCGCGCGTTGGAGTCCGCGAACGTCGTCGGCGTGATGAAAGGTCACGATCCACGGTTGCGCGACGAGGCGGTCGTCGTGACCGCCCACTTCGATCATCTCGGGATCGGAACCCCGAAGAACGGCGACGCCATCTACAACGGAGCTCTCGACAATGCCTCGGGCTGCGCGGGATTCCTCGCGCTCGCGCGGGCGTTGAAGGACGCCAAGCCGCGTCGGTCGATCCTGTTTTTGGCGGTGACGGCCGAGGAACAGGGGCTTCTCGGGTCCGAGTGGTACGCCCGGCATCCGACGTGGGAACGGCGGAAAATCGTCGCGAATTTCAACTTCGACGGGATGAACATTTGGGGACGCACCCGCGACTTGCGTCTCGTCGGTTACGGACGCAGCACGTTGACGGAAGACGTCGTGGCCGAGGCTTCCGCCCGCGGCCGCAAGGT
>JAFMJN010000113.1 GCA_017853435.1 Planctomycetota bacterium | reverse complement strand
TCTAGGAGAGCCACCACCAACCGAGAGCGGTGGTGGCGACCGTGACGAGGATCCCCGGCACGAGATGATCGCGGAATCCCAATCCGGACTTCTCGGCGACGATGAGATTCGCGGCGGATCCCGGGAGCGTGAGATTGCCCGCGGTGGTGGATGCCATGCCGAGCAGGAACCATGCCGCGTCGCCCGACGTATGCGGGGCCGCGAGCAGGACGAGCGGAACGTTGGACACGAGGTTCGACAGCCCGACGATCGCGGGCACTTCCCACGGGCCACCGTCGACCGCTCCGAAAAGACGGGCCGGAAGTCCGGTGGCCCCGACGGCCCGAACGACGACGAAGAGCGACGCGAAGAAGACGAGTAGACCGAAGTCGACACGTGCGAAGAGGGGCGCCGCGGGGGCGCGACGAACGACGAGCATCGCCGACGCGCCGCCGAGAGCCGCCCACGCGAGATCGACACCGGCGAGGAAAGCGACGAACGTCCCCGCGACGACCACGAGCGCACGACGGGCACGGCCGACGTCGATCACCGGAATGTCTTCGCGCACGGCGTCGAACGGTCCCGTCGCGAGTCGACGACGGAACCAAAGATGAACGATCGCCACGGCGACGACGAGTGCGGTCGCCGCGAGCGGCGCCATCGTCGCCGCCCAATCCGCGAACGAGATCCCGGAAAGGCGTCCGATGATCATGAGCTGCGGATTGCCGACGAGCGTCGCGATGGATCCGACGTTCGCGGCCGCCGCGAGCACGACGAGATGCGGTATCGGATCGATCCGACACCGCCGACAGGCGGCGACGACGACGGGAGTGGCGAACAAACAGATGGTGTCGTTGACGAGGAGCGCCGAGCCGATCCCCGACCCGAGCCCGATCCCCCACAGAAGCGGAGCCGGCCCCCTAAAGCGCCGCACGAGTCGATCCGCCGCCGCCTCGATGACTCCCGATTCGGCGAGTTCCGCGGTGAGCACCATCATGCCGAAGAGAAGACCGATCGTTCCCGCGTCGATCGCCGCGAAGGCGTCGGCGGGCGACAACGCGCCCCCGGCGACCATGAGGACCGCCCCGAGAAGCGTCCCCGCGGCACGCCCCACGGGAAGGAACGGAACGCGTTCCCGCGCCATCAACACCCACGTCGCCGCGAAGACCAAAAGGGTGTAAGTGTTCATCGTGGCGAGAGATCCGCGTGTCGACAATCTACCAACCTCTCGCGCGGGCTTGACGCGCCCTTCATGGAAGCGCGTGATGATTCGTGTGGAGGGGCGGCGTCGTCCGCTCGAAGATCCATGACCGAATCGGCGGCTTTCACGCAACGGTTCTTCGCTTCGGTCGCGCGTCACGACGGGTGGCTGTTCGACCGCGTCGCCGCGCTGCGGCGTCCGGTGCTCAGTCGGCTCATGATCGGCGCGACCCGATCCGGCGACCTCGGCACCTACGTCCTCGTCGCGATTCTCGGCACGTGCCTTCGCGGCGACGCGCAAGTCGCCCTTCTCGCCATGGCCGTCGCGGCCGCGATGGCATCCGGCGCGGGATGGATTCCGAAGCGCCTCATCGCGCGTCCACGCCCGACCAAGGCGTCGACCGCGCGCGCCGCGCTGCTCGACCATCCGGACGCCTATTCGTTCCCCTCCTCCCACACCGCGGCGGCGACCGCCGCGGCCCTCGCTCTCGCGGCCCACTGCCCGGATGCGGCACCGGTGGCGCTGACCTGGGCGGCGCTCGTCGGGATCTCGCGCGTGTACGTCGGGGCCCACTACCCGCTCGACGTCGTCATGGGCGGCCTTCTCGGCGTGGCGATCGACCACCTCCTCGCGAGCCGCCGCGACATCGTCGTGGGCTGGCTGACCTTCTGACCTCGCGACCGGAGCCCGAGACGGCTCCAATTCCCGTCGCACGGGCGATTTCGGCGCGGGCCCCCCGAAATGGATGCGCGAGACGGCCGCGGGGACTAGGGGACCCGGGGCGGGGTTCGTAACGTCCCCAACACCCCATTTGGGTCGCGGGATCGGCGCCATCGGCGGATCCCCACCCCGGAGAGCCCCATGTCCCGTCGGAAGATCGGCATCAACGGTTTCGGTCGCATCGGTCGTCAGGTGTTGCGTGCCATCAAGGAACGTCACGGCAACGCCATCGAAGTGGTCGCCATCAACGACCTCACCGACGCGGCGGTGAATGCCCACCTCTTCAAGTACGACTCGACCTACGGCCCCTACCGCGGCACCGTCGAGATCGACGGCGGGCATCTCGTCATCGACGGAACCAAGGTCCACGTCACCAAGAGCCCGGACCCGGGTGCCATCCCGTGGAAGGACCACGGGGTCGACATCGTCGTCGAATCCACGGGACGCTTCACGGACGCGACGAAGGCCCGCGCCCACGTCGACGGCGGCGGCGCGAAGAAGTGCATCATCTCGGCCCCGGGCAAGAACGAAGACATCACGTTGGTGCTCGGCGTCAACGGGCATCTGTACGACGGTTCGAAGCACACGGTGGTGTCGAATGCGTCCTGCACCACGAACGGCCTGTCCCCCATCGCGAAGGTGCTCCACGAGAACTGGGGCATCAACAAGGGCCTCCTCACCACGGTGCACGCGTACACGAACTCGCAGAATCTGCTCGATCTCGCGAAGCCCGACCTCCGCGACGCCCGTGCGGCGGCGTTGAATATCGTCCCGTCGGAAACCGGCGCCGCGCGCGCCGTCGGCCTCGTCATCCCGGAACTGAAGGGCAAGTTCGGCGGGATGGCCTTCCGCGTCCCGACCCCGACCGTGTCGGCGATCGACTTCACCGTCATCCTCGACAAGCCCGCGACGAAGGAAGACATCCGCGCCGCCATGATCAAGGCCGCGGAAGGCCCCATGAAGGGCGTCCTGCGCGTCACCGACGAACCGCTCGTGTCGATGGACCTCCGCGGCGACCCGCACTCGTCGATCTTCTCCGCCTGCGACACGTTGGTGCTCGACAACCTCGTGAAGGTGGTCGCTTGGTACGACAACGAGTGGGGTTACGCCTGCCGCGTGTCGGACCTCGCCGCGAAGATGGCCGCCGCCCTCTGAGGCCGGACCATGCCGCGTAAGAAGGCCCGCTATCGCGCCGCCCTCGAAGTCACCACCGAGTGGCTGCGGGGGCCGGAGCGCCCGTTGGACCTTCCCGAAGGCGTGCCCGCGACGATCGAGGTCGGCATCGGCTCGGGCCACTGGTTGGTGGCCCGGGCGAAAGCCGAACCCCATCGCCTGTTCGTCGGCTTGGAACTCAAGGAAGAACGCGCCTACCAGGCGACCCGCGACGCCATCGCCGCGGGGGTGTCGAATATGCGGTTCATGGTCGGCGAAGCCTCCCGCCTCGACCCGTGCATCCCCGCCGCGCGCTTCGATGAACTCGCGATCCTCTTCCCCGATCCGTGGCCCAAGAAGACGGACTCCAAACGGCGTCTCGCTTGGGCGCCGCGCCTCCGCGGTTTCGGTCGATGGTTGCGCCCCGGGGCGATCGGTCTCTTCCGCACGGACAACCGCCGCCTTTGGGAATACGCGCTCAAGACGGTCCCGGCCGCGGGCTACGTCATCACGTCGTCGACCGACGACGCTCCCCGCGGCGACGTCGTGACCCGCTACGAATCCCGCTTCCGCGCCGAGGGCATCCCGATCCACGAGATCCGTTTCACGTGGCCGGGATCCGACGCGGCGGCGCCGCTCGTCCCCGTCGCCGACGAAGACGTCCGTTGGAGCGCCCGCGTGCTCCCGACCAAGCCGTGACGGACGTCCCGCTCGTCGCCCTCGGCCTCACGATCCACGAAGCGGTCATGGGCGGCCTCGGATTGGCGGCCTCGCGCACGATCACCCCGATTCTCGATCTCATTCCGTCCGCACCGCCGATCGATCGCCGCCCCGGCGTTTCGGTCGTGATCACCGCGAAGGACGAGGCCCGCGACATCGAAGCCACCGTGCGCCGCTTCGTCGGTCAAACCCACCTCGACCTCGAAGTCGTGGTGGTGAACGACCGCAGCACCGACGACACCGGACCGATTCTCGACCGCCTCGTCGCGGAACTCGGCTCCGAACGTCTTCGCGTGATCCACAACGCCGTGCTGCCGATGGGCTGGCTCGGGAAAAGCCACGCCTGCGGACTCGGAGCGGCGTCGGCGCGCAAGAAATGGATCCTGTTCGCCGACGGTGACGTTTCGCTCGATCCGCCCGACTTTCTCGCGCGCGTCGTCGACCATTGCGAACGCGAAGCGATCGATCACTTGGCGCTCGTGCCGGACACGCGCCCGATGACGCCCCTCAAGGCGGCCACCGTCGGCGTCTTCGGTCGGCTCTACAGCCTCGGAACGTTGGCTCACGAACAAACCGCGGATCGACCGCGCGGCGGTGGCGGGGTCGGCGCCTTCAATCTTCTGCGTCGCGAGGTCTACGAACGCATCGGCGGACACGGCGCCCTTCCTCTCGACACGGGCGACGATTTCAAACTCGGGCGCGTGGTGAAGCGGTGGGGATTCCGCCAACGACTTCGCCACGGTCTCGACACCGTGCGGTGTCCGTGGCACGACACGGCGTGGCTGCTCGTGAAGGGCTTGGAGAAGAACTTCTTCGGGGGCTTTTGGTATTCGCCGACTCTCGTCGTCGTCTTCACCGTCGGTTTGTTGACCACCGTCTACGGACCGCTCGTTTGGGCGCTCGTCGCCGCGACGGGGGCGTGCGGCGACGTCGCGCCCGCGTGGATGTTCCTTCCACTCGTCGCGCAGTTTGTTCCGATGACGATCGAATGGTGGACGATCGGTCGACGACTCGGCTTCGGCGCGTCGACGTTGATCGGGCAGTACGCGGGAGCCGCCCTCATCCTCTTCGCGCTTTGGAATTCGATGTTCTCGATCCTGCGGCGAGGCGGCGTCTCGTGGCGCGATTCGTTTTATTCGCTCGTCGAGCTGCGCAAGCATCAACTTCCGTGACGTTCGCGCACGCCGTCCTTGAGACTGCGTCCTAAGCACCCCCCATCCCCCGCCTCCGGGGCACCCTCCGCCTACGCACTCCGTCTGATCCCGATGAATCCGGGTGTCACTTAGCGTTTCCTCGAGGTCGTCGCGAACGGATCTCCGCGTCGCCGATCCTCACGGAGACACTCATGCGTACTCGTGCGGCCGCGTTGGCGCTTGCGGCACTTGCGCTCCCCCTCGGATTTCTGATTCCGACCACGACACCCGCCGCCTCCCCGCTTCCCGATTCGCAGGATCCGGCGACCGTCGGCCCACTTTTCGTCGATGCGTGGCCCGCGAGCGACGCCGCGAAACGCGGCAAAGCCGCCTACGAAGCCAATTGCATCGGATGTCACGGCCCCGAAGGCTTGGGCGACGGCGGCGCCGCCGCGTGGCTCGACCCGAAGCCGCGCAACTTTCAGAAGGGCTACTTCAAATTCCGCACGACCGCCTCGGGGCAGTTGCCCACGGAGGACGACCTTTTCCGCACGATCACGAAGGGTCTCCCCGGATCGTCGATGCCGGGGTTTCCTCTCGTCGCCGAAGGGACGCGCCGCGACCTCGTCGCCTACGTCCTCCACCTCGCCGCTTTCGGAAAGGGTCAGGCGCATGCGCGCTATCTGATGGACGAAGAAGGCGCCTCCGCGAAGGACGTCGCGGGCGCGCGTCTTTCGGAAATCGCCGGACGGGTGCATGCCGATCAGTTCGACGGGCGCAAGCGTATTCCGGTCGGTGATGCCCCCGCCGCCACACCGGACGTCCTCGCACGCGGAGCGTCGATCTTCAAACAACAGTGCGCGTCGTGCCACGGCACGACGGGCCGCGGCGACGGAGGCTCGTCGTACACGCTGCGCGATTGGCAAGAGGCGGAGATTCGGCCTCGGGACTTCACGTCGGGGACGTTCCGCTCCGGGAACTCGGCACGCGACCTGTTCATTCGCATGCGTTCCGGTCTCAACGGGACTCCGATGCCCGCCGCGGTTTCGGAGCCCGACGCCGACGTGTGGGCCGTCGTGCTCTACGTGATGAGCCTGAAACAACCGGGAACCATCCCCGCGACCCGTCGCATGGGTGCGGAAGGAGGCAATTGACATGACTTCGATCGCCGTCAACCTCTCCACCTCCGACGCCGACGCGGCCGCCGAACCGCTCGTCATCCGCAAGCTCGTCCAATGGCACTTCGTCGCCGGGTTCGCGTTTCTCCTGACCTCGATGGCGTGGGGATTCCTCTTCTCGCTCCAGTTCGTGGGGCTTTATCCCGTCGAATCTCTGAGCCTTCTTTCGCCGGGGCGCGTGCGTCTGCTGCACACCAACGAAATCGCCTACGGATTCTTGGTCAACGCGTTCGTCGGCGCCATGTACTACGCCATCCCGCGACTGACGGGTCGACCCGTCGCGAGCGGGAAACTCGGGTGGTTCATCTTCTGGGTGTGGCAGTTCCTCTCGGTCGCGACCTCGTTGGGCCAACTCATGGGCTACACGCAGGCGGTCGAATGGGGTGAAACGCCGACGGGATTCAAGCCCGGCACCTTCGAACCGAACTTCCTTCCGATCGATTTCCTCATCGAAGTCGGAGCGGTACTTCTCGCGATCCAATTCCTGACGCCGATCGTGAAGTCCTTGCACCAGCGCATGTACGTGTCGCTTTGGTACATCGCCTCCGGATTCGTTTGGCTCATCCTCACCTACGTGATGGGCAACACGATGGTGGAGTGGTCGGTCGCCGGGTCTTCCGGTGCCGCGGTCGCCGGGCTCTTCATCCACGATCTCGTCGGTCTCTTCGTGACGCCCTTCGGTTGGGGACTCATGTATTTCTTCGTCCCCATCATTCTGCGCAAACCCGTGTGGAGCCATGCACTCTCGGTCATCGGCTTCTGGGCCCTCGCCTTCTTCTACCCGCTGAACGGCGTGCACCACTTCCTTCTGTCGTCGATTCCCATGTCGGTTCAGTACGGAGCGATCGTTTCGACGATGGCGGTCGAAATCGTCGTCACGACCGTCATCGTGAACTTCTTCGGGACGCTTTGGGGCGAAGGCCACGCGCTTCGGACGAACATGCCGATTCGCTGGTTCTACACAGGGATGATCCTCTACTTCATCACCTGTCTGCAGTGCTCGTTCCAGACGACCTTGGCCTTTCAAGAGATCATCCACTTCACGGACTGGGTCCCCGGGCACGCCCATCTCGTCATGTTCGGCGTGTTCACGTTCTGGCTCACCGGCATGCTCACGTGGCTATGGCCGCGTCTCACGGGGAACGACTGGTACGACCGCAGCTTGCTCGGCTGGCACTACTGGCTCGCCGTCATCGGCCTCGTGATCATGTTTCTCGATCTTCTCTGCGCGGGTCTCGTTCACGGCTACATGCTCAAGTCTCTCGCACCGTGGATGGACATCGTCAACGCGATGAAGCCGTTCTGGTGGGTGCGCTCGTTCGCCGGAGGGATGATCCTCGCGGGCAATCTGATCTTCGCGTGGAATCTCTGGAAGACCGCGACGACGCCGAAGGCTTACGACTGGAGGCGGGACGTCGTCGGGGAGGTGAACTGACATGGATCGATTCCGATTCGTCATCGTGGTCGCCGCTCTCGGCTGCTTCGCTCTCGCCTTCGCCCTTTCCGGCATCTACCCGTGGTGGGTGACCGACGCGAAAGGCCACGAAGCGACCGTGATCGAAGTCACCGACGTCGTGTCTCCGGACTTCAAGGACGTGAAGGAGCGATGGCCCGTCGCCTTCGATCGCGCCTTCGACGGAGCTTCCGAGGCTCTGACCGACAAGCAACTCGCGGGGATTCCCACCGACGACCCGCGTCGCGTTTCCAGCGAGGCCGCGTGGAAACGCGCCTATGCGGACGCCGTGAAACGCGGACGTGATCGTTACGTCGCCGAGGCCTGCTGGCACTGTCACAGTCAGTACGTCCGGCCGGTCATCGGCGACACCGCACGGTTCGGCCGCATTCGATCCACGGACGACGACAACAACGTCCTCCAGCGTCCCGTTCTCTGGGGAACCCGACGCGTGGGACCGGACCTCACGAACGAAGGTGGACTGCGCTCCAACGACTGGCACGCCGCACACTTCGCGGATCCGGCGTCCGTCTCTCCCGGCTCGGTGATGCCGAAGTACCCGTGGTACTTCGAAGACGGATGGGAGGTACGTCGCACGATTTCGAAGGACGTGGCGAAGCGCGAGGGCGTCGATCCCGCGACGTCCTATCCGTACCCGGGTGTCCATCGCACGAAGGCGGAAGCGGAAGCGGCGATGGAGGCGATCCGTGCGGAAA
>JAFMJN010000112.1 GCA_017853435.1 Planctomycetota bacterium | reverse complement strand
TCCGAACTACCAGCAGAGACCGTCGACGAGACAGCGGAGACCGTGGTCCTTCGGGAGTCCCACGAGGTCGATCAGGCGCTGTTCCGGTTTGACGACCGCGGCGAGCGCCTTCGACAGCGACGCGTGGGAAAGACCGAGCACGATCACGTCCGCATCGCGGACGACTTCCTCGAGGGTCGGACGAAGCAGATCCCCGATGTGCGGCAGTTGCGCTTCGATGTAACGACGATTCGCGCCGAGAAGTCGTGACAACTGCACTTCCGGATCGTGGATCGCGAGCGCGTAGCCCTTGCCGACGAGATATTCGGCGAGGGTGACCAAGGGGCTCTCGCGGAGGTCGTCGGTTCCGGTCTTGAAGGACAGTCCGATCATCGCGATCCGCTTGCGACCGTCGCGAACGATCTTTCCGACGGCGAGATCCACATGTGCCTTGTTGGATGCGAGGATGGCGCCGAGCATCGGGATTTCGACGTCGCGCGTCCGCGCCATGTGCATCGTGGCGCGAAGATCTTTCGGCAGGCACGAACCCCCGAACGCGTAACCCGGGCGAAGGTACGCGCGGGAAATGTTGAGCTGCGTGTCGCGGCAAACGAGATCCATCACTTCCATCGGATCGACTCCGAGCGATTCGCAGAGCCGTGCCGTTTCGTTCGCGAAGGTGATCTTGAGTGCGTGGAAGTTGTTGCAGCAGTACTTCACCATCTCCGCGGCGCGGATCGACGTCTTCACGAACGCCGCACCCGTGTGCGCGAAGAGCCCTTGCAGGGCGTCGGCGGCCGCCGTTCCGCGGGTTCCGGCGATCGTGAACGGCGGGTGGTCGTAGTCCTTGATCGACGTCCCTTCGCGGAGGAACTCGGGTTGGAACGCGACGTGGAAATCGACGCCTTCCTTGCGACCGGATTCGCGTTCGAGGATGGGGATCAGGACGTCTTCGACCGTCCCCGGAACGAGCGTGGACCGGAAGACGACGACGTGCGTTCCGGACTTCTTGGCGAGGCCGCGACCGAGATCCGCCGCGAGACGCAGCACGGCGCCCTGATCCTGGCTGCCGTTGGTCGCGCTCGGTGTGCCGACACAGACGAACGAGATGTCCGTGTCGACGACGGCCTGCATCGCGTCGGTGGTGACCCGGACACGACCGCTCTTCGCGACCGCGGCCATGAGATCCACCATGCCCTCTTCGACGACGGGTGTCTTGCCTTCGGCGATCAACGCCAGTTTCGACGCGTCGATATCGACGCCCACGACATGGTGGCCGTCCCGCGCGAGGCAGGCGAGGGAAACCGCACCGACGTAACCGAGGCCGAAGATCGAGAGGTTCATCGTGGGGAAGTCCGTGGGCCGTCGCGACCGGATCGGAAGCGTTCGATGCAACCCGCGACGATGCCGTCGAGGCGCTGCATGGAACGATCCCAAGCGTGATGGGTCAGCATGCGGGCGCGACCCGCTTCGGAGAGACGCCGACGTTCTGCGGGGTCCGTCATGAGGCGCAAGCAGGCGTCGGCGATCTCGTTCGGCTTATCCGCGACGAGGAAGTGCTCGGCGGCGGTCGCGTCGACGCCCCCGGCCGCCTTCGAACTCGTCACGACGGGGACGCCCATCGCCATCGCTTCGAGAATCTTGTTTTGGGTGCCGCGCGCGATGTGGAGCGGAGCCACCATCGCCGCCGAGCGTCGCAGATAGGGGCGCACGTCGGGGACGGAGCCCGTGACGGTGACGCCGTCGATCTTTCCGAGAGCACGCACCGCCGGGATCGGATCGGCTCCGACGATGAGGAGTTTCGCCGCCGGACGACGGGCGCGGATGAGCGGGAACACCGTCCGGCAGAAGTCGAACATGCACTCCTGATTCGGGTAGTAGTCCATGCGTCCGACGAACGTGAGCGTATCGGGGTCCCACTCCGTCGCATCCGGAGCGAAGTAGTCGGCGTCGACGCCGTTCGGGAACCAATCCGACGCCACGCCGGTGCGGTAGGACTCGAGCGTTTCCCATTCGGCACGCGTCGTGGCCGTGCACACGTCGAACTTCGCCGCGAGTCGTTTCTCTTCGGCCAACATCTTCCGACCTTCGAGCAGATAGCCCCACGCGAGGGGCTTCGGTTTCGAGTCGGCGTATTCGAGCCACTTCTGCGAATCCATGTCGCCGAAGTCGAGGATCTTCGGAATACCCGTGACGTCTTCCACGTACTGCGCCACTGACGAGCAGTGGACGAAGATGAGATCGAACGCTTCGGCGTCGAGGCGAGCGCGGATCTTCGCCGCCAACTCGGGCGACCAGAAGTAGCCCATGGACGACGGCGTTCGCGACGGAAGTCGAGCGACCATGCGGAGGCTTTGCGCGAACGGTCCCACCGTCACCATGTCGAACGCCTTGCAATGGGGGGCGATGCCGCGCCCCTCCGCCGCTTCGTCGCCGCTGCGGGCGAGGGAGCACACCGTCACTTCGTGCGATTTGGAGAAGTGACGAATCATGTTGAACGGGCGAATCTTTCCGCCGCGTTTCGGAGGGAACGGGAAGCGGTGGCACACGTAGAGGATCTTCATGCCGCCAACCCCTCGAGTTCGGCGGCGATGTCGTCGGGCGAACGGCGGTCGAGATGCAGGCGGGCCCAAATTTCGAGATTGACGAGCGCGAGGATCGCATCGGTGCCGTCGATGCGGTTGGCGGCGTGGTCGCGGATCAGCGTGGCGACGGCGTTCCCGTCGAACCAACCCCGGCGGTCGAGCGTAGCGGGGCAAAGCAGAGCCTCGACGACGGGTGCGAGGCGCCCCTTGATCCATGCTCCCATCGGTGTCCCGAACCCACGCTTCGGTCGGTCGAGGATGTCCGCCGGAAGCATGTCGGCCAAGGCCCGCTTCATGAGGTGCTTCAGGCGTCCGCCTTTCACCTTCAAGGTGTGGGGGCAGCGTGCCGCGAGTTCGACGAGATCCTGATCGAGGAGAGGAACGCGGCATTCGATGGAAGCCGCCATCGTCATCTTGTCGGTCAAAAACAAAAGGTCGTCGGGCAACTGGGTCAAAGCGTCGACCGCGAACATGCGGTTCAGCGGGTCGCTTCCCGTCGCGCGGCTGAACGCGTCCGTGAGCGCATCGGGCGACGGGGCGACGGGCGATCGCATCAGTTGGGCGACCTGCGGTTTCGGGAGCACGGCGACATAGGAGCGGTAGCGATCTTCGAACGAAAGATTCGCGGCCGCAAGGAACCCTTTCGCGAGTCGCAGCGTATTCAACCACTTCGAATGCCGATCCGCGGGTAGGAGCGCCGACGCACGCGTCGCGAGCCGTCGGGTCCATCGCGGGAACTTGTCGAATCGGGAGAGGTAGTGGTTGCCGAGGTATCGGCGGTAACCGCCGAACAATTCGTCGCCTCCGACGCCCGAGAGGATGACCTTGACGTCCTTGGAGGCGAACTCCGAAACGAGCCACGTCGTGATGAAGGCCGTGTCCGCGATGGGCTCGTCCATGTGCCACAGAAGTTTCGGCAGGAGCCCGACGACATCGGGGGTCACCACGATTTCCTTGTGGTGCGTCTTGAAGAGCGTCGCTACGCGGCGGGCGTAGGGGAGTTCGTCGTAGAGCTTTTCGGCGGGGCCGCCCTCGAAGCCGATGGCGTAGGTGTTGATCGGGGCCGCCGACGCTTCCGCCATGAATCCCACGACCGCCGAGGAATCGACGCCTCCCGAAAGGAAGGCGCCGATCGGAACGTCGCTCACCATCTGCATGCGGACGGCACGCCGCATGCCTTCGCGGAACGCGTCCACCCATTCGGATTCGGTGCGTGCGTGATCCGTGTCCGACGGAACGCTCCATGTGGTCGACGTCGTCACGACCCCGCCTTCGGCGACCAACGTCGTCGCCGGGAGGAGTTTCGAGATGTTTTTGAAGATGCTGAGGGGTGCGGGGACGTAACCCAAATGGAGATAGGCCGCGATGGCGCGAGGGTCCGCTTCGGCGCGCACGCCGGGGATCTCGAGGAGGGCCTTCGCTTCCGTCGCGAAGGCGATGCGATGTGCGTCGCGCCACACGTAGAGCGGCTTCACCCCGAGTCGGTCGCGGGAAAGGAGCAGACGACGTCGCGGGGCATCCCAAAGTGCGAAGTCGTACATGCCGTTGAGACGGGACCATGCGGCCTCGCCGCCGTCGGCGTAGAGGTGGAGGATGACTTCGCAGTCGGAGCCGGTCTTGAAACGGTGTCCCTTGGATTCGAGGTCGGCGCGCAACTCGCGGAAGTTGTAGATCTCGCCGTTGGCGACGAGCACCAAGGTCCCATCGGCGTTGGTCAGCGGCTGGTGGCCTCCCGCGAGGTCGATGATCGAGAGACGCCGCATTCCCATCGCGAGCGGTCCGTCGACGAAAAGCCCCTCGTCGTCGGGGCCGCGATGACGCGTCACGGCGCCCATCGCCGAAGGGAGCGTCCGCGGAGCGTCGCTGCCGTCGAGATGGAGGATGCCGTGGATGCCGCACATGGCGTCAGCGCTTCACCGCCGCGAGCGCGCGGGCATAGACGTCCTGATAGCGGGCGACGCTGCGACGCCATGTGCGTTCCGATTCGACGAAGCGACGGGCGTTCGTTCGGATGCGCGGCCAAAGTTCCCGGTGCGACAACACGTGGTGGATCGTGTCCGCGAGATTGGCGGCGTCGCCCGCGTTGAACAGGAACCCCGTGTGCTCGTGGGCGACCAGTTCGCGGTGGCCGCCGACGGCGGAAGCGACGAACATCCGCCCTTGGGCCATGGCTTCGAGCGGCTTGAGCGGCGTCACCAGTTCCGTGAGGCGCATCGACTTCCTCGGGTAGGAGAGGACGTCGATCAGGTTGTAGTAGCGGGCGACGTCGGCGTGGGGGACGCGCCCCGTGAAGATCACGCGTTCCGAGAGCCCGAGCGCCGCCGCCTGCGCCTTGAGTTCCGATTCCTTCGGGCCGCCGCCGACCAAGAGGACTTTGAGCGCGGGATGGCCACCGACGAGTCGGGCCACCGCGTCGAGGAGAAGATCGAGGCCTTCGTAGCCGTAGAAGGAACCCGCGAAGCCGACGACTTCCGCACCCCGCAGTCCGAGGGAGTCGCGGAGCGATTCGTCGGGCGGGGCGTTGTAGACGAACTCTTCGACGTCGACCGCGTTCGGGATGACGGTGACCTTCGATTCGGGGATGTCGCGGACGAGGATGTCCGCCTTCAGCCCTTCGCAGATCGTGGTGACTTCCGTGGCGTTGCGGACGGCCCAAGTTTCCAGGCCGCGCGAGATCCGATAACGGACGCTGCCTTCCTTCGTGGTGCCGTGGTCGACCGCGGCGTCTTCCCATGAAGCGCGGATTTCGTAGACGACGGGAATCCCGTGGCGCTTGCCCGCCTTGATCGCGGGGATCGCGTTCAGCACGGGCGAGTGGGGATGCAGAACGTCGGGCTGGTGGAGTCGGATCATCGCGTCGAGCCGCGCTTCGGTCGCCCGCATCTCGTCGAAGTAGCGTCCACCGGGGATCAGCGATCGCCACGTGGTGGACATCGGTGTGCGGAAGAACGTCCAACCGTCGGCCATTTCTTCCGTCGCGCCGTACGCACCGTGGCGCGGCGTCGTGAGATGGATCGTGTCCCAGCCGAGGCGTCGTTGTTCCCGGAGGATCGCCGCCGTGCGGAAGGTGTAGCCGCTGTGCAGCGGCAACGAGTGGTCGAGGACGTGGAGGATCTTCAAAGGCGTGGCGGAGTCGCCCCTCGTCCGCGTATCGGATTGGGGGACAACATCTTAGGATGAAATCCGGGGACGCACCGACCACGCACCGACGTGGGGCGAGGACGGAACGGGGGCCCGGTTCTTTCTCCAATATCGACCGGGACGGGGGCCGAGTCGTCAGCCGAACTCGGCCGATTCGGTCCGAAAAGCGGCCAAAGATGCGCCGTCGGTCACCTATTCGCCGTTAGGCGAGGATGCCGGTCACGACGCGCCCTTCGACGTCCGTCAGGCGGAAATCCCGGCCTTGGTGCCGGAACGTCAGTTTCTCGTGGTCCACGCCGAGCAGATGCAGCATCGTCGCGTGCAGGTCGTGGACCGAAACCGGGTCGCGGACGATGTTGTAGCCGTACTCGTCCGTCTCGCCGAAGGTGATGCCCTTCTTGATGCCCGCTCCCGCGAGCCACACGGTGAACGCCCGCGGATGGTGGTCGCGTCCGTAATCGGTCTTCGTCAGGGTTCCTTGGCTGTAGACGGTGCGACCGAACTCCGCTCCGGACATGACGAGGGTGTCGGACATCAAGCCGCGTTCTTTGAGATCCGCGAGCAGCGCGGCCTGCGGCTGGTCGACCGCCTTGCACTGCAGACGGATCTCGGACGGCAGGTTGCCGTGGGCGTCCCATCCGCGCATGTAGAGCTGAACGAAGCGCACGCCGCGTTCGAGGAGTCGGCGGGCCAGCAAGCAGTTCGCGGCGAAGGTCCCGGGTTTGTGGACCTCGGGGCCGTAACGTTCGAGAACCTTCGGATCCTCCTTCGAAAAGTCGGTGAGTTCGGGGACCGACATCTGCATCCGGTACGCCATCTCGCCCTGCGCGATGCGCGCCTTCACTTCCGGATCCAATGATTCGCGGAACTCGCGTTCGTTCAGCTCGCCGACCGCGTCGAGCATGCGCCGCCGATCGTCGCGGGAGATTCCGGCGGGGTCCTTCAGCCAAAGGACGGGTTCCGTACCCCCGCGCAGGCGGCATCCTTGATGTTCGCTCGGGAGGAATCCCGATCCCCAATAGCGGGACGTGAGCGCCTGCATGTTGCCGAAACCTTGCGAAATCAGCACCACGAAAGCCGGAAGGTCCTTGTTCACCGACCCGAGACCGTAGGACGCCCACGATCCGAACGAAGGACGTCCCGGAAGTTGACTTCCCGTCTGAAAGAAGGTGATGCCGGGTTCGTGATTGATCGCCTCGGTGTGCATCGAATGCACGAAGCAGAGGTCTTGGGCCATCCCGCCGAGATGAGGGATGAGTTCCGACAGCCAGACGCCGCGATCCGCGTTGTCGCGCCGGGTGAACTTGAACATCGACGGGGCCACGGGAAGTCGACTCTGCCCGCTCGTCATCCCCGTGATGCGCTGCCCGTTGCGTACCGAGTCGGGGAGGTCTTCGTCGAAGCGTTTGACGAGGCCGGGCTTGTAGTCCCAAAGGTCGAGCTGACTCGGACCACCTTCCATGTGGAAGCAGAGCACCCGCGACGCCTTCGCGGGAGCCGTCGGCACCAACGCGAGAAGATCGCCGAGCGCCGCGGTGCCCATGGCGCCGAGCGCTCCTCCCGCGACGGTTCCGAAGAAGCGTCGCCGTGTGAGATCGAGTCCGCGCTCTCGGATAGGCGTCATGTCAAGACCTCGTCATGAAGGCATCGAGATTGAACAACGTGTTGGCGAGAAGGACGAGCGGAGCCAACTCCGTCGCCGCGGCGTCGTTGTCGACTTTGGTCAATGCGCGCGCCGCGCCCGGGTCCGTCGCGAATCGCGTCTTCGAATCGGCGAGGAGTTTGAGAAGCCGCGACTCTTCGTCGTTCGCCGGGGGACGTCCGGCGGCGCGTCGGAACATCGCGCGTAGGCGTCCCGTGTCGTCTTGGGCGGCGTCTTTGCCGATGCGGGCCAACCCGCGGGCCGCTTCGACGAACTGCGCTTCGTTCCAAAGCGCCAACGCCTGCAGCGGCGTGTTCGTCGAGAGGCGTCGCACGACGCACGATTCCCGGGTGGGGGCGTCCAACGCCATCATCGCGGGTGGCGGCGACGCACGCTTCCAGAACGTGTAGAGACTGCGACGGAAACGATCGTCGCCTTCCGGCGTCGGTTGGAACCGCGTGTTGGAAACGAGCATCGAGACTTCTTCCCAAAGACCGGGCGGCTGCTCGGGGAAGACGGGCGGACCGCCGAACGACTCGACGAGGAGGCCCGAGGCCGACAACGCGGCATCGCGCAGCGTCTCGGCTTCGAGGCGTCGACGCGGATACCACGCGAGCCAACGATTCTCCGGGTCTTTCGCCGCGACGTCTTCGCGGCGCCGCGACTCTTGACGGTAGGTCGACGAGACGACGATTTCGCGGATCAGCGCGCGTAGATCCCACCCACCTTCGCGGAATCGGACGGCGAGATCGTCGAGCAGTTCGGGATGCGAAGGGAACTCGCCTTGAAGGCCGAAGTCTTCGGACGTTCGCACCAACCCTTGGCCGAAGATCCACTCCCAAACGCGGTTCACCGCGACGCGCGCGACCAAAGGATTCGACGGATCGACCAGCCATCGTGCGAGTCCCCGTC
>JAFMJN010000111.1 GCA_017853435.1 Planctomycetota bacterium | reverse complement strand
GACAGTCCGAGGCGGAGCGGATTTTTCGACGCCGCGTCAGGAAATGTCACAAGGCTCGGTTTTTCTTGGGGATGCGCGTCGGTCGGCATCCGGACGCGCGAACCGGAAGTGATCCGGCCCGCCGTATGCGAAGGGGATATTCAGGAACCGGGCGGTTCCGGGAAGGTACGAAGCGTGAAGAACTCGAAGGACAAGAACGATACGAACGGGAAGGCGAAGCGTGCGGCGACTTCGGCCTCGAGGCCGAAGGTCGTGAACGCGAAGACCGGGAAGACGGGAGCCGACCGCGAACTCATGAAGCGCGCGCAGGCGGGCGACGTGTCGGCCTGGGCGGCTCTCTACGAGAACTACCGGGCGGTCGCCGCGAAGGCGGCGCATTCGGTGATCGCGAATCGCGACAGGGTCGACGACCTCGTCAGCGAAATCATGTTCCGCATGTGGGAGAAGCGCGACCAATACGATCCGAAGTGGTCGGTGTCGACGTGGATCTATCGCATGGCGAAGAACGCCGCGATCGACATCACGCGCCGCGACAAGGTCGTGAAGTTCCACAGCTTCGAGTCCGGCGCGTCGACGGACGGCGACGACGTCCACCGCTACGACCCGGCGGATGAGTCCGCGCACGTGTCGCCGTTCGAGAACGTGATGACTCAGGAGTTGCGCAAGATGGTCGCCGCGACGCTGGCGCTCGTCCCCGAGCCGTACCTCACGGCGGTGGTGCAACGCTACTTCCAACACATGGAGTACGACGACATGGCGCGCATCGGCGGATGCACGGTGTCGACGGCGCGCTGGCGCGTGTCGCAGGGGATGGGGCTCTTCCAAGCCGCGTGGCGCGATCGTTACGGAATCGATTTCGGCGTTTGAAATCCTTCGAGTTCTCGGCGAAGGGGGCGGTCCGCGGACGCCCCCTTTTCGCGTGGTACGATGTCACGCTCAGGGGCCCTTAGCTCAATCGGTCAGAGCTGCGGTCTCATACTCCGCTGGTTGCAGGTTCGAGTCCTGCAGGGCCTATTTGGGAGATCGACGTGCAGGAGGTGAAGGTCGACGTCATCGGTGACATCCACGGGATGCACAGGACGTTTCGCGACCTCCTCGATGCCCTCGGTTGGCGTCGGCAAAACGGTCGATGGGCGCATCCCGAGCGCCGGCACCTGATCCAAGTCGGCGACTTGGTCGACCGTGGGCCGGATTCGTTGGGGGTCGTCGAAACGATGCGCGAACTCTGCGACTCCGGCGTCGCGTCGCACGTCATCGGCAACCACGAATACAACGCGCTCGCGTGGTTCGTTCCGTTGGTGCCCGGCGATCCCTCCGCCGGATGCGTCCGTTCCCACAATCCCGGCCACCTGAAGCAGTTCTCGGCGACCTTGGCGCAGATAGAAGCGGAACCGAAGCGGTGGGACGACCTCGCCGCGTGGATCCGCCGACAGCCGCTCGCGATGGAATACGCGGGCATGCGCTTCGTCCACGCCGCGTGGATTCCCACGTACGTCAATCTTCTTCCGCGGTCGTTGGAAAGCGACGACGTCATCCGACTCTGCGGTCATGGAAAGAAGTTCGCGCCCGCGATCGACATTTGTCTGAAGGGACCGGAAGAACGTTCACCCATGCACGTGGACGACCACGGCATTCGGCGTCGGACCCGACGGATTCCTTGGTGGGAGAGTTATCCCGCGGACGCTCCCATCGTCTGCTTCGGTCACCATTGGTTCCGCGGTACGCCGTCGCCCGCGCCGTCATCGGCGCACAACACCTACTGCCTCGACTACTCGGCGGGGCGGGGCGGAGATCTCGTGGCGTGGCGTTATCCCGAAGACTATTTCGTCTCGGTGCGGAACGCGGACGTCACGCCGCTTTCGTGATCCACGAACGACGAAAGCCGGCACCCGCGCGGGGAACCGGCTTCCGTGGACGAAGGTCGACGGCGATCAGCCCTTGAGGGCCGAGCGGCGCGCCCAGTCGGCCTGACGGCCGTGAACCGCCTTGAGGAGGGGCAGTTCGCGCATCTTGCCTTCGTACTGGATGGTCACCATGCCGCGCTTGATGACCGAGGCGGCGAGGCGCATCCGACGGACTTCACCGTTCGGAAGGAGGATGCGAACCATTTGGAGGTTGGCACGGAACGAACGGCGGGTGATGCCGGTCGTCTTGAGACCGACGCCGCCCTTGGCCTTGGGAAGACCACGGCGGGTAACCTGCTTACCCCAACCGGTCTTCTTTCCACTGACTTCGCAGATGCGAGGCATGTTGTTTCTCGGGTTCGGCCGACGGCCTTCAGAGCCTTCGGCGGGAGGGGAGTGTGGCAAACATCCGGGGGGATGACAAGCCCACCCCCGCGGAGCGCCGGGCCGGGTTCATTCCGACCCGTCCGCGGAGGTATCCGTTGGGGCGCCGTCCCAACGCACGACCGTGTAGGACCTTCGGCACGCCGCCGTCAAATCGCGGGTGTCTTCTTCGCAGGGGGCCCCTTCGCACCACAGGTAGCGGGAGACCCCCGCGCCCGGGAGCCACGTCAAGACCGTGGCGCACACCGTGCCGAAGGTCTGCCCGTGGCGGCAGGGGGTGGCGTCCAAGTCCGCGTCGTGGTCGGAAAGGGCTTCGAAGCCGGGACCCTTTTCGGCCAAAAGTTCGAGGGCGCGTCGACGGCGCGCGCTCGGTCGCCCCGTCGCCGCGAGGGAAAACGGCTCGTTGAGGATCGCGTGGTCGCCGACGCCGAGCGGCGTGTCGACCGGGGGCGTCGCGCCGCCGAGGTGGGTGATCACGCGGCGCTCGTCGGGGCCGATCACGACGAGGTTGAACGGATTGTAGTCCTCGAACGTCGCGGGAAGTCCGCCCATGAGGGCGAGAAGCGGAAGAAGTCCCCGCGTCTTCTTCTCCGGATCGGTCGGGAGTCCGCGAATGTTGGTCACCGCGGCCAAGCGGTCGCGGCCCACCGCGAGCCACGTTCCGCCCGCCTCGAGGTCACGGCCGCCGAACGCGCCCTGAACGAGCATGTCCGGCGGATCGAAGGGCCGCGACCGAAACTCGTCGCGGTTCGCGGCGAGCCGGATCACGCCGTCGTCGGCGATGCGCAGGAGGATGGTGCACACGGGGTCAGACCACCAAGTTCAGCATCTTGCCCGGCACCCAGATCACTTTTCGCACGGCCTTGCCTTCGAGCATGCGTGCGATGCGATCGTTCTGCTTCACCGCGGCTTCGACGGCGGCTTGGTCCGCGTCTCGGGGAACGGTGATGCGATCCTTCAGTTTTCCGTTGATCGAAACGGGAATTTCGATCGTCGCGTCGACGAGGGCGGCCGGGTCGAACGTCGGCCACGGTTCGTAGGCGAGCGACGCTGCGTGGCCCAACCGCTGCCAAAGTTCTTCCGCCAAATGCGGCGCGAACGGCGCGAGCAGAAGAACGAGACGGTCGAGACACCAACGCGGGCGGACGGTCGATTCCGTCAGCGTGTTGACGAGAACCATCATCGCGGAAATCGCCGTGTTGAACTGAAGATTCGTCAGGTCGGATTCGACTTTGGCGATCGCGCGATGCACCGCTTTGGCGAGATCCTCGGTCGGCTCGGCGTCGGAAATCGACGGGTGGAGGCCGTCTTCGTCCGTCACGACGAGACGCCACGCGCGTTGCAGGAAACGATAGACGCCTTCGACGCCGTTCATCTGCCACGGTTTCACCGCGTCGAGCGGGCCCATGAACATTTCGTACAGGCGCATCGCGTCGGCGCCGTATTCGTCGATGACTTCGTCGGGGCTGACCACGTTCAACTTCGACTTCGACATCTTCTCGACCTGCTTGTCGAGAGGCGCGCCGCCGCTCTTCGTGAACGCCTTGCCGTCCTTCTCTTCCACATCTTTCGGGTGGAAGTACTTGCCCGACGCGTCGCGATACGAGTACGCGAGGATCATCCCCTGGTTGAAGAGCTTCTTGAAGGGTTCGGGCGTCGACACGAGTCCGATGTCGAAGAGCACCTTGTGCCAGAAGCGCGCGTAGAGGAGATGGAGCACCGCGTGCTCGGTGCCGCCGACGTAGAGGTCGACGGGCATCCAGTATTTTTCCTTCTCCGGCGCCCACGGCGCCCGCGTGTTGGTCGGGTCGAGATAGCGCAGGTAGTACCAGCACGAACCCGCCCATTGCGGCATCGTGTTGGTCTCGCGGCGCGCGGGTTTGCCGGTCGCCGGGTCCGTCGTCGCACACCATGATTCGGCGCGTGCGAGGGGCGGGCGACCGTCGGACGTGGGCTTGAAGTCGTCGAGGGCGGGCAGTTCCACCGGAAGAACGTCGTCGGGAAGCGGAGCCATGGTCCCGTCTTCGCGTTCGATCATCGGGAACGGTTCGCCCCAGTAGCGCTGCCGCGAGAACAGCCAGTCGCGGAGGCGGTAGGTCACCGCGCCCTTGCCCGCGCCCTTCGCTTCGAGGGCGCCGATGATCGCGGATTTCGCCGCCGCGGTGGTGAGACCGTCGTACGCGCCGGAATTCACGGCGATCCCGTCGTCGGCCATGGGGAGCGCGGGTTCGGATCCGTCCGCCGCACGGACCACGCGGACGATCGGAAGGCCGAATTTTTCGGCGAAGGCGAAGTCCCGTTCATCGTGACCGGGAACGGCCATCACCGCGCCGGTTCCGTAGCCCGCGAGCACGTAGTCGGCGATCCAGATCGGAACCTTCGCGCCCGTGAGGGGGTGGACGGCGTGCGCGCCCGTGAAGGCACCCGTGTATTCCTTGGCGTCGGCGGCGGTGCGATCGCGATCCGACTTCTTGCCCGCCGCGTCGACGTAGGCGTCGACGGACGCGCGGCACGCGGGCGTGGTGATTTCGGCGACGAGCGGATGTTCGGGGGCGAGGACGCAGAAGGTCGAGCCCATGAGCGTATCGGGGCGCGTCGAGAACACCGTGAAGGTGCGTCCCGCGTGGCCGTCGACGGCGAAGGTGATTTCCGCGCCTTCGGACTTGCCGACCCATTCCCGCTGCATCTTCTTGACGGGTTCGGGCCAATCGACGAGGTCGAGGTCGGAAACGAGGCGTTCGGCGTAGGCGGTGATGCGCAGCATCCACTGCTTCATCATCCGCTTCTCGACGGGGTCGCCGGTTTCGACGTAGCGACCGTCCTTCACCTCTTCGTTCGCGAGCACGGTGCCGAGCGCCGGGCACCAGTTCACGGGGATCGACGCCTGATAGGCCAATCCGCGTTCATGCAGTCGCAGGAAGATCCACTGCGTCCATCGGTAGTAGTCGGGGCTCGACGTGTCGACTTCGCGATCCCAGTCGTAGGAGAATCCGAGGCGCTTGATCTGACGTCGGAAGTTGTCGACGTTGCGTTTGGTGATGATCGCCGGATGGATGCCGTCGCGCACGGCGGCGCGCTCCGCGGGCAGACCGAACGCGTCCCACCCCATCGGGTGCAGGACGTTGAAACCCTTCATGCGCTTCCAACGCGCGAGGATGTCGGTCGCCGTGTAGCCTTCGGGGTGTCCGACGTGGAGCCCGGCTCCCGACGGATACGGGAACATGTCGAGGACGTAGTACTTCGGACGAGAACCGCCGTCCTCGGTCTTGAACGTCTTGTTGCGGTCCCAGAATTCCTGCCACTTGGGCTCGATCACGGACGGGTCGTAGGGCATGCCACACCTCGGCGCGGAGGATAGCAACGCCGACGCCGGGAGTCTCAGGGCTCGTAGTCGGACGCGGCTTTGACGGCGGCCTCGACGGCCTTCAGGTTCAGCGTGTCCTTGTGATCTTCGACGCGGAAGCCGAAATCGCGGCCGGACGCGCGGGACAATTGCTCGAGCGCTTGGATGCGGATGCCCCAGTCGCCGTCGGCGAGGAAGGTCTTCAGAGCGCGTTGGGCGTCGGGCGTGCCGACGAACCCGAGGCCGACGCAGACGCTGCCTCGAATGCGGATTTCGGGGTCTTTCGCGTGGCGCATCAGCGAGTCGAAGACGTCGGGGCCGCCGAGTCGGGCCACGGATTCGATCGCGAAGGTGCGGACCATCCAAGGCTCGGGCGGGTCCATCATCGTCTTGAGACGGTCGACCATGGACGTCGCGCCCATGAGTCCGAGACCTTCGGCGGAATGCGCGCGGACCCAGGCGCGCGCGCTCGACAATCCGGCTTCGAGGTGGCGCAACGCTTCCGCGCCGCCGATTAATCCGAGCGAGCGGGCCGCTTCACCGCGCACGTCGTCCGCGACCGAGTCGTCGACGATCACGCGTTGAAGGAGCGGAATCGCCGCTTCGTCGCCGATCGCGCCGAGGGCTTCGCACGCCGCCTTGCGCAGCGGCTCGTGTTCGCCGACGCGACCGGCCCACCGCGAAAGCAACGGGATCGACCGCGTGTCGCGCATGCGCTTGAACGCCTCGACGGCGGCCTTCCTCACTTCGGCGTGGTCGCCGTCCTTGATCTCGAGCAACGCTTCGAGCGGTCGATCGCCGCCGAACTGACCGAGCGCCGCGACCGCGACCGCGCGGACGTTGATCGACGGGTCCGACAGAGCAAGGCACGTCGCATCGAGGAACTGACGCGCACCGCGCATGCGGATGAGGTGCAACGCGATGCCGCGCAACGCGAAGGACGGATCTTCGAGAAGAAGCGTCATGACTTCGTCGAACAGCGGACTCGGAAGTTCCGCGAGGAGGTAGACGAGCCTGTGTCGCCACACCGACCCCGTCGTCGTATCTCCGTGCCACGGCAGGGACCAACGTTGTTCGAAGGTGTCCTTGAAGACGCGGGCCTGCTCGACGATTTCCTGTGGGGATGGCATGGGGTCCGCGATTCTCGGCTCGCGGGGCGGGAGGGTCAACCGGGGACGCTTCGGTTTGGGCGACGATCGATCACGGAATCGGCGAATCGGAGCTCCGCCGCGATCATGGCGGGGAGCCCTCCGACTTTCAGATCGGGGGGGAGGACGTCGAAGGTGTAGGTTTCGACTTCGAGGTGTTGCACGTCCGGGAAGGCCGCCAACGCGTCGATCAGGGTGGATCGCGTCGTCCCGAATCGCGGCGTCCGTTCGATGTGGATCGGAACGTGGAAATGGCAGCGCGCCTCGCCGGACGTCGGGAGTTCGCCGCGGTCGCGCGCCGCACGCACGTCGGGGAGGTCGTCGAAGGCGAGCACGGACAAGGACGACCCCGACGTTTCCCGCGCGGCGGAGCCGGAATCGGCGTGTTCCGACGGCGCGTCCGGATGCGCCGCGGCGCGGATGCGGGTCTGGTGCAGGAAGCGCGGTTCGTCGAGCGCGAGGAGGGCGTCGAGATCCGACGGCTGCGAAAACCGCAGGACGGGAGCCGAGGAAAGTTGAACCTTGTGGACGGAAATGCCCGCCGCCGAAAGCAGCCGCGCATCGGCGTCCGGCGCGTTGAACGCGACGCCCGCATGGCAGGTGTCGTAGCAGAGGCCGAGATGGCGGGCGACGACGGCTTCTCCGAGGTGGAGGCGCTTCATCTCCGGTCGAAGATGAAGATTCCACCAAGCCGCCGCATCGGAGGCGGTGTCGAACACGCAACCCGGTTCGGGTTCGAGCGCGATCGCGATGCGCCGTCCGGTCTCTTCCTCCAGTCGGGCGAGTTCGACCACCGCGAGGCCGAGAAACGTCGCCGCCGTCGCGGACGACGTCCCTTCGCGCCACCCGATCGGCACCGACGACAACGTGCCGAAGGGGTCGCCGTCGTCGAGCCATCCCGCGAGGAGGCGCGCGGCGGCGAGCGTGTAGGAAAACCGCGAACGCAACGACCACGAAGGCAGGTAGACGTCGCGCTTCAGTCCGTCGCGTTGGAACGTCGTCTGCGGAAAAACGTTCAGCGTGCGGGGCCGCGCCCCGAGTTCCCGCAGCGTCGCGTCGAACGCGTCGGCGCGCGCGGAGTCGGTCATGAGGGCGTCCACGGCGGTGTCGCCGAGTCGAAGTCCGAGCGACATCTCGCCGTCGCCGAACACCGAGCGCATCACCGGCACCGCCGCGGTGCGCAGCACGTCGGCGATTTCCTCCGGAGTTTCTCCGGGGTGAACGTTGGTGCAGTAGGTGAGGTGACGGAAGCGTCCGTCAGGGGTGCGCCGACGCATGGGAGGAGGTTAGCGCATCGAGCGCTCGGCGCATTTCTTCGAGGATTCCCGCATCTTCTTCCCGGGCCGCCGCCATGCGCAGCACCGGGATCGCGATCGACGACATCCGTCCGAGTTCGCCGACGGCCCAGGCCGCCGTGCCGCGAACGACGGGATCCGCGTGGAAGAGTCCTCCGACGGCCACGTCCAACAGTAAGGGATCGGCGGAGTTGCCGACGGCGATGAGGACGTTGCGCAGGAAAGCGGGCCATCCGA
>JAFMJN010000110.1 GCA_017853435.1 Planctomycetota bacterium | reverse complement strand
GCCGATCCAACGGAAACGCGCCCGTGCGAGAGCGACGGAGTCGCGTGCGTGCACGTCGTATTCCAAAATGCCGCGGTCACGATGCATGACGACGTCGACACCGTCCCACACGTCCTTCCATCGGATGCGGGCCATGGGACGTGCGGAGACGCTCGACGCCGCATCCGCTCCCCCTCGCAGGATCGTGACGGGATGCGTCGACGGTCCGTCCGATGTCGGCTCCACGCGGCGCCCGCCTTCGAAAGCGAGCTTCACCACGTGCAGTCGCGGGTCGGGCGCGGTCGTCGCGCCGAGGCACAACCACACACCGTCGTCGACGATCTGTGCGCGCACGCCCGGGCCGCGGGCGTAGTAGCGAACGCCCGCGTCGCCGTTCGACGCCGGAAGGAATCCGGGGAACCATGCGCGCGACGCGATCTCGACCCGTTGCGGCGACGGAGGCGGCTGAGCGGATTCGGTGTCGACGAAAGTCCAAAGCGACGCGGCGGCCGCCACGAGACCCGTGGACAGGGTCGCGGCGAGCAAGAGTCCTCGACGTCTCGATGGGGTGCCTGAGTCGCGCATCGCGGGCCGAGGAAAATCATCCCGGCCCGAAAGAGTAACCCGCGCGCGGGCTTCCGGAAAAGAAGCCTCGCCGCGCGGGTTCGCGTTCGCTCAGCGCGTGAGGGTGGCGAAGACGGCGGGGTCCGGAGTCTCGACGCAGCCGCGATCGACGAAGAGTCGAATACGGGCCTCGGCATCCTTCGGCGACGCGGGGTCGTCGACGATGGCCCCGATCGTCGTGGTCGAACGACCGATGCGTCGGAGCAACGCGATATCCACCTCGTCCGCATCGAACGCGTCGCCGCTTTGCGCGACGAAGATGCGGTAACGACGGACGCCCGAGGCGTCGACGCCGAGGTCGAGATAGCCGTTTTCGAGAGGCACGGTCGCGACGCGGTCGCGCAGCACCGGTTCTTCCCAAGCCACCGGCCCCGTCGCGTTCATGCCGCGCAGTTCCGCGAGCAATTCCGGTCGGTTCGCCGCGTAGAGCAGCGCCGCACCCGAGATCGCCAACGGGATATCCGATCGCACGTGGTACGACTTGTGAAGCGGCTGTTGATCCCAGTGCTTGCCGTCGTTGCGTTCGTACGTCGGGTTGCCCTCGGCGTCGAACAGGAGTTTGATGTCGTAGTCCTCGGGGTGTTGGAACACCGGGACGTCGTGACCGAGACCAAAGGTCCCGGTGTAGAGCGAAAGATGGATCCGGTCGGCGTGACGGCGGAGGTAGCGCCACGTTTCGCGGGCGTCCTCTTCCGATTCCGTCGGGAATCCGATGAACCACGTCACCGCGACGTTGATGCGGTGCTCGTGGAGGTTGTCGAGCATCGTCTCGATCTGGTCGAGCTTGTTGCCCTTCTGCATCCCGTCGAGGACCCGTTGTACGCCGGATTCGAATCCGAACTGAAGCAGGCTGCAGCCGCCCTGCGAGAGATTCCGCATGTACTCGCGGGAGGTGTAGATCTTCTCGAACTTCACTTCCGCGTGCCACTTGAGCGGCAACGATTCGCGAGCCACTTCACGGGAAAGATGGGCGAGCGTCCGCGGCGGCGTGAGCGGATCGAAGAAGTGGATGTATTTGACGCCCTGATCCGCGACGATCTTGCGGATGTCGGCGTACACGTTCTCGGGCGACCGCATGCGGAAACCCACGCGGAACGATTCCGGGCAGAACGTGCACTTGCCGTAGTAGCAGCCGCGGGACGTGGTGTAGAACCCCGCCTTCTCCGGCAGCATGTAGTGGCTGAAATCGACGTCGTGATAGTCGGGGCACGGGCTCGCGTCCATGTCCACGAGGCGCGTCGTCACGGGGCGGCAGCCCTTGCCGTCCTTCCTCTGCCAAAGTCCGGGGACCGCATCGAACGAGCCCTTGCCTTCGATCGCGTCGAGGCAGAGCGTGAGTGCCTCTTCGCCGTCGCCCACGACGGGGTAATCGATGAAGTCGTAGAACCGCGGATCGGACAGGAGAATGTCCTGCGCGTCCGAGATCCCCGTGCCGCCGACGATGAACTTCACGTGGGGCATGCGTCGCTTCACGAACTTCGCGAACCGCATCGCCGTGGCGATCTGCGGCGAGAACGGGCATGACAGCGCGATCACTTCCACGCCGAACTTCTTCAGCGTCGGGATGGTGTGGTTCTCCCACACGTCGAAATACGGATCCGGCGTCTCGTCCGCGAGGTGGGCGTAGAGCGCTTCGGTGAAGGTGTTGTTGCGCGGATCGAGTCGCGGCGTCAGCGCATGGAGGAACGTGTGCGTCGTGCGGATGATCCGGTTGGCGCGCGTGAAGGACTTCGGATCGTAGAAGCGATTCGCGTCGCGGAGCGCTTCGGCGGCGGCGCGAGCCTCGCGCATCTGTTCACGCGGGTAGAGGTAGAGACTGCGGTACGTTTGGTACTGCTTCTCCTCGTCCGGGGTGCGGTCGGGCTTCGACGCCAAGGCGTTCGTATAGCCGTCGAGGATCGAGAAGTAGCGCTCGAGATTCTCCGGCATGAGCATCAACGTGAACGCCTCGGCGTTCAGGTCGATCACCAGAGTCTCGTGGCCGGCCGACTTCAGCACCGCGTTGAACAACGGCAGTGTGCCGAACGGCATCGTCGGCGGATTGAAGTCGGGCGGATAGGCGATGGTGACGCGCACCGGGGGATCCTCGGGGGTTGAACTGCGCCTTGCGGACGGAAAGGCCTGAAGGCTTTTCGGCGTTCGAACGCCTTCCTCCGCAGTCCCTTGAGTCTAGGGTTCAACACGAGGAGGGTCAAGAAAGACCGAGTGAAACGCGCGTTTTCGGAGTTGAACGGGACGAATCGAAACCTCCCGCCCGACAACTGATAACGTCGATGCCCCATGAGACGCTCGGCGCAAATCCTCATCCTCCTCGCGTGCGTGCCGTTCTTCCTCAACCTCGGCACGCCGAGCCTCGTCAACCCGGACGAAGGTCGCTTCGCCGAGGAGACGCGGGAAATGTTCGTGTCCGGTGATCATCTCGTGCCGCGCCTGCACGGCGAGCCCCATTGGGCGAAACCGCCCTTGGTCAACTGGCTCGGCATCGCGTTCATGAACGTCCTCGGGGTGACGACCGAAGCCGCTCGGCTTCCATCGGCCCTCGGCGGCTGCGTGATGGTGATCGCTCTCTCCGTTTTCGCTTGGAGAGCGCGCGGGCCGCGGGCCGCGGTGCTGACGGCGTGGATCGCGGCATCCACCCTTCATATCGCGGTGCTGGGACGCGCGGTCACCACCGACATGCTTCACGCGGCCTTCACCGTCGCGGCCTTGGTCGCGTTGCACGCCGCCGTGTCCCGACCGGAGAACGCTTGGCGAAATACGCTTTTCGCGGGCATCTTTCTCGGCATCGCCTTCCTCGCGAAAGGGCCCGTCGGACTCGGTGTCACGTTGGTGACGCTTGTGGGTTACGCGGCTCTTTCACGCTCGTTCGCGGCGGCGGCCTTTCACCGCTTCGGCGTCGCGGTGCTCGTCGCCCTCGCCATCGGGCTGCCTTGGTACCTCCTCGCGGTCGCGAAGCATCCCCCGCTCTTGGACCACTGGCTCGGCCATGAAGTCCGAGACCGTTACCTGTCGTCCGCGCTGAAGCGCACCAAGCCGTGGTGGTTCCTCACGTCGACCTGGATCGGCGGGCTCCTCCCGTGGACCCCGATCGCCGCATGGGCGACGTGGCGTGCCGCGAAGACCCGCCATCTTCCCGAGCACCGTTGGCTCTTGGCGTGGGGACTCTGCGGTTTCCTGCTGTTCCAATTCTCGAAATCGCAATTGTGGACCTACCTCCTGCCCGTCTCCGCCGGGTTCGTCCTCCTCGTCGCCCTCGAAGTCGACGGTTGGATCGATCGCGGGTGCGAGGGCGCGCGGCGACGTCTGCTTCTGTGGATCGCGGGCTTCCCCGCGATCGTCGCGATCGGTGCGGAGGTGTTCTTCGACGTGCGACTCGAAGCAGAAACCGCGTGGTGGTTTCCCGTCGCCGCCGTCATCGCCTCCATCGGTGTGGTGCGCGCCGCTCGGCTCACCGACGATCGCACCGCGAACCCTCGCCTCGCCGTCTTCGCTTCCGCCGCCGTTCTTCTCGTCACGGTGCAGTGCGCCCTTCTTCGCTTCGGTCGCCACGAAGATGCGATGGGACGTCAAACCGGAAACGCTTGGATCGCCGACGCCGTGGCACGCCTCGAACTTCGCGGCGTTCCGATCGACACGCATGTCGCGCCGCGCCCGCAGCCCCCGCTCCCGAAGGGGGTCCCGCGACTCGTCATGTGGGACCACGAGACCAACACGCTTCCGTTTTATGCGTTCGGTCCACGCCCCGAAGTCATACCCGTCTTCGGCGTCGCGTCGAACTACGAAATCGCCGCCGACATCGCCGCGGACAAGCCGCGAACCACCGAAGATCTGATCGCGTTGCTCGCCGATCCGGAGCCTCTCTACATTCTCGTCCTCGGCCACGAGGCGGAGATCCTCGCCGAGAAACTCGGGCGCCCGCTCGAAGTCGTCGAACGACGCGGCGGCGGCAAGGCCCCGATTCTCGTACGCCCTATCCCCCAATGAAAACACCCCCGCGCGAAGGCGGGGGTGTCTCGTAGGACCGCGGGACGCTCACTTCTGCGGCGTGGGTTCCTTGGGCTTCGGCGGCGCGAAAGACCGATCGGGCTTCACTTCGACGCGCATGGCTTCCGGCTCTTCGGCCTTCACCTTGTCGCGTTCGACGGTCGCCTTCTTCATGTCTTCGAGCGCTTCGCCCTTTTGACGACGTGCGGGTTCGCAGTCGTGGCGGGCCAAGTGCTCGTCGTGCCCCTTGATCTCTTCTTCCAAGTCGCTGACTTTCGCCATCGCCTTGTCGAAGCGCTTGAGGAAATCCTTGTAGCGCGACACGAAGACCTCGAGGGACGTCTTGAAGTCGACGGCCGCCGTCTTCTTCATCGCCTCGTAGACCTGATTCGCGGTGACCGATTCGCCGACGAGTCGAGTCACTTCCTTGCCGCGCGAATCGAGGAAGAGGACGGTCGGCGTCGTCTTGGCGTAGGTCTCGCGTTCGACGGTCGTCTCGATGTCCTCGACATAGACCTTCGCGCAATCGAACAGGCGGGCCGCTACCGCGACCTCTTCCATGTCCCACAGGCGCTTGTCAATCTTGTCGGTCTCCTCCTGCGTACGGAACCAGACGACCGCCGGACGGACCGGTCGCTTCTCCGCGGGCATGAAGGAGCGGTCGAACATCTGCCCGATCGGGGCGATGGAACGTCCGTAGCCTTCCTTTTCGTTACGCGGGAGTCGCTTGATTTCCCACGGGATCTCGAGACGGGAAGCCGCCTCGGTCGATCTCATCTTGTTCCGGGCGTTGGCCGCCGGAGTGCCGGGTGCCGCCATCCTGGGCCCCGACGGGGCCCGGCGAGCACCACGGGCTCATCACTGTCCTTGAACGGGACGAGCGATGGCCACGATCAGAAGCGGCAACAAGAGCCACATTCCGCGCGAAGCGATCTTGGTCATGGGTCGGTCTCTCCGCTCCGGGTGACCGGAGCTTGGGCAGGCGCCCATGGTACACCGGATCGACCATGCGGCGCTCACCCCTTTCGTAGAAATTTCATCCCCAAAAGTGAAGCCGACACGCCCCGCTCAACGCCCGCCGGGACGATTCAGCAGTTCATGGTCGACGACCAAACCACTCTGCGGCCGCAACCCTCGCAAATCGTTGCGTAAATAAGCCTGGGCTCCCATCGGAGGACGATGTTTCGCGGCGCTCGCGCGTTCGGCTTCGATGCGATCGGCGTATTCGGGATCCGTCGGGCGCGTCCATTCGATCAGGAGGTCGTAGGGCACCATCCACTGAGGATGCGCGTCGATGGCGTTTTCGAGGCGGCTCCGTGCCGTGGTGAGATCGCCGCGTCGGTACGCGAACTCGGCCACGAGAACGTGCGGAATGCACGCGTCCTGCCAACTCTTCGACGGCTGCGACCTCCACCCGTCGAGCGTCGCGATCGCGTCGTTCCACGCGTCGACCGCCACCTGAGCGGTGGCACGCAGTCCCATCAGTCTCCCCCACGCGGGGTGAGCCTTCGGCATCCGCGATTCGGCGACGTCGAAGTCCGCGAGCGCCTCGCGACCGGCACCGAGAAGCAGTCGAGCGTCGCCGCGCAAGATGCGCGCACCGATCGCGTCCGGATTCGTGCGCAGAACCGCATCGAGAGCCGCCGACGCCTCCTCCGACCGCCCCTCCGCCGTCGCCACCATCGCGGTCAGACCGTCCGCCAACGGATCCGCGCCCAGGCGGCGCGACGCGGCGAGCGCGGCGGCGAGCGCGGGCGGAATCGTCGGCCCCGCAGCGCCGGGGACGAGCGACACCCCCTGCCAACGCACGAACGCCTCCATCGCGAAGTCGGCGGCGTCGACGGGTACCGCGCGCAAAACGGCGGCGGCGTGCACGGCCGCGACTTCCTCGTCGTTCAGTCCGTTGCGTCGGACGCGGTACTGCAGTTCCACGTCGCGTCCGCTCGCGGCGTCGACCACGGTCGGTGCGAGCGTCGTGGAATCGCGCGTCGCGAGCAGCGTGAGTAATTCGCGAAAGGCCGCTTCACGGTAGGTCGGAGCCTCGGCGGCTGCGCCGAGCATCTGCAGGCTTTGCGAGTAACGCCCCGCGAGAAACGGAATCCACGCCGCTTCGTGACGGACGCGCGCGTCGACGCCGGTCAACGCGGCCAGCGCTTCGGCGGCCTCCGTGGGCACCCGTTCGCCTTGCGCCGAAAGTTCCGGAGTCACGCCCTTCCAAGGAGCGAGGGCCGCCAAGCCCTGCCGCGTTCCGGCCTCGAGCTGCCGGACAGGTGCGAAATAGGTGCGATCCACCACCCACCCCGCCACACCGAGCACGATCACCGCCGACGCGGCGATCAGCGTGCGCTTGCCGTGACGTCGCCACCACCGGGACGTCGCCGACGCCTGCTTCAGCGTGACGCGATCGGGCTCGTCGCCGCGCGCGACACGTTCGAGATCGTCCGCGAACGCTTCCATGGATGCGTAGCGCGTCGAGGGATCCGCGTCGATGGCGCGAAGGATGACCGCTTCGAGATCCGGGGGAATCGTCGGCTGGACGTCGCTCGGCAATCCCGGCCCCGAGAACGCGATACGTGGGAACAACTCCCGCGCCGGGACCCCTTCGAAGGGTTGACGCCCGGCGCACAATTCCCAAAGCACAAGTCCGAGTCCGTACTGATCGCTCGCTTGGGTCACGGCGTCGTTACCGGAAGTCACCGATTCCGGTGCGAGGTAACGCGGCGTTCCGAGAATCCCGTCGGCCGAGACCGTCAGGTTCACCATCGCATCGGAGCGCGCGATTCCGAAGTCGATCAACACGGGTTCGCCCGTCCGATCGATCATCATGTTCGACGGCTTGATGTCGCGATGAAGAATGCCGACGTCGTGGATGGCCGCGAGAATCCGCGCGAGGCGCGCGACGAGTCGGGCGCGCTCACGCATCGGATGCAGGCGATGCGACGGCTCCTTCACCTTGTCGCGCAGCCCCGACAGCGTTTCGCCGTCGATCCACTTCATCGCGTACCAGAAGCGCGACCCTTCTTCGCCCGCATCGAGGACGGGCACGACACCCACGATGTCGAGAGCGCGCAACATCTTCGCCTCGCGGCGGAACCTCTCGCCGTCGCGACCGTCCATTCCCGCACCGCCGTCGAGGATCTTCAGCGCGACGCGTTGCCCCGACGCCCGATGGCGCGCCTCGTAGACCGAACCGCCTCCCGCCGTGGACACGTGACGGATCACGTCGAACGCTTCGAGTCCCGCGGCCACGGGCGTCGGTCGCGGATCGGCGACGGTGGCATCGGCGTTTCCATCCTCGACATCCGCGAGCAGAATCGCCAAGCGATCGGCGAAACGTGCATGCCGCGCGAGGAACGTCGCCAACGGCGGAGCGTTTCCTTCTTCACGAGCGAGCAGGAACTCGGCGACGAGCGTTTCGATCGACGCGTCGTCCCCGCCGGAACTGCGACGTGTGACGTCAGTCGACGTCATCGTGATCCTCGCCCATGGCTTTCCGAAGACGTACGCGGATCGCCGCATCGGTCTTCGCGAAGCGCAACCGGATGTTGCGATCGGTCATGCCCAAGCGGTCGGCGAGTTCGCTCGACGGCACGCCCCGTTGACGTTCCCGCCAAATGACCCGATCCGTTTCTTCGAATCCTTCGAGCAGGCGCTCCTTCAACGCTTCGATTTCGGGAAGCGAAAGGCGCGTGTTCATCGTGATGTCCGCGGCGGCCGCGGTGACGTCCTGCGGAAGTGCCTCGCGACGCTTCACGTCGGGCGCGTCGCTCTTGCG
>JAFMJN010000109.1 GCA_017853435.1 Planctomycetota bacterium | reverse complement strand
TGGTAGAGCTCCAGCCTTCCAAGCTGGCTACGAGGGTTCGATTCCCTTCACCCGCTTTCGGATCCTCCTTCGCCGGAGAATCCGGAGTCCAGGACCGATGCGGCCGACGCCGCATCGAACGAACGTCTAGGCTGCTGTAGCTCAGCTGGTAGAGCACCTCCTTGGTAAGGAGGAGGTCACGGGTTCAAATCCCGTCAGCAGCTCCATTATGGTCGGTTTCCGGTTTCGTCCGATGCGTCGGACGGCGCCGGGGACCCAAGTTGCAGAGCCAAGTCAAGGAGCTTCGAGGAACATGGGCAAGGAAACCTTCAAGCGGACCAAGCCGCACGTCAACATCGGCACGATCGGTCACGTCGACCACGGCAAGACCACGCTCACCGCGACCATCACGTTCGCGTTGGCCACCAAGGGTCTCGCCGAGAAGAAGGCGTACGACCAAATCGACAACGCTCCGGAAGAGCGCGCGCGCGGTATCACGATCAACACCGCGCACGTCGAGTACGAGACGGCCAACCGTCACTACGCGCACGTCGACTGCCCGGGTCACGCCGACTACGTCAAGAACATGATCACCGGCGCCGCTCAGATGGACGGTGCGATCCTCGTGGTCGCGTCGACCGACGGCCCGATGCCGCAGACCCACGAGCACATCCTGCTCGCGAAGCAGGTCGGCGTTCCGAAGATCGTCGTCTTCATGAACAAGGTCGACCAAGTGGACGACCCTGAAATGCTCGACCTCGTCGAAGCGGAAATCCGCGACCTCCTCTCGAAGCACGGCTTCGACGGGGACAAGACGCCGGTCGTCAAGGGTTCGGCGCTCAAGGCCTTCCAGGCGCTCGAAGCCGCCGGCAACGCCGACGGCCCCGAGTGCAAGTGCATCCACGACCTCATGGCCGCGGTCGACGAGTGGATCCCGACCCCGATCCGTGAAACCGACAAGCCGTTCCTCATGCCGGTCGAAGACGTGTTCTCGATCGAAGGCCGCGGCACCGTGGCCACCGGTCGCGTCGAGCGCGGTCGCGTGAAGGTCAACGAAGAACTCGAGCTCATCGGTCTCACCGACACCAAGAAGACGGTGTGCACCGGCGTCGAAATGTTCCGCAAGCTCCTCGACGAGGGTCAAGCGGGCGACAACGTCGGCGTTCTCCTCCGCGGCCTCAAGAAGGAGGAAGTGGAGCGTGGACAGGTGCTCGCGAAGCCGGGCTCCATCAAGCCGCACAAGAAGTTCGACGGCGAGGTGTACATCCTCAAGAAGGAAGAAGGCGGCCGCTCGACCCCGTTCAAGGCGGGATACAAGCCGCAGTTCTACTTCCGCACGACCGACGTCACGGGCACGATCTCGGCCTTCACGGCCGACGACGGCACGAACGCCGAAGTCGTGATGCCGGGTGACCGCATCAAGATGAGCGCCGAGCTCATCGCGCCCATCGCGATGGAGCAGGGGCTCCGCTTCGCCATCCGCGAAGGCGGCCGCACGGTCGGCGCCGGCGTGGTGTCGAAGATCCACGACTGATCCGATCGGCCGTCCGCCCGAACAAGCGTTCGGGCGGTTCAACCGCGCGGGGGCGCAAGCCCCCGCGCCCGTCCGGGGAAACACGTTGACGACAGCAGTCCACAAAGATGGTCACGGGACGACGGTGCGCCGCGGCGCATTCGTCACGTTGGCCGTTCTCGCGATCTGGGGGCTCGGCTTCCAGCTCTACGACTGGCTCTACGAGTTGTCGTGGGTGAAGGGCAACCGCCTCGCCGGCGGCTACCAGATCCCGGTGATCGAGCAGTACCTCGATCCCGCCTTCTTCATCTGCTGGATCGCGGCGGTGTTCGCGGTCAAGTCGATCGGCGGTTGGCTCAACAAGCCGAAGAACGCGGACTTCCTCATCGATACCGACGCCGAGTTCCAAAAGGTGACGTGGCCGACGTGGGAAGACGCCTACAAGTCTTCCACGGTGGTCATCATCTTCGTGCTCGTGCTTACGTTCACCATCGTCGGCTTCGACGCGTTGGTGAGCAAGCTGGTGAGGCTCTTCCTGTGACCGCAGCCCTCGATCCTTCCAACGCTCCCGCTTGGTACCTCGTTCGGGTAACGAGCAACAAGGAGGACTCGGTGCGTCGCAACCTCGAGCGCAAGATCCAATTGCGCGGGCTCGGCGACCGCATCGTGGAAGTGAAGGTTCCGACGGAAAAGATCGCGGAAATCAAGGACGGCAAGAAGCGCACCCGCACCCAAAAGACCTACCCGGGCTACGTACTCATCAACATGCTCATGGATGACGAGACGTGGGCCTTCGTGCGCGAGACGGTCGGCGCCGGCGATTTCGTCGGCGGCGGCGGCAACGTCCGCTCGACGCTCGGCAAGATTCCGAAGCCTTTTCCGCTCTCGCCCGACGAGGTGCTGAAGATCTTCGGTGCCGCGGGTGGAGAGTCGGCGCCGGCGAAGATCAAGATCGACTTCGGCGTCAACGACAAGGTGAAGATCAAGGAAGGCCCCTTCGAGAACTTCGACGGGGTCGTGGAATCCATCAACGACGAAAAGGGCTTCGTCCGCGTCATCGTGACCATCTTCGGTCGTGCGACGCCGGTGGAACTCCAATATTGGCAGGTCGAACCCGTATAAACGCATTCGGCGGCGTCGGGAACGGCGCGGCCATCAGGTGACGAATCATGGCGAAAGCGGTCAAATCGAAGGTCAAGCTCCAGTGCCCCGCGGGTCAGGCCACTCCGGCCCCGCCCGTCGGCCCGGCGCTCGGTCAGCACGGCGTGAACATCGGCGAGTTCGTGAAGCGTTTCAACGACGGCACGCGCTCCCAGATGGGCACGGTCATCCCCGTGATCATCACGGTGTACGAAGACCGCACGTTCGAGCTCGAGTTCAAGTCGCCCCCGGCGTCGGTGCTCCTCCGCAAGGCGGCGGGCGCGGACAAGGGCGCGGCGAACCCGAAGACCATGAAGGTCGGCAAGGTGACGCGTAAGCAAGTGCGCGAAATCGCGGAAGTCAAGAAGAAGGAACTCACTTCGGGTTCCATCGAAGCCGCGATGCGCATCATCGAGGGGTCCGCCCGCTCGATGGGCATCACCGTCGTCGACTGAAACAAGACAACCCGCGATCCTCGTTGGGTCGCGGGCCCCCGGTGGGAGGCGTTGGCAGACGCAGCCGCACCACCGGTCAGGTTAAGCGTCTGCAGAAGGGCTCACGACTTTTATGCCCCAACACGGCAAGCGTTATCGCGAAGCCGCCGGGAAGGTCGATCGGACCCGCCAGTACTCCGTCGAGGAGGCCGTGGCGATCCTTTCGGGTTTCCCCAAGGGCAAGTCGGACGAGACCGTCGAGTTGGTTGTCCGTCTCGGGATCGATCCCAAGAAGGCCGACCAGATCGTGCGTGGCTCCCTCAGCCTCCCTCACGGGATCGGCAAGGAGCGTCGCGTCGTGGTGTTCGCGGAAGGTGCGAAGGCCGAAGAGGCCCGCGCCGCCGGTGCCGCCGCAGTCGGATCCGCGGATCTGGCTGAGAAGGTGCTCGGCGGGTGGACCGATTTCGACATCGCCATCGCCGCGCCCGACATGATGAAGCACGTAGGTAAACTCGGCAAGGTTCTCGGTCCGCAGGGCAAAATGCCCACCCCGAAGGCCGGTACAGTTACCGCCGACGTGGCCACCGCCGTTCGCGAATTCAAGGCAGGCAAGATTGAATTCCGCAACGACGACGGAGGCAACGTCGCCGCACCGATGGGCAAGCGCTCCTTTTCGAAGGACAAGCTCGGCCAAAACATCGCGGCGTTCATCGATCACATCTCGACCCTGCGGCCTGCGACGGCGAAGGGAACCTTCCTCATGAAGGCTTCCATTTCGTCGACGCACAGCCCCGGGATCCCCTTGAAGGTCTGACAGGAGATCCAGGCATGTCCAAAAGCATGAATGCTGCGATCGTCGAGGCCGTCTTCGGTGATCTCGAGGGGTGCGATTCCTGCGTCCTCATCGGATGCGAGGGTTGGACCTCGTCGGAGACCGTTACGGTCCGGGCGAAGTTGCGCGAGAAGGGTTTCCGCATGCGGGTGGTGAAGAACACCCTCGCGGGCGTGGCCTTCAACCGCAGGAACATGAACGGTCTCGGCGGTCGGCTCTCCGGGCCGAGCGCGGTCGTTTTCGGAGGCGAAGGCGCGATCGCGATCGCGAAGCACCTCGTCGAAGAAGCGAAGACCAACAAGAAGCTGAAGATTCACGGCGGCTACAGCGAGGGCGAAGTCCTCGATGGCGCCGGCATCACGGCCCTCTCGAAGGTGCCGGGACGCGTGGAACTCCTCGGCATGACCCTGTCCGGCATGTTCGGCGCTGTGAGCGGCATGTCGGCGAACCTCGATGGTCCGCTCACGGAAATGCACGGGCTCCTCGAGGCGCTCGTGAAACAGAAGGAAGCCGCCGGTTCCGGCGGTTGAACAAGAATTTCAACATGACCCCGGGGAAACCCGAGGTTGGAGAGAGACAATGTCGTATTCGGATAAGGTGCAGGGAATCTTGGACACGATCGGTGCCATGACGGTTCGCGAGCTCGTCGAGCTCAAGGAAGCCTTCAAGGCCGAGTTCAAGGTGGAAGCCGCGGCTCCCGTCATGATGGCGGGCGGTCCGGCGGCGGGTGGTGCGGCTCCGGCGGCGGAAGAGAAGACGACGTTCGACGTCATCCTCGCCAGCGGCGGCCAGAACAAGATCGCGGTGATCAAGGTCGTCCGCGAACTCACGGGCCTCGGCCTCAAGGAAGCCAAGGACCTCGTCGACGGCGCTCCGAAGCCGGTGAAGACCGGTGTCACGAAGGACGACGCCGAAGACATGAAGAAGAAGCTCACCGAAGCCGGCGCCACCGTCGAGGTGAAGTGATCCGGTGCGCCGCGGCGCCGCTCTCTCACGGAGCGGTGCCGAGGCGTGGGAGGCCGGGATCCGTCCCGGCTTCCGTGGTGTGGGGTCCGAACTGATCCGAAACTGAAGCGTGCGAGGAGCCGACCCGACCGGTGCCCGAGAGGGCATGGGGCGGAGGCTCCCCGTCCCGTTTGATCGTGTTCGCGGAAAGCGCCCGCGACAGGGAGTGAAAGTCACGATGGAGATCCGCAAGTACGGCCGGAACGAAGAGCTCGTCGCCATTCCGGACCTGACCCAGCTGCAGATCAAGTCGTACGAGGAGTTCCTGCAGGCCGACGTCCCGTCGTCGGAACGCGCGGACTCCGGTCTCGAAGCCGTGATCCGGGAAGCCTTCCCGATCGAGGCCTTCGACAAGACCGCCAAACTCGTCTACCTCGGCTACGAACTCACCAAGCCCAAGTTCACCGAGGCGGAAAGCCGCCTTCTGAAGCGCACCTACGCGATGGGTCTCAAGATCCGCGTACGCCTCGAGAAGGAAGAGCCGATCGAAGAAGACGTCTACCTCGGCGACGTCCCGGTCATGCTCGGCGGCGGCGAGTTCATCGTCAACGGCTCCGAGCGCGTGATCGTCTCGCAGCTGCACCGCTCCCCGGGCGTCGACTTCAAGGTCGAGGTGCAGCCCGGCGAGAAGAAACTCCATCAGGCGTGGATCATCCCGGAGCGCGGCTCCTGGATCGAAGTCAACGTCACCAAGAAGGATCTGCTCCAGGTCAAGATCGACCAGTCGGGCAAGTTCCTCGCGACGACCATCATCCGCGCGTTCGACCCGGAACGGTCGAGCGACACGGACATCATCAAGCTCTTCTACAAGACGGAGAAGGTGAAGCTCACCGGCAAGGCCGCGTTCGAGCGCATCCGCAACGCCTACGTCGCGACGCCGATTCGCGACATCGACGCGGATGAAACCATCATCAACGCCGGTGATCAGCTGACCGACGAGTACCTCACGCTCCTCGCGGCGTCGGGCCTCAAGGAAATCGAGATCATCGAAGGGCAGCCGAAGGATCTCCTCCTCTTCAACACGCTCCGCGAAGACACCGCGAAGACGTACGACGACGCCCTCATCCGGATCTATCAGAAGTTCCGTCCGGGCAACCCGCCGTCGCTCGAGAAGGCGCGCCAACTCTTCGACGAGAAGTTCCGCGACAAGTCGCGTTACCGCCTCGGGAAGGTCGGCCGCTTCCGTCTGAACCGCAAGTTCGTCGACCCGGTCGCCGGTACCCCCGGCAAGTCGCGATTCGGCAAGTCGGTGGCGGACGACGAGATGACGCTCACGTCGGACGACTTCGTCAACGTGATCAAGTACATCCTCGCGCTGCGCTCCAGCGAGCCGGGCTTCGAAGTGGACGATATCGACCACCTCGGCAACCGTCGCGTCCGCACCATCGCGGAACTCGCCGCGGAAGAAATCCGCAAGGGCTTCCTCAAGCTCCGCAAGACGGCGCAGGAGAAGCTCAACATGGAGAAGGAGGGGCTTTCGCCCCGTCAGATCATCAACGCGAAGACCATTTCTTCGTCGATCGACTACTTCTTCGGTCGCGGCGAACTGTCGCAGGTCGTCGACCAGACGAACCCGCTGTCGCAGTTGACGCACGAGCGTCGCCTGTCGGCCCTCGGACCGTCGGGTCTCAACCGCAAGCGCGCGTCCTTCGAAGTGCGCGACGTCCACATTTCGCACTACGGCCGCATCTGCCCGATCGAGACGCCGGAAGGTGCGAACATCGGTCTCATCGCGAGCCTCGGGATCTACGCGGGCGTCGACCGTTACGGCTTCCTCACGACGCCGTACCGCATCGTCCGCAAGGGCAAGGTCACCGACGAGGTCAAGTGGCTCCGCGCCGACGAGGAAACCCGTGAAATCATCGCGCCGGCCGATACGCCGCGCGACAAGACGGGCCGTCTCGACACCGAGCGCGTCATGGCGCGTCGCTACGGCGATTTCAAACTCGTCCCGCGCGACGACGTGTCGCTCCTCGACGTGTCGCCGATGCAGATCGTCGGCGTCTCGGCGTCGCTCATTCCGTTCCTCGAGCACGACGACGCCAACCGCGCGTTGATGGGTTCGAACATGCAACGGCAGGCGGTTCCGCTGATCCGCTCCGAACCGCCGGTCGTCGCGACCGGTATGGAGCGTTTCGTCGCGTCGAACTCCGGCCTCGTCGTGACCGCGCGCAACGCGGGCGTGGTGAAGTCGGTGTCGGCGACGGAAATCGCCGTCGGCGACGACGTCTATCAGTTGCGCAAGTTCACGGGCTTGAACGAACGCACCTGCCAAAATCAACGCCCGATCGTGAAGGAAGGCGACAAAGTCGCCCGCGGTCAGGTGATCGCCGACGGTGCGGCCACGCACCAAGGCGAACTCTCGCTCGGCAAGAACATCTTCGTCGCCTTCATGACGTGGGACGGATACAACTTCGAAGACGCCGTTCTGGTGTCGGAAGAGCTCATCCGCAACGACGTCTTCACCTCGATCCACATCGAGGACTACGAAGCCACGATCAAGGAACCGAAGGTCGGCAAGGAAGAGTTCACCCGCGACATCCCGAACGTCTCCGAGCGCATCCTCAAGAACCTCGCCGAAGACGGCGTGGTGCGCGTCGGCACGCGCGTCGGCCCCGGCGACATCCTCGTCGGCAAGATCGCGCCGAAGTCGAAGAACGAGTTGTCGCCGGAAGAGAAGCTCCTCCACGCGATCTTCGGTCGCGCGGGCGAAGACGTGAAGAACGATTCGCTCGAACTCGGATCGGGCACGGAAGGCGTCGTCATTTCGACGGAACGCCTCTCGCGCAAGGTCAACCACAACGAAGAGGAGCGTCAAAAGGCGTCGATGGAAATCGTTCGCCTCGGCAAGCAGCACCTCACGCTGTGGTCGGAGCAGTTGACGCAGCTCCTCGCGAGCGTCAAGGAACTCCGCGGCGAAGACCTCACGCACAAGGGCACCAAGCGCGTGATCGAAATTCCGGCGAACCCGGACGTTCCGTCGCTCCGTATGGCCCAAGATGCGATCAAGCAGGCCCTCGACGCCGTCAAGGATGCCGCGGAGCGCAAGCGCGCCCTCGAAATCCAGAAGAAGTACGTGACGCGCATCGAGGACTTCGACGCCGAGAAGCAGAAGCGGATCAACCGCCTCTCGCGCGGCGACGATCTCCCGACGGGCGTGCAGGAAATGGTGAAGGTGTACCTCGCGACGAAGCGCCGCCTCTCGGTCGGCGACAAGATCGCCGGTCGCCACGGCAACAAGGGTGTGATCGCGCGCATTCTTCCGATCGAAGACATGCCGCATCTCGCGGACGGAACGCCCGTCCAAATGTTGCTGAACCCGCTCGGCGTTCCGTCGCGTATGAACGTCGGTCAGATCCTCGAAGTCCACCTCGGGTGGGCGATGCGCACCCTCGGAACGCAGGCGGTGACGCCGGTGTTCGAAGGTGCCAAGGAAGCCGACATCAACGTCGCGTTGCGTGAAGCCGG